>JAKONK010000079.1 GCA_022701985.1 Actinomycetales bacterium
CCGAGCGCCGCGCGCAGGGCGCGGGCGACGTCGCGGTCAGCGGGCCCGAGGTGGCCGGGGTCGTCGTCGCGGCGTCCTCCGGCGCCGCCGGAGAGGTCTGTGGGGCCGTTCACGCGACTAGGACGCGCCCGACGGGCTCACCGTGGCAGCCCGGCGGGCACCGGTGTCGCCCCACCCGTCCGGAGCAGCAGCGCAGCGGGTCAGGCGCTGGCGAGCGCCGTCAGCACCGAGGTGAAGAACCCCAGACCGTCGGTGCCGTCGCCGCTGGCGCCGCCGCCGTGCTCGGTGGGGCCGTAGCCCGGCTCGGTGGCGTGCTCGGGGTGCGGCATGAGGCCGACCACGCGGCCGGAGGCGTCGCGCACCCCGGCGATGTCGCGCTGGGAGCCGTTGGGGTTGCCCCCGAGGTAGCGGAAGACCACGCGGCCCTCGCCCTCGAGCTCGTCGAGGGTGCGCTCGTCGGCGTTGTAGCCGCCCTCGCCGTTCTTCAGCGGGACGACGATCTCCTGGCCGGTCTCGAACGCCGAGGTCCACGCGGTGGAGGCGTCCTCGACGCGGAGGCGCTGGTCGCGGCAGACGAAGGTGCGCACGTCGTTGCGGACGAGCGCACCCGGCAGCAGACCCGCCTCGCACAGCACCTGGAACCCGTTGCAGATGCCCAGGACGGGCATGCCGCCGCGGGCGGCCTCGACCACGGGGCCCATGACGGGCGCGATGCTGGCGATGGCGCCGGCGCGCAGGTAGTCGCCGTAGGAGAACCCGCCGGGCAGGACCACGGCGTCGACCCCGCGCAGGTCGGCGTCGGCGTGCCACAGGGCCACGGCCTCACCACCTCCGCGGACCACGGCGCGGGCGGCGTCGCGGTCGTCCAGGGTGCCCGGGAAGGTGACGACGCCGATCTTCATGAGACGGCGGCGTCGGCGTCGGCGACGCTGACGACGTCCTCGATGACGGGGTTGGCGAGCAGCTGCTCGGCGGCCCTGCGCGCCTGGGCGAGGACCGCCGGCGTCACCGGACCCTCGACCACCAGCTCGAACCGCTTCCCCTGCCGCACGTCGGTGAAGCCCTCGAGGCCCAGCCGGGGCAGTGCGGCGGAGACCGCCTTGCCCTGGGGGTCGAGGATCTCCGGCTTGGGCATGACCTGGACCAGCACGCGTCCCACGGGGGGAGAGCCTAGGGGGTGCCGCGGGGGTGCGAGGACGCGCCCGCGGAGCAGGATGTCGGCATGCGGATCTCCCACCTCGGACACGCCTGCCTGCTGGTCGAGGCGGCCGGCACCCGCGTGCTGGTCGACCCCGGCACCTTCTCCACCGGCTGGGAGGAGCTGACCGACCTCGACGCGGTGCTCGTGACGCACCAGCACCCCGACCACGTCGACGTCGAGAAGCTCCCGGCGCTGCTGGAGGGGAACGACGGCGCGCTGCTGCGCGCCGAGCCGGAGACGGCGGCGTCGCTCGCGGGCTCCCGCCTCGGGGCGGACGGCGACGTCGACCTGGCGGCCCTCCACCCGGGCGAGGCGCTGCAGCTGGGGGCGGTGACCGTGCGCGCCGTGGGCGGCCGGCACGCGAGCATCCACGCCGACGTGCCGGGGGTGGGCAACACCGGGCTGGTCGTCAGCGCCCCCGGCGAGCCGGTGCTGTTCGTGCCCGGTGACGCCTACGACGCCGTCCCGGAGGGGGTCGACCTGCTCGCGCTGCCGCTGAACGCCCCCTGGGCGACGTCCGCGATGACCGTCGACTTCCTGCGGGCGGTCGCCCCGAGCACCGCCGTGGTGCCGGTGCACGACGCGCTGCTCTCCCCCGCCGGCCGGAGGGTCTACCTGGGCAACCTGGCGCGCCTGTGCGGTGACGTCGACGTCCGCGACGACGGCGGCCACGGCACCCACGAGTTCTGACCGCCCCCTGCGCCGTGCGGCCGGCGGGCGTCCGCCGCCCCCGAGGGGTGGCGGACGCCCGTGGCCGCGGCCGCAGCGGCTACAGGCCGTACGACTCCAGCAGCCGCAGCCACACCTCGCTGGTGGTCGGGTAGCTCGGCACCGCGTGCCACAGGCGCTCCAGCGGCACCTCGCCGACCACCGCGACGGTCGCCGAGTGCAGCAGCTCAGCGGTGTCCTGGCCCACGAAGGTGACGCCGACGACCGTGCGGCGGTCCTCGTCGACCACCATGCGCGCCCAGCCGGTGTACCCGTCGGCGTGGAGCGCCGAGCCGGCGACGGCGATGTCGAGGTCGACCACGCGGGTGCGCAGACCGGCGTCGCCCGCCTGGTCGGCGGTGAGGCCCACGGCGCACACCTCGGGGTCGGTGAAGACCACCTGGGTCACGGCGCGCTGCTGCGCGGTCGTCGCGTGGGCGCCCCACGCGCCGTCCTGCACCGCCTCGCCCTCCGCGCGGGCCGCGATGACGTCGCCCACGGCCCTCGCCACGTACTTGCCCATGTGGGTGAGCGGGGCGTCACCGGTGACGTCGCCGGCGCCGTACAGCCACGGCTGGCCCTCGTCGCCGGCGTCCTGCGCCAGGCCGGTGGCCGCACCGGTCGTGTCGACGGCGAGCGCGGCGTCGGTGGGCAGCCCGACGCTGTCGAGGCCGACGTCGGCCGTGGCGGGGCGGCGCCCGGTGGCCACCAGCAGCTCGTCGGCGGTGATCTCCGAGCCGTCCTCGAGCACCAGGGTCACGGGGCCGCTGTCGCCGTCGCGGCTCACCCGCGCCGCCCGCGCCCCCCGGCGGACGTCGACGCCGTCCTCCGCGAGCGCGTCGGCGACCAGCTCGCCCGCGCGGTCCTCGAGCTTGCCGAGCAGCGTCGAGGACGCCACCAGGGTCACGCGGGAGCCGAGGCGCGCGAAGGCCTGCGCCAGCTCGCAGCCGACCACCCCCGCGCCGAGCACCACGAGGCTCGCGGGCACCTGCGCGGCGGAGGTGGCCTCGCGGCTGCCCCAGTGGGGCGCGTCGGCCAGGCCCTCCACCGGGGGCACCGACGGCGTGGAGCCGGTGGCGACGACGACGGCGCGGCGGGCCACCAGCGGCACGACCGAGCCGTCGGCGGTGGTGACCTCCACGCGCCGCTCCCCGGCGAGGCGGCCGTGGCCGCGGACCACGGCGATGTCGGCGCCGACGGCCCACTCGACCTGGCTGCCGTCGTCGTACCCCGAGGTGAAGGAGTCGCGGCGGGCGAGGACGGCGGCCACGTCGACGTCGCCGGTCACCGCCTGCTGGGCCCCCGGGACCCGCCGGGCGGCGGCGAGCGCCTGGGTGGGGCGGATGAGCGCCTTGGAGGGCATGCAGGCCCAGTAGGAGCACTCCCCGCCGAGCAGCTCGGCCTCGACGAGCACCGCCGACAGCCCGCCGCGGACGGCGCGTGCGGCGACGTTCTCGCCCACCGGGCCGCCGCCGATGACGACGACGTCGACCTCGCCCACCTCCCCGGCGGGGGTGGTGCGCTCGTCAGGGGTGTGGAGATCGCGGGAGTGCGACGGCGTGGGCATGCTCCGACGCTGCCACGGGGGGCGGCGCCCGGCACGTCGTGCACGACCCGCCCGTGGTCGGGTCGCAGCGGCCGACCGGACCAGCCGGTCGGCCGGTCAGCCGGTCAGCTCCAGCGGCGACCGGTGATGCGCTCGTACGCCTCGACGTAGCGGGCGCGGGTGCGCTCGACCACGTCGTCGGGCAGCGCGGGCGGCGGCTCGGTCGAGGCCCGCGACCAGCCGGAGGCGTCGGAGGTGAGCCAGTCGCGCACGTACTGCTTGTCGAAGCTGGGCTGCACCCGGCCGGGGGCCCAGCCGTCGGCGGGCCAGAAGCGGGAGGAGTCGGGGGTGAGCAGCTCGTCGCCGAGGACCAGCGCGGCGGGGTCGGCCGGGTCGGCGGCGGGGTCGAGGCCGAACTCCACCTTGGTGTCGGCGAGC
>JAKONK010000145.1 GCA_022701985.1 Actinomycetales bacterium
CGGACCGGCGCGAGCGCGCCGAGCAGTTCACGCCGCAGCGGTGGGTGGCGGAGGTGGCGCGGGCGCTGGCCCCGTGGTCGCCGCCGACCTCCCTCAGGAGGCCAGGGGCTCCCCGCTGACACCGGGCAGGCCGCCCGCGGCGTCGACGGGCACGTCCGCGAGGCTGCCGTCGGGCAGGAGGGGCAGGGAGCCCGGCACGGCGCGGGCCGCCTCGGGCACCCGCACGGGGGCGGGGGCCGCGGTGCCGCTGATCAGGTCGGCGGCCTTCTCGGCCAGCACCATCACGGGGGCGTAGCTGTTGCCGTTGGGCATCAGCGGGATCGCGGAGGCGTCGACCACCCGCAGGCCGGGCAGGCCGTGGACGCCGAGCGTGGCGGGGTCGAGGACGGCGGCGTCGTCGACGCCCATGCGGGCGGTGGAGGTGGGGTGCAGGCCGGTGCGGGCGGTGCGCCGCACGAAGGAGAGGATGTCCTCGTCGGTGACGACGTGCGTGCCCGGGACCACCTCCCCGCCGTCGAACGGCTCGAAGGCGGGCTGGGAGAGCAGCTCGCGGACGGTGCGCAGCACCCGCACCCACGCCTGGCGGTCGTTCTCGGTCGAGAGGTAGTTGTTGCGGATCACCGGCGCGGCCGACGGGTCGGTCGAGCGCAGGGTGACGCTGCCGCGCGAGGTCACGCGGCCCGGGTAGGCGTACAGCTGGTAGCCGTGGCCCTCGACGACGGGCATGCCCGCCACCGGCCACACCAGCGACGAGAAGAAGACGGTCGCGTCGGGGGCGAGGGCGTCGGGCGTCGTGCGCAGGAAGCCGCCCGCCTCGATGTGCGTGCTCGCGCCGGGGCCGCTGCCGAGGGCGAGCCAGCGGGCCGCCGCCGAGAGGAGCTGGGGCTTGCCCTTGATGCTGTTCGACCCGACCGGGCGGGAGCTCCGGTGCTGCACGAACGCACCGAGGTGGTCCTGCAGGTCGCGGCCGACGCCGGGCAGGTGGTGGACCACCTCGACACCGGCGGCCTCGAGCTCGTCGCGGGGGCCGATGCCGGACAGCAGCATCAGCTGGGGCGTGGCGAACGCACCGGCGGCCAGCACGACCTCCGCGGCGCGCACCTCGCGCTCGGGCCCGGTCGACCGTCCGTCGCTGACCCGGTAGCGCACGCCCACGGCGCGCCCGCCCTCGACGACGACGCGCGTGACCAGGGCGTGGCACTGCACGCGCAGCGGCGAGCGGCCGCGGCCGGAGCGCTGGCCCGCGAGGTGCTTGGTGAGGTACGCGTCGGCCGCGGTCGTGCGGCGGCCGTGCGACTGGGCCTTCTCGAAGCGGCCGACGCCGTCCTGCACCTCGTTGGGGTCGCTGCTGACGGGGTGCCCGGCCTGGCGCGCGGCCTCGAAGAACGCCTCGTGCAGCGGGCCGGCGGCCGGGTCCTGGGTCAGGACGTGCGCGCCGCCGCGCCCGCGGGTGGGGCCGGCGCTGCGCGCGGTGGCGGCCTCGACGCGCTGGAAGTAGGGGACGAGGTGGGAGTAGTCCCACGAGGGGTCGCCGGTCATGGCGGCCCAGCCGTCGTAGTCGGCGGCGTGCCCGCGCTGGTAGAGCATCCCGTTGATGGCGCTCGAGCCGCCGAGGGCCTTGCCGCGGGGGTGGTTGATGCGGCGGCGGAAGAGCCAGGGCTCCTCCTCGCCGACGTACTTCCAGTCGTAGCGGGCGTCACCGACGGCGCGGTACATGCCCAGGGGCATCCGCACCTCGACGTCCCAGGGGTGCACCGGGCCGCCGGCCTCCAGCACCAGGACGGAGGAGGCGCCCGCCTCGACCAGGCGCCCGGCGACGACGCTGCCGGCCGAGCCGCCGCCCACGACGACGACGTCGACGTGGTCGACGCCGCCACCGGCTCCGCCGCGGCGGGCGGCCGGGATGCGCGCGGGGCGGTGGACAGCCATGGGGACCCTCATCTCGTCACAAGGAACTGCTGGAGCACACTGCGTGGTCGGCGCCGACAGCCAGTTGATCACCTCGGTCGCACGAGAGCGCCCGGCCGGACAGCACACCACCCGACCGGGCCAGGGATCCACCTCCGACACCCCAAGAGGCGGTCAAGACCTGGTCAAGACCAGGTCGACACCCCTCCGGCCCCCGGCAGGGCCACCAGGTCGGGGGTCACCGCGGCCACCGAGGCGGCCCCCGCGAGGGCCATGGCGTGGGCCAGGTCGGCGACCACCTCGGCCACGCACGCGGCGGCCGCGTCGGCCCCACCGCTGGCCAGGGCCCACAGGACCGGGCGCCCCAGCAGGACGGCGTCGGCCCCCAGGGCCAGCGCCACGAGGACGTCGGCACCGGAGCGCACGCCGCCGTCGACCAGCACCACCGGCCGCCGCCCGGCGGCGGGGCCCCGGGTCAGCACCCCGTGGGCGCGCACGGCAGCAGCGACCTCCGGCAGCGCGAGCGCGCTGGGCACCGACCTGTCGAGCTGGCGCCCGCCGTGGTTGGAGACCACCACGCCGGCGGCCCCGGCGGCCAGGCAGGCCTCGGCGTCGTCACCGCGCAGGACGCCCTTGACGAGCACCGGCAGGCCGGAGACCTCGTTCAGCCAGGCGATGGTGCCCAGGTCGATCGAGGGGTCCTGCTCGGCAGCGGCGCGCTGGCCGGCGACGTCGACCTCGGCGCCCCCCGCTGCGGCCCGCTCGGCGAAGTGCGGAGCGAGGTTGACGAGGAACTGGTCGTCGGGCACCGCCAGGCGCGTGCCCGTCACGCGGCGCTTGCGCCCCACGTAGGGCGTGTCGCCGGTGAGCACGAGGGCACCGGCACCAGCAGCCACCGCGCGGCGCACCAGCGCCTCGGTCAGCGCGCGGTCCTTCATCACGTAGACCTGGAACCACCAGGGCGCCCCGTGCGCGGCGGCCGCCGCGGCGACCTCCTCCACCGCCCGCGAGGACCGGGTCGACAGGCCCAGCAGGCCGCCGCCCCGCCCGGCCGCCGCGGCGGTGGCGAGCTCGCCGTCCGCCGTCGCCAGCGCGTGGAAGGCCATCGGCGCGATGCCGACCGGGTGCGCCACGGGCACGCCCAGCAGCTCCGTCGCGGTGTCGACCGACGACACGTCGCGGAGCACCCGCGGCCTCAGGCGGTAGGACGACCACGCCGCCTGGCCCTCGCGGCGGGTGACCTCGCCGCCGGCCCCGGCGTCGTAGTAGTCGAAGACCTCCGGGGCGAGCCGCTCGACGGCGGCCCGCCTCTGGGCCACCAGCAGCGGCAGGCCCGCGGCGGCGCCCCCGTCGAGCGAGCTCACAGCCGGGTCAGTCCTTCCAGGTCTTCCACTCCGCGCGGCCCGCGTCCCAGAGCCCGTTGAGCTCCTTCCAGTCGCGGAAGGTGTCCATGCCGAGCCAGTAGCCCTCGTGCTTGTAGACGCCCAGCTCGCCGTCGCGGGCCAGGCGGCCCAGCGGCGCGTGCTCGAGCATCTCCTCGGTGCGGTCGGCGTCGAGGTAGCCCTCCACGAAGGAGCGCTCGAAGAAGAAGAACCCGCCGTTGACGTAGTCCGTCTGCGTGGTGGGCTTCTCGTTGAACTCCTTCACCGCGTCGCCCTCGACCTGCATCTCGCCGTAGCGACCGCTGGGGTGGACGCCGGTCAGGGTGCCGGTCTTGCCCGAGGCGACGTGCTGCTGCAGCGCCGTCGACACGTCGACGGAGCCGATGCCGTCACCGTAGGTGAGCGCGAAGCGGGGGGCGTCGAGGTACTTCGCGGCGCGCGCGATGCGGGCGCCGGTGGCCGTGGTCAGCCCCGTCTCGACGAACGTGATCTCCCAGTCCTCGTCGGAGGTGTCCGTGTGGAACTCCAGCGGCTTCGACCCGTTCGTGTGCAGCGTCAGGTCCGAGGACCGGACGCGGCTGTCGAGGAAGTACGACTTGATCATGTCGCCCTTGTAGCCCAGGCACAGCACGAACTTCCGGAAGCCGTGCGAGGAGTACAGCTTCATGATGTGCCACAGGATCGGACGGCCGCCGACGTCGACGAGGCCCTTGGGCAGCTGCTCGCTGGCCTCGCGCAGGCGCGTGCCCATGCCCCCGCACAGGATGAGGACGGGGATCTCGGAGACCGGGACCCCGGTCGGGGCGGTCTGGTCGGCTGCGGTCATGGGGAAGCCCTCCGGGTGCGTGGCAGCTGGGGTGTCCCCGGCACTCTAGGCACGCAGGGTGACGGCGCCGAGCGCGAGAGACCCGACCGGGCGACGCCCGGTCGGGTCAGGTGCGCACAGCGGAGCGGGCGCGGCGAGGAGCGCGCGCTCCGCAGAGAGGGCCTCGCGGGCCCTCTGGAGGGAGCTCTCCTCAGACCTCGTAGGTGCTGCCCTGGTCGTCGACCACGGCGTCCGCGTCGTCGAACCAGTGGCCGTCGTGGCCGAGGTAGCGGAAGTGCACCGAGGAGCCCTTGGGCACCGTCACCGTGGCCGAGCGGCTGCCGTTCGACCGCTTCTTCATCACGTGGGCGAAGGGGCTCCAGTCGTTGAAGTTGCCCACGACGGACACGGCCTCGCTGTAGTCGTCCTTGGACAGGGAGAACGTCACCTTGACGTCCTCCGACCCCTTGGTCGTCTTGGTGGTGATCGTCACTGTCGGTCTCCTCGGGCGGGTGCGTGTCGCCGGCTCCGTTCGAGTGGCGCTGTGGCGCACCGTACCGGAGGCCGACACGCCGTGGCACCTGCGTCGACGCGCTCCCCCTTGACAGGGCCGCGCGGCTGGGCGGTGTCCGCGGGGCTCAGCGCGCCGCGTGGAAGCGCTGCTGCGCCGCCTCGAGGCCGTCGGTGACGACCGCCTCGACCGCGTCGGCCGCGTCCGAGAGCAGGAAGGGCAGCTCCTTGCGCTCGACCGTCGAGAAGCCGCGGAGCACGAAGTCCGCCGGGTCCATGCGACCCGGGGGGCGCCCTATGCCCACGCGCACGCGCACGTAGTCCTTGGTGCCCAGCGCCTTCGAGATGTCGCGCAGGCCGTTGTGCCCGCCCTCGCCGCCACCGCGCTTGAGGCGCACGGCGCCGGCGTCGATGTCGAGCTCGTCGTGGACGGCGATGACCCGCAGCGGGTCGACGCCGTAGAACCGCGCGAGGCCGGCGGTGGGGCCGCCGGACTCGTTCATCCAGGACGTCGGCTTGGCCAGCACCACCCGCTGGCTCGCGAGCCCGGGCGGCCCGAGGCGCACCTCGGCGACGGCGGCCCGCTGCTTGGAGGCCTTGAAGCCGGTGCGCAGGCGGGACGCGAGCTCGTCGACGACCATCGCACCGACGGTGTGCCGGTCGGCCGCGTGCTCGGGCCCGGGGTTGCCCAGCCCCACCACCAGCCAGGGGCCGGCGGCGGGGAGGTCCCCGCCGCCGGCCCCGGCGCTGCTGGGAGAGGTCACTCCTTCGAGGAGTCCTCGTCGGAGGAGCCCTCGGCGGCCTCCTCCTCGGGAGCGTCCTTCTCGATGCCGGCCTCGGCCTCGGCCTCGGACAGCTCGGCGTCCAGGTCCTCGGCGGTCGGGGCGGCGGTGACGTTGACGACGCCGGCCTCGGCGTCGACGGCCAGCTCCACGCCCTGCGGGAGCTTGACGTCACCGGCGGTGATCAGGGTGCCGGCGGCGACGCCCTCGACGTCGACCTCGATGACCTCGGGCAGGTGCGTCGCCTCGGCGGTGACGGCCAGGGTGCCGAGCTCGACGGACACGACCGTCTGCGGGGCGGCCTCACCGGTGGTGCGGACCGGGACGGAGACCTCGATGCGCTCGCCCTTGCGGACGATGACGAAGTCGACGTGCTCGATCTCGCGGCGGACCGGGTCGACCTGGACGTCCTTGACGACGGCGAGCTCGGTGGCGCCGCCGTCGAGCTTCAGGGTGACCAGCGCGTTGCGGTTCTTGCGCAGCAGCAGGAGCGTGTCGTGCCCGGGGAGGGTCACGTGGCGGGGGTCCTGGCCGTGCCCGTAGACGACGGCGGGGATCTCGTGGCCGCGGCGGATCTGGCGCGCAGCGCCCTTGCCGAAGGCGGTGCGGGTGCGAGCGGCGAGCTCGGTGCCGGTGCTGCTGGACGCCATGGGGGTGTCTCCTGGTGGCTCTGCGGATGGCTCGGTGCGGGGTCGGTCTGCCCACCGGCGACCGAGCGCGTCGCAGACCGGCCCGGAGGCCGACCACCGCGTCGATCACGGAGCGCTCACCGCCCGCCGGTGACCAGCGGGCCGAGCCTCCCTCGCCGAGGAGCGCCGGTCACTCTACCCGCTGGCGCGGGCGGGGGTGACCGGCGCTCCGGTGGCGCGGCGGGAGGGACGGGTCAGCTGTTGCCGTCGAAGAGGCTGGTCACGGAGCCGTCGTCGAAGACCTCGCGGATCGCGCGGGCGATGAGCGGGGCGATCGACAGGACCTTGAGGGTCGGGAACTGGTGGGCCGGCGGGATCGGCAGCGTGTTGGTGACCACGACCTCGGAGATCGGGCTGTCCTTCAGACGGGCGGCCGCCGGTCCCGACAGGATCGGGTGGGTCGCCGCGACGATGATCTCCTTGGCGCCGTTGTCCTTGAGCGCCTGCGCGGCCTGCACGATCGTGCCGCCGGTGTCGATCATGTCGTCGACGAGCACGCAGGTGCGGCCCTCGACATCACCCACCAGCTCGTGGACCTGCACCTGGTTCGGGCGGTTGGGGTCGCGGCGCTTGTGGATGATCGCCAGCGGAGCGCCGAGCTTGTCCGACCACAGGTCGGCCAGGCGCACGCGGCCGGCGTCCGGGGAGACCACGGTGATGCTGTCGCCGTCGGCGACGCGGCCGCGCACGTAGTCGGACAGCAGCGGCAGCGCCCACAGGTGGTCGACCGGGCCGTCGAAGAAGCCCTGGATCTGCGCGGTGTGCAGGTCGACCGACATCAGGCGGTCGGCGCCGGCCGTCTTGAACAGGTCGGCCATGAGGCGGGCGGAGATGGGCTCGCGACCGCGGTGCTTCTTGTCCTGGCGGGCGTAGCCGTAGAACGGGGCGACCACGGTGATGCGCTTGGCCGAGGCGCGCTTCAGCGCGTCGACCATGATCAGCTGCTCCATGATCCACTGGTTGATCGGGGCGCAGTGGCTCTGGAGCACGAAGGCGTCGCAGCCGCGGACGCTCTCCTCGAAGCGCACGTACGTCTCGCCGTTGGCGAAGTCGTACGCCGACGTGGGCACGAGGGCCGCACCCATCTCGGAGGAGACCTCCTCCGCGAGCTGGGTGTGCGCCCGCCCGCTGATGAGGACGAGGCGCTTCTCCCCCGTGGTGGTGATGCCGGTCATGCCCGCTCCTCCTGCTGGTCCTGCGGCTGGTCGTGCTGCGCGCGGGCGGCGGCGGCCGCCCGCGCCGAGGCGCTGCCGGCGCGCTTGCGCTCCGTCCAGCCCTCCACGTTCTTCTGGCGCCCGCGGCCCACGCCGATGGCGCCCGGGGGCACGTCGTCGGTGATGACCGAGCCGGCGGCGGTGTACGCGCCGTCGCCGACGGTCACCGGGGCCACGAGCACGCTGTCGCTGCCGACGAAGGCCGCGTCACCGACGCGGGTGCGGCTCTTGGTCTGGCCGTCGTAGTTGGCGAAGATCGTGGCGGCGCCGATGTTGCTGCCCTCACCGATCTCCGCGTCACCCACGTAGGACAGGTGCGGCACCTTGCTGCGCGCCCCGATCATGGCGTTCTTGGTCTCCACGAAGGCGCCGATCTTGCCCTCCTCCCCCAGGCGGGTGCCCGGGCGGAGGAAGGAGAACGGCCCGACGGTGGCGCCGGCGCCGACGACGGCCAGCTCGCCGTGGGTCCGCTGGACGACGGCGCCCTGCCCCACCTCGCAGTCGCGCAGCGTGGTGTCGGGGCCGACGGTCGCGCCCTCTGCGACGCTCGTCGCGCCCAGCAGCTGCGTGCCCGGCAGCACGGTGGTGTCGCGACCGAGGTCCACGGTGACGTCGACCCAGGTGGTGGCCGGGTCGACCACGCTGACCCCGGCCCGCATGTGGCGCTCGAGGGTGCGGCGGTTCAGCGCAGCCCCCAGGGCCGCGAGCTGGACGCGGTCGTTGACGCCCTCGACCTCGCTGGTGTCGGTGACGGCCCGGGCGGCCACGCGGTGCCCCTCGGCGCGGGCCAGGGCCAGCACGTCGGTCAGGTAGACCTCGCCCTGGGCGTTGTCGCGGCCCACCCGGGGCAGCGCGGCCGCCAGGACGGCGGCGTCGAAGGCCCAGATGCCGGTGTTCACCTCGGCGACGGCGCGCTCGGCCTCGGTGGCGTCCTTCTGCTCGACGATGCGCTCGACACCGCCGGCGGCGTCGCGCAGGACGCGGCCGTAGCCGGTGGGGTCGGGCAGGACGGCGGACAGCACCGTGACGCCGTTGCCCTCGGCCTCGTGCGCCGCGGCCAGCTCGACCAGGGTCTCCGCGCGCAGCAGCGGGACGTCGCCGAAGGTGACCACCACGGTCCCGGCCAGCGGCGGGGCGCCGGCGCCGCGCTCGGCCGCGAGCGCGTCGAGGCCGCACTGCACCGCGCGGCCGGTGCCGGGCACGTCGTCCTGGTCGGCGACGAGGGCCCCGGGGTGCACCTCGAGGGCGTGGGCGGCGACGCGCTCGCGCTCGTGGCGCACCACCACCACGAGCCGCTCCGGCTCGGCGCCGCGCGCGGCGGCGAGGGCGTGGCCCAGCAGGCTCCGGCCCCCGATGGCGTGGAGCACCTTGGGGGTGGCCGAGCGCATGCGGGTGCCCTCCCCCGCGGCGAGGACGACGACGGCTGCCGGGCGGGTCGAGCTCACGCGGACGCGCTCCCTGCTCACGGGGGTGGGGTCGCCCAGGACACTACCGGGGCGCGGACCGCCCCCAGGCCGCCCCCGTCCCCTGCCGGCAGACACCCCGACCGACGACGGGACAGCTCCTCCGCGAGGATTCGAACCCCGACCGGACGGCACCAAAGGCCGCCGTGCTGCCGTTACACCACGGAGGACGGCGCAGACCTGCGCTGCTCCGCCCCACCCTGCCACGTCTCGGCCGGCCCCCGGCAGACGCGCGCCGTCGTGCGGTCCGCCGGACCGGGCCAGCGCTGGTCGAGACCACCGACAGTCCGGAGGCCTCAGCAGGCGGGGGGCTTCACCGCGTCGACGACGGCGCCGACGGCCTGGCAGACCACACCGGCGACGCGGGCGTAGGTGACGTCGCTGCGGCCGTAGGGGTCCTCGACGTCGTCGTCCGCGCTGGGGGGCGCGGCCCAGCGGGCGCGGGCGGAGGCGAGGCCGTCGCGGAGCTCGACGAGGCGCTCCTCGGGGGCGGTCGCCTGCAGCCCGGGAGCGGACAGCGCTGCCAGGCGGCCCGCCTCGCGGAGGGTGTAGGTGCGGCGCACCAGGGACGGGTCGAGCTCCAGCACCGCCGCGCGGTGGTCGCGCGTGGCGGTGAGCACGAGGTCGGCGCCGGCGAGCACCCGCTCGTCCAGCTGGCGCGCGAGGTGCGTGGCGGGCCCCGCCCGCCAGCGCAGGACGATCATGGCGGACTGCTGGGTCATCGGCTGGCCGGCGAGGGCGCGCGTGCCGGCGCTCGTGGTGGTGGCGAGGTCACCGAGGTGCGCGTCGAGGAGGCGCGCGGCCATGGGCGAGCGGCACACGTTGCCGGTGCACACGACCACGATCCTGAACGCCACGCAGGTGACGCTAGTGCAGGCCGGCCGTGTGGTGGCGCCCCCCGGCGGGTAGACCGAACGTGCGGACGACGGCCTCAGCCCTCCCGGGAGGACCCCCTGGTCCCTACGGTCAGCGCCGTGCCCACCGCCTTCCCCAGCGCCGGCCCGGACGCCGTGCCCGCGCCGCCCCCGCTCGCGGGCGCCGCGCGCCGCGGCGGCGGTGCGACCGGCGCCGCCGGCTACCGGCCCGACGTCGACGGGCTGCGCGCCGTCGCCGTCCTGGCGGTGGTCCTCTACCACGCGGGCGTCCCGGGGATCAGCGGAGGCTTCGTCGGGGTCGACGTCTTCTTCGTGATCTCGGGGTACCTGATCACCGGCATCGTCGCCCGGGAGGTGGCGGCCGGGGAGTTCCGCCTGGCGCGCTTCTACGAGCGGCGGGCGCGGCGGATCCTGCCGGCGCTGTTCGTCGTGGTCGGCGTGGTGGCCGTGCCGGCGGCCGTGCTGCTCGTGCCGCAGTCGCTGGCCGCCTACGGTCGGAGCGCGGCGGCCGCGGCGCTGTCGGTGAGCAACATCAGCTTCTACCGCTCGACGGACTACTTCTCCCCCGGTGCGGGACAGCTGCCGCTGCTCCACACCTGGTCGCTGGGGGTGGAGGAGCAGTTCTACGTGGTCCTGCCGCTGTACCTGCTGCTGCTGCGCCGGCAGCTGGTGCGGCGCCCGCTGCTGGTCATCGGCCCGCCGGTGCTCGCGTCGTTCGTGCTCGCGGTGCTGTGGACCTCCTCCGGCGCGACGTCGGAGGCGTTCTACCTGCCGTTCGGGCGGGCGTGGGAGCTCGGCGTGGGCGCGGCCCTGGCGCTGGGCGTGCTCCCGGCGGTCCGGTCGCGGCTGCTGGCTGCGGGACTGGTGGGCGCGGGGCTCGCAGCCGTGCTGGCGTCGGCGGTCCTCTACGACGACCGCACGACCTTCCCGGGGGTGGCGGCCCTGCTGCCCGTGCTGGGCGCCGCCGCCGTCGTCCACGGCGGCGCGGTGCACCGGGTCGGCGCCTCGCGGCTGCTCTCGCTGCGTCCGGTGGTCTTCGTGGGCCTGGTGTCGTACTCCCTCTACCTGTGGCACTGGCCGGTGCTCGTGCTGGCGCGGACGGTCCTGGCGCGCGACCTGCCGCTCTGGCTGTCGCTGGCGCTGCTGCCGCTGATGTTCGCCCTGGCGGTCCTCTCCTGGCGCTTCGTGGAGCGTCCGTTCCGCCGCCCGCGGTCCGGATCGGGCACCCGGCGCCCCCTGCTCGTGGCGACCGCTGCGATCCTCGCGGTGGCGGCGGCGGGCTCAGCGGTGCTGGCCCTCGGCGGCCTCCCGGGCCGCTTCTCCCCCGCCGTCCGCGTGCTGGCCACCGCGACCGACGACACCAACCCCGAGCGCGCCCGCTGCGACAGCCCCTCGCTGGAGCGCATCCGCTCCGGTGACCTGTGCGTGCTGGGCGCCCCCGGGATGGCCCCGACGACGGCGCTGGTGGGCGACAGCTTCGGCGACGCGCTCTCCCCCGGCGTGGTCGCCGCCGCCGAGGCGCAGGGCCGCTCGGTGCTCGTGGCCACGCGCGCGGGGTGCCGCCCCCTGGTGGGTCTGACCTCGGTCTCCCCCGAGTGCGCCCGGGCGCTGGACGCCACGGTGGCCGAGGTCGCCGCGACCCCCTCCGTCACGACGGTGGTGCTGGTGGGCCGCTGGTCGACCATGGTCGAGGGCGTGCGGCTGGGTGCCTACTCCGGCGTGGAGAGCTACCTCGCCGACGCACGGACCACCGCACCCGGCCCGCAGGAGAACCGCGCGGTGTTCAGCAGGTCCCTGGCCCGCACGGTCGCGGCCCTCGGGCAGGGCAAGCGGGTCTGGGTGGTCGCGGGCGTGCCCGAGCAGGAGGTCCTGGTGCCCCAGGCGCTGACCACGCGCGCCGTGCTGGGCCTCGGCCCGCTGGAGGGGGTCTCGCGGGAGTCCTACGACGCCCGCCAGGCGAGCACCCTCTCGCTATTGGCCGCAGGCACGGGCTACGACGTCATCGACGTCGGCGCGGCGGCGTGCGACGACGCGCAGTGCCCGGTCGTCGCCGACGGGCGCTCGCTGTACGCCGACGACAACCACCCCAGCCGCTACGGGGCCGAGCGCCTCGCGCCGCTGTTCGCGCCGGTCTTCGCCGGCTGACCGGCGGCGGGGTCAGCGGCCGCTGAGGGAGCGGCCGCGGCGGGCGTACTCGACGTAGGCGACGCCGAGCGCGCCGGAGAGCATGCCCGCCCCGGCGGCGCAGTGGACCGCTCCGGTGGCGCGCTGCGCCAGGGAGCCGGTCAGGGCGCCGCGGACCACGACGAGCGCCCCCTTGAGGCAGCGCAGGACCCCGCGGCCGACGAGCTCGGCGCGGCGCAGGTGGCGCCGGGGGCCGCTCTCGAGGGCGAGCGTGACGCGGCTCCAGGTGGTGCCGGTGCGGAAGGACCGGTGGACCACGTACTGACGGGTGGCGCGGCGCGCGGGGACGGGGCTGTCGACCTCCGCCTCGTCGCACCAGCGGATCTCGTGGCCGCGGCGGGTGAGGGCGCGCGTCAGCATCGAGTCGGAGCCGCCGGTGAGGCCGAAGGCGTCGTCGAACCGGAGGTCCTCGGCGCGCAGCACCGCGAGGTCGAGCAGCAGGTTGTTGGTGGCGGCCCCGCGCACGCGGGTGCCGGTGGGGTGCACGGTCCTGTCGAAGAGGCCGCTCGCGGCGACCCACGGCTGGGGCGCGCCCTCGAAGGTGGGGACCGCCGGTCCGACGACGGCGGCGCAGCCCCAGTCCCGCCAGGCGCCGACCAGTGCCTCGAGCCAGCCCGGGCGCGGCACCTCGTCGTCGTCGAGGAAGACGACGGCGGCGGCCCCGGCGGCGGTCGCGTGCTCCAGGGCGCGGTTGCGGCCCGCGGCGATGCCGGGACGGGGCTCGTGCAGGTAGGTCAGGCCGTCGGCGGCCCAGCGCCCGGCGGTGGCGGCAGCTCCGGCGTCGGGGTCGTTGTCGACCAGGACGACGGCGGCGCCCAGGGGGCGGGCCTGCTCGAGGAGGACGGGCACGACGGCCGCGAGGAGCTCGGGGCGGCGGTACGTGAGCATCGCGACGACCACGTCGCCGCCGGTGGGCGCGGGCGCCGCTGCGGCTCGGTCCTGGGCGTTCGTCTCCACGGGTCCGTCATCGGCGCTGCGGCGCCGACCAGCAGCGCAGCGCAGCGCCTGCACCCGTTCGGGCTACCTGGGAGGGCGCAACCGGGTGCTGGGCGACCGAGGGCGGTGACGGGGGATCACCGCCCGTCGACAGTGGTCGTCGTGGTCCGCCGCGCCACTTCCCCCGCAGGTCCCACGCCCCTGGAGGCGCCATGAGCACCACGATCCCGGCCACGGCGCCCGGACGGCCCCGCTACGCCACCTCGCTGTCGCAGCTGCTGCGGGCCCAGAAGTCGGCCCAGGGCGCTCCGGCGTACTCGCGCTTCGTGAACCGGCCGCTGGGGCGCCGGCTGGCGGCGGCCGCTCACGTGGCGGGGCTGACCCCGAACCAGGTCACCGCCCTGTCGGGCCTGGCCACCTTCTCCGGCATCGCCGTCATCGCCCTCGCTCCCCCGGGGTGGTGGAAGGGCCTGGTGGTCGCGGTGCTGCTGGTGCTGGGGTACGCGCTCGACGCCGCCGACGGCCAGCTCGCGCGGCTGCGCGGCGGCGGCTCGAAGGCCGGGGAGTGGCTCGACCACGTCGTCGACGCCGCCAAGACCTCGTGCCTGCACCTGGCCGTCGCCGTCGGCGCCTACCGCACCTTCGAGCCGCGCCCGGAGTCGTGGCTGCTGGTGCCGCTGGCCTTCGCCGCG
The DNA here is from genome assembly GCA_022701985.1 of Actinomycetales bacterium. GTDB lineage: Bacteria > Actinomycetota > Actinomycetes > Actinomycetales > Quadrisphaeraceae > Quadrisphaera. The sequence goes on from JAKONK010000145.1 coordinate 13,441, forward strand.
GTCTCCAGCACCTGGTTCTTCACGATCATCCTCAACGACCACCTGCGCCGGCTGGCGGGCACGCGCGACGCGCAGGCCACCGTCTCCGCCGGTGAGGCCCGTGCGCACTCGCGCCTGCGCTCGGTGGCCTCGGCCCCCGTCGACTACGGCGTGCTGTGCGTGCTCGTGGTGCTGCTGGGCTGGCCCGCGGTCTTCGTGTGGGCCTACGGGGCGCTCGCGCTCGGCTTCACCGCCGTCACGGCCGCCTCGATGGTCGCCTGGTACCGCCAGGTCTCGCGGCTCGACCCGCGGACGGCCGCGTGAGCAGCGCGGTGGGCAGTGCGGCGACCAGCACCGACCGACGCTCCTCCGACCGGGACCCCGCCGCCCCCGTCATCGGCCGGGGCGCGCTCCCGGGCTGGCTGCTGCTGCTCCTGGGCGCGGGCGCCGCGGCGCTGTCGGCGGTGGGCTCGTGGCACGTCTCCGTCTGGTACGACGAAGCCGCCACGATCACCGCCGGGACGCGCTCGTGGTCGGACCTGCTGCACCTGGTGCGGCAGACCAACGCCGTCCAGGGCGTGTTCTACGCGTTCGCGCACCTGTGGTTCGACGTCGCGGGGACCTCGCCCTTCGCGCTGCGCCTGCCCAGCGCGCTGTCGGTGGGCGTCGCGGCGGCCGGCACGGCGTGGCTGGCGGCGCGGGCCCTTCCGCGGCGCTCGGCGGTCGCCGCGGGCGTCGTCGTCGCGCTGCTGCCCCGCGTGACCTGGGCCGGCGTGGAGGGGCGGCCCTTCGCCCCGGCGATGGCGCTCGCCGTCGTGCTCTCGGTGGTGCTGGTCGTCGCCCTCGAGCGCGGTCTGCGGCGCTGGTGGGTGCTCTACGCGGCGGTGGCCGCGCTGTCGGTGGCGGTCTTCGTCTACACCGCGATGCTCGTCGTGGTCCACGGGCTCGTGCTGTGGGGGGCCCGGCGCACCCCGTGGTCCGCCCGGGTGCGGTGGCTCGTGGCCTCCACCGCCGCGGCGGTCCCGGCGAGCCCCGTGGTGCTCGTCTCCTCGGGGCAGACCAGCCAGCTGGGCATCGCCGAGCGCCCCTCGGTGGTCTGGGTGGCGCGCCGCCTGCTGGTCAACGAGTTCTTCCTGGGCACCACGCCCGCTCCGGTGGCCGAGGGCGTCCGCGCCGCCGCCGCGACGGGACAGACGGGCGCCCCGCTGTGGCAGGTGGCCGGCGTGCTGCTGGCGGTGGCGGGCTGGTCGCTCGCGGTGGTCGGCCTCCTGCGGTGGGGCCGGGCCGTGACGGCGGCGCGGACGGCCACCGGCGGTGGGAGCACGGGGGCGTCACCGGGCCGGCTGCTGGCCCTGGTGGTGCTGTGGCTCGTGCTGCCGGCGGCCGTCGTCTGCGGCTGGTCGGTGCTCGTCTCCCCGGTGTACGGGCCCCGCTACCTCGTCTTCTGCGCCCCGGCGCTGGCGGTGCTGGTGGGCCACGGCCTGGCCCAGCTGCCGGCCCGCCGATGGTGGTCGGCGGTCGTCGTCGTCCTGCTCCTGGCGCTGGTGGTGCCGGTCTACGCCTCCCAGCGCACGGCCTACGCGAAGAGCGCGGGCGACTGGTCCGGGGTGGCCGCGGCGGTGGCCGCCGGCTCCGAGCCCGGTGACGGCGTGTACTTCACCCCCCGCTTCAAGGGGGGCCCCGACGAGCCGGGCCCGTCCACGGTGCGCCAGGCCCGCGTGGCCTACCCCGCGGCGTTCGCGGGCCTCGAGGACCTGACCCTCGCGCGCAGCGCGGCCGACGTCGGGCAGCTGCTCGCGGAGGACCGGCCCCTGGCGGACGCCTCGGGACGCCTCGCGGAGCTGGAGGCGGTCTGGGTGGTGCGTCGCCTGGACCAGCCGGCGCAGGCGGTGGTGCGGGACGACGCGGTGCTGGAGGCGGCCGGGCTGACCGGCCGCGAGGTGTGGCGGGGCCCCCAGGACGAGGTCCTCGTGTACGAGCGGACGAACGAGCAGAACGGTGCGAGGAGCAGCTGATGGCGGTCACGGGCTACGTCCCCGGTGTGTACGACATGTTCCACATCGGGCACCTGAACATCCTGCGCAGGGCGCGGGAGCAGTGCGACGTCCTCATCGCGGGGGCGGTCACCGACGACGTGGTGGAGCGCACGAAGGGCCGCCGCCCGGTGGTGCCGCTGTCCGAGCGGATGGAGATCCTCTCCAGCCTGACGGTGGTCGACCACGTGGCCGCCGACGACTGCGGGGCGGACAAGCTCCCGATGTGGCAGCGCCTGCACTTCGACCTGCTCTTCAAGGGCGACGACTGGCGCGGCACGCCCAAGGGCGACCAGCTGGAGGCCAGCCTGCGCGCGGTGGGCGCCGACGTCGTGTACTTCCCGTACACCGAGACCACCTCCAGCACGCTGCTGCGCGACCTCATCACCGCGCACGGATGACGAGGACCCTCAAGGGCGAGTGCACGGCTGCCGACACCCGAGCGTGGCAGCTGAGCACCCCGTGACCCCCGCGCCCGGCGGCCGGACCAGCACGGTCGACGTGCTGGCGGTCTTCGCCGCCCTGCGGCGCCGCGCTCCCCTGCTGCTGGTCGCGGTGGCCCTCGGCGGCTCGCTGGGCCTGGGGAACGCGCTGCTCGCGACCCCGATGTACACCTCCACGGCCACGGTCCTGTTCTCCCTGGACCGCGGGCAGTCGGTGAACGAGCTCGTGCAGGGCGCGAACTACGCCCAGACGCTGGTGCAGACCTACACGGAGGTGGCCACCGCTCCCGTGGTGCTCGGTCCGGTCGTCAGCGACCTGGACCTGGGCACGTCGCCCCAGCTGCTGGCCCGATCGATCGACGTCAAGGCACCGCTCAACACCACGCTCATGGACATCGAGGTGACGCGGACCTCCGCGCCCGAGTCCGCCCGGATCGCCAACGCCGTCGCCGCGGAGCTCGCCCGGGCCGTCGCCTCGCTGGCCCCCGAGGACACCGAGGCCGGGATCACCGTGCGGACCATCGCCCCCGCGGTGACCCCGGTGAACACGTCGTCCCCGAACAAGCCCCTGTCCCTCGCGACGGGGCTCGCGGTCGGCGGGGCGCTGGGCATCGCCCTGGTGCTGCTCCTCGAGGTCGTCCTGGCCACCACCACCGACCGCGCCGCGGTCGGCCGGGCGACCTCCAGCCCGGTCCTGGCGCTGGTCCCGCGCTCGCGCGCCGCGTCCGAGGACCGCGACCCGGCCGTGGTCGAGGCCCACCGCACCCTGCGCACCAACCTGTCCTTCCTCCACCGCCGCGGCAGCTCGCACGTGGTCGTCCTGACCTCGGCGGCGTCCGGGGACGGCAAGACCACGACGGCGATCGCGCTGGCCCGCAGCTCGGCCAGCACCGGCCAGCGGGTGCTGCTCGTCGACGCCGACCTGCGCCGGCCCGTCCTCGCCGACCGCCTCGGTCTGCTGGCGTCCGCGGGCCTGTCGACGGTGCTCACCGGTCGCGTGACCCTCGACGACGTGCTGCAGCCCGGGCCCGGCGGCATCGACGTCCTCGCCTCGGGCGTCTGCCCGCCGAACCCCAGCGAGCTGCTGGCCTCGACCGAGATGCGCGAGCTCCTCGAGCTGGCGCGCTCCCGCTACGACTGCGTGGTGCTCGACTGCGCGCCGGTGCTGCCGGTCACCGACGCCGCCGTCCTGGCGCGCCAGACCGACGGCGCCGTCGTGGTCGTCGACGCCCGCCGCACGCAGGTCCGCGCGCTCGCCGAGGTCGACCTGCGCCTGCGCTCCGCCGGCGCCGCGGTCGCCGGCGTCATCATCAACCGCACCGCCAGGACCCGGTCGTCGTACTACGGCCAGCGCCGCAGCGCCTGGTGGAGCGGCCGGCGCACCGGCCTCGGCCGGGGCGGGCGTCCCGGCACCGGGCTCCGCTCCGGCGCCCCGGTCGCCCCGGTCGCCCCGGTCGCCCCGAACGCCTCGGTCGCCTCGAACGCCTCGGACGCCTGAGCGTGGGCCGGTCGCGCGGGGGGTGGACCTTCGCGGCCCTCGTCTGGGGGTGCTGGGGCTACGCCCTGCTGCCGCGCCTCGTGCAGACCGCGACCGCCCCGAAGTTCCGCACCTCCGTCGGCGCCGAGCAGGCGTCCCTGACGCCGCTGGCGCAGCTGGTCCAGCTCGGTCTGCTGCTGGGCGTGCTCGCGCTGTGCGCGTTCGTGGTGGTCACCCACCTGCGACGGGTGCCCACCGACGGTGCCGGGGTGCTCCTGCTCAGCGCGGCCCTGTTCGCCTTCGGCACCTGGCGCGACGTCGTGGCCGGCGCCGTCCTGTCGCGCAACGACCTGCTCATCCCCTCCGTGGTCCTCGCCGTCTGGCTCCTGCGGCCCCGGCGCCGCGACCTGGCCGTCCTGGGGTGGGTCGTGCTCGCCTCGGCGGTGCTCAACGGCGCGGTCGGGGCGCTGGTGCCGGGGGGCCTGTTCCGCCACGAGGACGGGGGCCTGATCGCTCCCGAGAAGCAGATCCTGCCCGGCGGCGTCCTCGTCGGGGTCTTCGCGCAGGGCAACAACCTCGGACAGCTCCTCAGCCTCGGCCTGCCGACCGTCGCCTTCCTCCCCCGGCGCTGGCGCGCGCCCGCCGTCGTGGTCGTCGCGGGCGTGGTCCTGTGGTCCGCCTCCCGGTCCTCCCTGCTGGCGGTGGTGGCCGCAGGCGGGGTCTTCCTCCTGCTCAGCCGCGGTGGTCCGCTCTGGCGCGGTGCCGCGGCCGCAGCCTCCCTGGTGGGCCTGGGCGCGGTGCTGGTGCTGCTGCCGCTGCTGACCTCCGACCCCACCGCCTTCTCGAACCGCGGCTACATCTGGGCCGTCAGCCTCGACGCCTGGCGCGACCAGCCCCTCATCGGCTGGGGGTCCGGCTACTACACCGCCATCGGCCAGTACGTGAACCCCCTCGGCGGTACCGCCTGGCACGGCCACAACAGCGTCGTGCAGCTGCTGGTGACCGGTGGGCTGGTCCAGGTCTCGCTGGTCGCGGTGCTCGCCGTCCTCCTCCTGCACCGGTGCACCGCGGCCGCCGCCGCGGGCTGGTCCTGGCCGGCCGCGCAGGTCGCCGCGCTGTTCGTGTCGGGCACCCTCGAGTTCTCCTTCGGCGTGGTCGACCGCCAGATCCTCATGACGTCGGTGCTCGTCCCGCTGGTCGCGATCCTCGTCAGCCGCCCCGACGAGGACCAGGGCTCGGAGAGCCCCCAGGCGCCGCCGGACGCCGAGGGCGAGGCCCCGGGGCGCGACCCGGAGCCGGTCGGCCCCCACCTGGTCGGCGCCCGGTGAGCGCCCTCCGCCGCGAGCGCCGCGGCAGCGGGGAGAGGTCGCTGGGCGACGCCGCCGCCTCCGGCACCCGCGTGACGCTCGCCTCGCAGGCGGTCCGCGTGGTCGTGCAGGTCGGGTCGGTCGCCGTGCTGGCGCGGCTCCTCACGCCAGCGGAGTTCGGCCTGGTCGCCATGGTGACCGCCGTCCTCGGGATCGCCGAGATCCTCCGGGACTCCGGCCTCATGACGGCGGCGGTGCAGGCCAAGACCCTCAGCCGCGACGAGCAGACCAACCTCTTCTGGGTCAACACCGGGCTGGGGGCGCTGTGCGCCGCAGCGGGCGTCGCCGCCACCCCCCTCGTGGTCGCGGCCTACGGCGAGGAGCGCCTCGCGCCGCTGGTGGTGGCGCTGTCGGTGGTGTTCTTCATCAGCGGCGTCTCCACGCAGTTCCGGGCCGACCTCTCGCGGTCGCTGCGCTTCGGGGCCCTCTCGGTCACCGACGTCACCGCCCAGCTCGCGGGCGTGGCGGCGGCCGTCGGCACCGCCCTCGCGGGGGGCGGGGTCTGGGCGCTGGTCGCCCAGCAGCTGGTGCAGGCGCTCACGGCGTGCGTCGCGAACGCGGTCTCCTCGGACTTCCGCCCCGGGCTGCCCCGTCGCGGCGCGCCCCTCGGCCGCTTCTTCCGGGTCGGCGGGAGCCTCCTGGGCGCGCGCTCGATCTCCTACGTCACCCAGAACATCGACAACATCGCCCTCGGCGTCGTCGCCGGTCCGGTGCAGCTGGGCCTGTACTCCCGGGGCTACCAGCTGCTCATGGTGCCGCTGGCGCAGATCAACACGCCGCTCTCGCGCATCGCCCTGCCGGTGCTGGGGCGCGCCCACCGCGAGGGCGCGGGCTACGAGCACTACGTCGCCCGCGCCCAGCTGGCGGGCTGCTACGTCACCGCCACCGTCTTCGCCGTCGCCGCCGGGCTCGCCGCTCCGCTGGTGGCGGTCCTGTTCGGACCGGCGTGGAGCGCCGCCGCGCCCGTCTTCGCAGCGCTCGCGGTCGGGGGCGTCTTCCGGGCCGTCCAGCAGCTGGCCTACTGGCTGTACGTGTCCTCCGGCAGCACGGGTGCGCAGCTGCGCATGTCCCTGGCCACCCAGCCGGTGATCATCGCGGCGATCCTGGTGGGCCTGCACTGGGGCGCGCTGGGGGTGGCCGTGGGGCACTCGGCGGGCTACCTGGTGTTCTGGGTGGTCTCGCTCCACCTGGGCGCCCGGGCCGCGGGGGTCCCCGCCGCGCCGCTGTTCCGCACCGCGGGGCGCGCGCTGCTGCTGGTGGCCCTCCCGGTGGGCTCCGCCGCGTGGCTGGGCGGTCTGGTGCCCGGCTCCCCCCTGCTGCAGATCGCCGCGGGGCTGCTGGCGGCCGCCGCTGCCGCGGGGGTGGTGGCGCTGTGCGCGCCCGCCGTGCGCCGCGACCTCGACCAGGTGCGTCGCACCGCGCTGCGCGTCGCGCGCGGCGGCGGGCCGCGCCGCCCCGCAGCGGCGGCCACGGCCCCCGCGGTGGTCGACCCGCAGACGTCACCGACGCTGCCCCCGACCACCCCTCCGGCCCCGCCGACCGCCTGAGCGGCCGGCGGGGAGGTCAGCCCGCGGTGGGCCGGCGGTACTCCACGTAGGCCGACCCGAACGCCCCGGTGAGCACGCCCAGGCCGCGGGCCGCGGTGCGCGCCCCCTTGGCCTGGTGCGTCCGCGAGCGCAGCACCGCACCGGCCGCGGCGCGGGCGCCACCTCCGAGCAGGCGCACGAGCGCCACGGGCAGCAGCCGGACGCGGACGACGAACCGCTGGGCCGGGCTGCCGGCCAGCGCCAGCGAGGTGCGGCTCCACGAGTTGCCGCTGCGCAGGGCGCGGCGGAGCACCCAGCCCCGTGTGACGCGGGCTGCGGGAACCTCGTCGACCACCAGGGCCTCGTCGCACCACAGCATCGCGGCGCCGCTGGCGGTGAGCTGGCGCGTGAAGAGGGTGTCCGACCCTCCGCTGAGCCCGAACCGCTCGTCGAAGCGCAGCCCGAGGCGGTCGACGACCGCGACGTCGAGCAGGAGGTTGTTGGTGGCGGCGACGTCGACGCGGGTGCCGGTGGCGGGGCGGCGGCGGGCGAAGAAGTCGCCGGCGGCCACCCACGCGTCGGGCTCGACGGCGAAGCGCGAGACGACGGGGCCCACGACCGCTGCGGCGCCCGTGGCGGCCTGCTGGCGCAGCAGGTGGTCGAGCCAGCCCGCGACGGGGCGCTCGTCGTCGTCGATGAAGACCAGAAGGTCGGCGCCGGCCTCGTCGAGGGCGCGGTTGCGGGCAGCGGCGATGCCCGGGGTCGGCTCGTGGGCGTAGCGCACCTGGACCGGGGCGCCGGCCGCGACGCCCTCGACCAGCGCCCGGGCCCCGGCGTCGGGGTCGTTGTCGACGACCAGCACCCCCGCCCGGCGTCCGTCGGCCTCGGCGCGCACGGCCTGCGCCACCAGCTCCGGCAGGAGCGCGGCGAGGTCGTCGGGGCGGCGGTAGGTCAGCACGGCGACCACCGCCGAGGGGGGTGCGTCGGTGGAGGGGGTCACCGGGTCTCCTCTGCTGGTGGAACGGCTGGTGGTGCGGCGGGGGCGACGGCTCGCGCAGCGGCGCGGCGCTGCAGCACCTCGACCACCTGCGCGCGGTAGCGGGAGGGTGCGTACCGGGCGGCGGCCGCTGCGGCGTCCTCGACGGCGAGCGCGGACGACCGGTCGAGGTCGGCGCCGACCTCGCGGACGGCGGCGGCGAGCGCCGCCGGGTCACCGGGGGGCACCGACCGGGCGCTGGCGGCGCCCTCGACCGCCTCGGGCAGCCCGCCGACGCGGCTGGCGACCACGGGGCGCGCGGCGAGCAGCCCCTCCACAGCGGTGTTGCCGAACGGCTCGGGGAGCACGGAGGGCACCAGCAGCGCGTCGCAGGCGGCCAGGTGGTCCCAGACGCCGTCGCTGAACGCGTGGCGCTCGACGCGCCCGCGCAGCTGCGGCAGCGCCAGCCGGCGGTCGAGCTCCGCGGCCACCTCGACGTGCTCGGCGTAGACGCTCCCGAGCAGGGTCAGGACGACGTCCTCGCCATCGGCGACCAGCTGCTCGAGGGCGTCGAGGGCCACCAGCACGCCCTTGCGCTCGGAGAGCCGGCCCACGTAGAGCAGGCGCAGCGGCTCCCCCGCGGCGCGGGTGCGCGGCCGGGGTGGTGCGGGCGGCCCGACGACGCCGTTGAGCACGACACCGGAGCGTCCGCCCAGGCTCGGCCAGGAGCCGGTCAGGACGCCGAGCGCGTAGCTGCTGTTCACGACCAGCTCGTCGGCGAGGAGCAGCGGTGCCGCCAGGACGCGGCGCACGAGGGCGGGCGCGCTGCCCTCGGCCTCGTGGACGTGGCAGACCACCGGGGTGCGGCTGAGCCGGGCGAGCACGAGCCACAGCGGGGTGGTGAGGGTGCTGACGCAGACGACGTCGGGGCGGGCGCGGCGCAGCGCGCGCCAGCCGGGCCCCAGTGCGGCAAGAGCGCTGCCGGCCAGGCGGACCAGCCCCCCGGGCGTGGTCGCCGACTTGCGCAGCACGGGGGTGGCGACCAGGTGGCACTCGGCCCCCGCGGCGCGGACCCGCTCGTGCAGGGGGCCCGGCTCGCCGAGGAGGACCGTGACCCGCCAGCCGGCGCGGACCAGCCCGGTGACCGACTCCAGCAGCATCCGGTCCGAGCCGTACAGCTCGGCACTGGGGTGCGTGACGAGCGCACGGGGCCGGACGTCCATGCGCTGGGCGCTGCGGCGGGCTGCGCGGGCTGTCGGCACGCTCTCCTCGTCCCTCTGCTCGGGTGTGTCGGTGGTGGTCGCTGAGACCAGTGTGGTCACTTCGGGTGACCTCGGGAACCGCTCCGGCTCCGCTCCCCTCGTCCGGGTGACCATCCGCGCCCGTGCGGCGCAGGAGCCGAGCACGCGCAGAGCCCGCCCCCGGACGGGGGCGGGCTCTGCGCGTCCTGCGCGGTCGGGCTGCGCTCAGCCGACCGTGCTGCGGGTCAGATCTTCGCGGCCTTGAGGCCGCTGACCGACACGGTCGTCGGAGCGCCGGTGGAGGAGCCCGACAGGTAGGTCACCACTCCGATGCTGCCGGCCGCCTGGAGGCTGGCCCCGGTGTCGGTGCCGGTGAGCGCCCACGCGGTGGGCTCGGCCGTGCCGGTGGCCCACGCCTTGGCGTTCAGCGCGGTGGTGCCGGTGCCCTGCACCTGCAGGCGGACGGTGACCTGCTGGCCGGCCCCCACCTTCAGGTTCGGGACCGTCACCGTGCGCAGCGTCGACGCGGTGCCGCCCACGACCTTCTGGAGGCTGAGGGAGACCGACCCGTCGGCCAGGACCCGCGCCGTGGTGCGGTAGTCGTCGCCGCCCACCCTGCGGCCCTGGAGCGTCAGGTAGGTGCCGCCACCGGTCGCCGCCTTGTCCAGGGCGAAGGTCGCCTGGAGGTCGGTGTCCGCCGAGGAGACCCCGTTCAGGGAGATCGCACGGGTCTGGCCCGCGGCGGCCAGGACGACGCGTCCGGCCCCCGGCGCCACGGAGAAGGACGACGCGCCGCTGGCGGGCGTCCAGGCGCCGCCGGTGTCGGCCGTGCCCCAGCCGCCGGTCGCCGTGCGGCCGAAGGCGTCCGCGGCGAGGGCCGAGACCACCGGGGCCGGTGCGGTCACGACGACGTCGCGGGTCACCGAGGAGGTGGCGCCCTTGTCGTCGGTGACCACCAGCGTCACCGGGTAGGTGCCCGCCGCCGCGTAGGTGTGCGAGGCGGTGCGGCCGGTGGCCGTGACGCGGTCGCCGAAGTCCCAGGCGTAGGAGGCCACGGTGCCGTCGGCGTCGGCCGAGGCCGAGGCGTCGACGCCGACCGCGAGGTCCTTCACCGAGGAGGTGAAGGAGGCCGTCGGCGCCTGGTTGGCCACGACCGGCGCGGTGACCACGACGTCGTCGCTCTTCGAGCTGGTGGCGCCCTTGTCGTCGGTGACGGTCAGGGTGACCTTGTAGGTGCCTGCCGCGGCGTAGGTGTGCGTCGCGGTCTTCCCGGTGGCCGTGCCCTGGTCGCCGAAGGTCCACGCGTAGCTGGCCACGGTGCCGTCGGCGTCCGCCGACGTCGAGCCGTCGACGCTGACCGCGAGGTCCTTGGCCGCGGCGGTGAAGGCCGCCGTGGGCGCCTGGTTGGTCGGGGTCGGCGGCGGCGTCGTGCCCGCCGTCACCTCGACCGCCTTGGTGACCGTGCCGGTCGCGCCCTTGTCGTCGGTGACGACCAGGGTCACCTGGTAGGTGCCCGCAGCGGCGTAGGTGTGCGACGCCGTCGCCCCCGTGCCGGTGGCGCCGTCACCGAAGGTCCAGGCGTAGCCGGCCACGGTGCCGTCGGCGTCCGCCGACGTCGAGGCGTCGAAGGAGGCGGCCAGCGCCGTCGCCGTCGAGGTGAACGCCGCGGTCGGGGCCTGGTTCGCCGGAGCGGCGGCCGAGCCCTTGGCGTAGTGGTCCGCCACGGTGCTGGCCCCGAGGACCTTGGAGTAGAAGGCGACCTCGTCGATCGAGCCGTCGAAGAAGCCGTTCTGCAGCGGGCCCCAGCCGGAGTCGCCGCCGACGCGCCAGGAGCCGGTGTAGCCCTGGGCCGCGGTCTGCGGGTTGGTGCCCACCGACTTCCCGTCGACGTACAGGGCCATGCCCGCCGGGCCCTGGGTGGCGACCAGGTGGTGCCACCTGCCGTCGTTGTAGCCGCCGGCGGTGTCGACGCGGTTCTCCTGGCCGGTCCAGGTGCCGAAGTGCAGCGACCCGTCCGGGTTCATGATGACGTGGCGGTCGTAGGCACCGCTGTAGCCGCTGCCGTCACCGTCGCCGAAGCCGACCAGCTTGCCGCCCCGGGTGCTGGTGGTGCTGAACCACAGCTCGGTGGAGTACGTGGTCGGGGCGGCGGCGCGGCGGGGGTCGATGACCACGGCACCGACGGATCCGTCGAAGGTCGCTCCCGTGCCGGCGCCGGCCGGGGCGCCGGGCGCGCCGGTGGTCACGCCGGCGCGGATGGTGCCCGCGTTGCCCAGCCCGCTGGAGTCCGCGGCGGCGGTGGCGCCAGCGGCCTCGTCGAGGCGGTAGTAGCTGTCGGGTCCGGCCGCGTAGACGGCCGCGCCGTAGGCGTCAGCCGGCGCGGTCGCGGCGGCCGAGCGCACCACCACGACCTTCTCCGCGGTGCTGGTGGCGCCCTTGTCGTCGGTGGCGGTGAGCACGACGGTGTAGCTGCCGGGCGCGGCGTAGTCGTGCGTCGCCGTCGCACCGGTCGCCGTGCCGCCGTCACCGAAGGCCCAGGCGTACGAGGCGACGGTGCCGTCGGCGTCGGTAGACGCCGAGGCGTCGACCGCGACGGACCGGCCCGTGGCGGTGGCCGTGAAGGTGGCGGTGGGGGCGGTGTTGCCACCGGCCGCTCGGTAGTGCGCCGCCACGTCCTGCGCGGTCAGCGCCCTGCCGTACACGGCGACGTCGTCGAGGGTCCCGTCGAAGAAGCCGTTCTCCGTGCTGCCCCAGCTGCTGTCGCCGCCGACGCGCCAAAAGCCGTCGTAGCCCTGGGCGCCGGTCTCGGGGTTGGTGCCGACCAGAGCGCCGTCGAGGTACAGGGCCATGCCGGAGGCGCCCTGCGTGGCGACCAGGTGGTGCCACTTCCCGTCGTTGTAGCTCTTGGTGGTGTCGACGCGGTTCTCACGACCGGTCCAGGTGCCGAAGTGCAGCGTCCCGTCGCGGTCCATCCAGACGTGGCGGTCGTAGGAGCCGCTGTAGCCGTCCTTGGAGCTGCCGAAGCCGATCAGCTTCCCACCGCGGGTGCTGGTGGTGGAGAACCACAGCTCCTCGGAGTACGTGCTGGGGGCCGGCTGCGCCGCGGTGGAGGCGAACCCGTCGCCCTGGGCGCCGCCGACGGTGATCCCGGTGCTGCCGGCGATGCCCGGGGTGCCCGGTGCGCCGAGCTGCGCGCTGCCGTTGACGGCGGCGGGGTTCAGCCCGTCGGGGCCGGAGTCGGCCAGCGCGGTGCCCGAGGTCTCCTGCAGGCGCCAGAAGCCCTGCGGGTCGGAGGTGAAGACGGCCTTGCCGTAGGCGTCGGCAGGGGCGGCGACGCCGACGGGGGTGCGGCCGCTGGCGGTGTAGTGCGCCGCGACCTGCGCCCGCGTCAGCTCGGCCGGGTAGACCGAGACGTCGTCGATGGTGCCGGCGAAGCCGTTGCTGGTCGGAGCGGAGGGCCACCACGCCGTGTTGTCGCCGCCGACCTTCCAGTAGCCGTCGAAGGCCTGGCCGCCGCGGGCCCCGCTGTCGCGGGCCACGAGCGCGCCGTCGACGTAGAGCGCGAGGCCGTTGCCGCCGAGGGTCGCGACGGCCTGGTGCCACTGGCCGTCGTTGTAGCTCTTGGAGGACGCGGCGGTGCGGATGCCGTTGCCGTTGGCGCCGGCCACGAGGCGCCCGTCGTCGGTCATGTAGACGTGGCGGTCGTAGTTGCCGCTCAGGTCCTTCGGGTTGTTGCCGAAGCCGATGAGCTTGCCGCCGGTGGTGGTGGTGGTCTTGAACCACACCTCGGTGGAGTACGTGCTCGGGCCGGGGCGGGCCACCGTCGTCGTGGCGGGGACCACCGCGCGGTAGTTCGCGCCGAACTTGACGCCCTCCAGCGGGACCGAGGTCACTCCGGTGAAGCCGGTGGCGGGGTCGCCGTCGGGCAGGGCGCCTGCCTGGCCGCGCTGCTCGCTCGCGTCCAGCAGCAGGTCGTCGGTGCCGAGGGAGCTGACGCCCACCGCGCCTCGGGGCTCACCGAGGCGCCAGTAGTCGGAGGCGCCGTCGGCCTTCACGGCGTCGGCGTAGGCGTTGACGCGGTCCGCGGCCGGGACGGTGACCGTCGTGGCCGACCCCGTCACGCTGTTGCCGCTCGGGTCGGTGACGCGGACGCGGTAGGTCTGCGAGCCGCTGGGGGCGGAGGGGTCGGAGACGGACACCGCGGGGCGGTCCCACCACTGCGAGGTGGCCGTCGTGGTGGCGACCACGACCGGGGCGGCCGCCGGTCCGCGCAGCAGCTCGTAGGTCAGGGTCGCGTCGTCGCGGTCCCAGGCTGCCTTCCAGGACAGGCGGACCGTGCCCGGGTAGGTGGTCGTGGCCGAGGGGGTCAGGTCACCCGCGCCCTGCGGGCCCTCCTTGCCGGGGGCCGCCGAGCGGACCGCGAAGCGCACGAGGCCCTGCTGGCCGACGCCGTTGACGGTCGGGAACTCGCCGCCGTAGACGATGTACTGGGAGTTGCCGGCGATGCTCCACGCGGCCTGGCTCTGCCCCGTGAAGGTGCCGGCCGTGAAGGTGGGCTGCCAGTGCAGCAGCGCCGGGGCGGGGTCGCCGCCGGCCCAGCCGTAGGCGTTCTGGCGGTTCACCCCGGCGACCGCGGTGGTCTCGGCGTTGGCGTGCTGGTAGCCGCGGGGGCTCATCTCGGGGATGCCGTCCATGGACGAGCAGTCGTGCGTGTGACCCGCGGTGTACAGGACCCCGCCGAGCGGGTAGTTGGCGTAGGTGTCGCCCAGGCAGCTGTTCACCCAGCGGAACGTCCCGCCGTCGGCCTCGGCCGCGAAGCTGTTCTCGAAGTTGCCCGCGCGGTCGAAGTCGTAGGCGGTGCCGTACACGCCGGTGCCGTCGGTGGACAGGCTGTAGACGGCGGAGTCCTTGCTGCCCGAGCGCACCCTGGCCGGCAGGGCCCAGGGCAGCGAGGCGCCGGAGGACAGGTCGAGCGCCGCGGTGCCCTGGCTGGAGGCTCCGTTGACGGTGGTGAAGCGGCCGGCGATGACGAGCTCGGGGACGCTCGAGGGGACGACCATCGCCATGACCTCGGCGTCGGCGGTGGCGTTCCAGGGCAGCAGGGCGCCGGTGGTGCCGTCGACGGCGGCCAGGCGGGTGCGCGCGGTGCCGCCGACGCTGGTGAAGATGCCGCCGGCGTAGACGGTGTTCCCGACCACCGCGATGGAGCGGACGCGCGCGTCGAAGCGGGGGCGGAAGCCGCTGACGACGGCGCCGGAGGTGGCGTCGAGAGCCACCAGGCGGTTCGTGGCCGCGCCGTTGGCGGTCGTGAACTGGCCGCCGACGTAGATCTTCCTGCCGTCGGCCGATGCGGCGAGGGCGTACCCGGGGCCGTTCAGGGTCGGCGCCCAGGAGGTGATGAGGTTGCCGGTGCGGATGTCGTAGGCCAGCAGGTTGCTGCGGGAGACCTCGTTCTGGCCCGCGGGCGAGCCGGCGGGGCGGGCGGAGGTGAACTGACCGGTCACGTAGACGGTGTTGCCGACCACGAGCTGGTTCCAGACCACGCCGTTGATCTGCACCGTGGGCAGGGCGTCGGCGCTGACGGTCTGGGGCAGGCTCGCGGGGGCCGCGGCGGCCTCGCCGGCGGCCTGGGCGGGAAGGGCCGCCAGTCCGGGGACCACCAGCGCCGCGGTCACCACGCCGACCGCCAGCGAGGCCCGCTGGCGCAGCTTCTTCAACGTCATCTGGCACTCCCGTGCTCCTCCGCCGGCGGGCCGGCGGCTTCCCCGTGCACGTCGTCCGGCGGTGCCGGTCGTGCTGTGGAGATGACGCTACGGAGAGTCACACCTGCTGTCGATGATCCGTCACCCTCCGTGAGATCCATCTGGAGGAGACCATCACGTTCCGTGGTTGGAAGTCAGCCTTCAGTGATTGGAGGGCCGGGTCTTCGCGCGACGGACCGCCCGTGCGAGCCCCGCGCTCTGCACCTCAGGACCGCACGACCACCACGGAGCTCGAGCTGATCGACCCGACCGAGACCTCGACGGAGCCCCCGGTACCGCTCGGGCGCGAGAACACCCACGTCCCCTCGGCGCTGGCGCCGGGCTCGAGAACACCGGTGGGCACGTCCGAGGGCGTCGAGGTGCTCGGGTCGCCGGGCGCGCCGTCGGCGTAGGTGGTGCTGACCAGCACGCCCCCCAGGTCGACCCGCGCGCTGGTGCCGTTCCGCAGCGACACGCGGACGGCCACCCCGGGGCCGGCGACCTCGCCGGGCCCCTCAGCGGTGAGCTGCACGTCCTCGACGGACTCGACGGTGGCGCTCAGGCCGTCACCGAAGTCGACCGCCTGCCCCAGACCGGCCGCGGGCAGCGTCGACTCCCCCACGACGGGCGCCGTGCTGGCGGGCGGCCCCGCGGGGGTCGACGGCGCCGGCGGGGCGCTGGTGGCCCCCTCGACCGGGGTGGCGGCGGTGGCGGCCGTCGTCGACGACGCCGCGGGGTCGTCCGCAGCGCCCGTGCAGGCGCTGGTCGCGAGGACACCTGCGAGGGCCAGGGGCAGGAGCACCGCTCCTCGAGCGGCGCGGCGCTGGGTGGTCACCCGACGATCGCACCACAGCCGGAGGCGGTGGCGGGCTCCGACACCCCATCCCGTCGCCACCGGGTGCTCGCTCACGGCCGCACCCCCCGGGTCCCGGTCGGTGCCGCTGCAGGCGGCGAAGTCGGGACCGCCGTGAGCGTCGCGGTGGTCGGGGCGCCCGCCGCCGTGGTCGAGGCGCCCGTCGCCGTGGGCGGCACGTCCGTCACCGTCGCCGGGGCACCTGTGGGCGCCGTCGTGGGCGCCGTCGTGGGCGCCGTCGTGGGCGACCCTCCGCCCTCGGGGGCCGCGGTCTCCGCCGGCGCCCCCTCCGGCGCCAGCTGGGCCGTGCGCGCGCCGCTGGCCGAGGGGGCTGCGGTGGTGGCGGGTCCCGTCGCGGTGTTCCCGCCGGGGTCCTTCACCCGCACCCGGTAGGTCGCGCTCGCCGTCGCCGGCACGGTCACCGCGAGGGCGGGCCGGTCCCACCAGGAGGAGGCGGCCGTCGTCGTGGCGACCACGACGGGTGCGGACGCCGGGCCGCGCAGCACCTCGTAGGTCAGGGAGGCGTCGTCGCGGTCCCACGCGGCCCTCCAGCTGAGCTGGACGGCCCCGCTCGCGGGCGTCGCGGTGACCGCCATCGACGAGGCGCCCTGCGGTCCCTGCCGCAGCGGCGCGGCGCTGCGCGCGACGAACCTGACCAGCCCCTGCTGGGCCGTGCCGTTGACGGAGGGGAACTCCCCGCCGAGGACGACGTAGCGGCCGTCGGTGACCACCGACCAGGCCGCCTGGCTCTGGCCGGTGTAGGTGCCGGCGGTGAGGGTGGGCAGCCAGTGCAGGTAGTCCGGGCCGGGCAGGCCGGCGTAGACGCCGTAGCTGTTGCGGGCGCCCTTCCACCCGGCGCCGAACGCCTTGGCGTGCTGGTAGCTGCGGGGCGAGGTCTCGGGGTTGCCCCCGTTCATGGCGCAGTCGTGGGCGTGCCCGACCGAGTAGAAGACCCCTCCCCCGACGGCACCCGCGTAGGTGTCACCGCGGCACCCGCTGGCCCACACCAGCCGGCCGCCGTCGGCGGTGGCGGCGTAGGACCCCTCGAGGTTCCCGGAGCCGCCGAAGTTGTAGCCCGTGGCGTAGACGGTGGTGCCGTCGGTGGCGAGGCTGTACACGGCGGCCTTCGGGCCCCAGGCGTTCGCGGTGTCCGCGACCGCCCACGACCTGGTCGACCCGCTCGAGAGGTCGAGGGCTCCCGAGCCGAGCCGCTGGACGCCGTTGAGCCGGGAGAAGCGTCCGGCGACCACCAGCTGCGAGGTCCCGGGCGTCACCACCGCAGCCATGACCTCGGCGTCGGTGGTGGGGGCCCAGGGCAGGAGCGCACCCGAGGTGGCGTCCACGGCGGCCAGGCGCGAGCGCGGCGTGCCGCCCACGCTGCTGAAGATGCCGCCCGCGTAGAGCACCCCGCCGTTCAGAGCCAGGGCGCGCACGCGGGCGTCGAAGCGCGGCCTGAAGGACGCGTCGACGGCACCGGTCGCGGTGCTGACCGCCGCGACGCGGTTGACGGCGCGCCCACCGGCCGAGGTGAAGCTGCCGGCCACGTACAGGCGGGAACCGTCGGACGACGCGGCCAGGGCGTAGCCGGGGCCGTTCAGCGCGGGCGAGAAGGAGGTGACGAGCTGCCCGGTGGCGAGGTCGTAGGCCAGGAGGTTGGCGCGGGCCACCTCGTTCTGCCCCGCGACCGCCCCTGCGGGACGGGCGGAGGTGAACTCACCGGTCGCGTAGACGCGCCCACCGGCGATGACCTGGGCCCAGACCACCCCGTTGACCTGGACCGTGGGCAGCGCGTCCGCGGAGACCGTCGCGGTCGAGGGGACGGTGGCCGCCTCGGCAGCGGGCGCCGCGGGAGCGGTGAGCTGGACGGCGCCCGCGAGCGCGGCCCCGCACAGCGCCGCGACGACCGCCCTCCACGGACGCGGCCTCCACCGGCGCACCGGTGCTCCCCCACGGACGTCCACGTCCACGCTCCCCCCGAGCGGTCCGCGGCGCAGCGCAGCGGACTCCGGGGGACGCTAGGGCAGGATCGGCGGCGGTGTCACCCCGTGTTACAGCGGGATGAGGGCTGCCCAGGCCGTCCCGTCACCCAGCGTCAGATCTGGCTGCGCCGCGCTCCCTTCCGCGTGGCGGCGAGACGCTGTGCGAGGTCCTCGTAACCATCCGTGACGAGGTCCCAGTCGTAGAGCTCGGCGCGCACCCCCGCGGCCTTGCCCCGCAGCACCGTGCCCTCGGCATCGCGCTCGGAGGACTCGACCAGGGCGCGCACGTCGGCGGGGGTGGTCCAGTACCTGCCGGTCTCGGCGAGCACCTCGCGGTTGAAGGAGACGTCGAAGGCGTCGACGGCGGCGCTGGCGCCGATCGCGCGCAGCAGCGAGGGGTTCGTGCCGCCCACGGAGTGGCCGTGCAGGTAGGTGTGCGCGCCGGCGTAGAGCTGGTCGAGCAGGTCCTGGTCCCAGACGCCGCCGAGGAACCTGACGCGGTCGTCGGCCAGGGAGCGGACGCGGGCGGTGTAGGCGTCGGAGTAGGGCGCCGAGCCGACCACGACGAGGGGCTTCGTCGCGGCGCTGGCGGCGTAGCCCTCGACCACGACGTCGACGTGGTTCTCCGGCTCGAAGCGCGCCACCACGAGGTGGTAACCACCCGGCTCGAGACCCACCTCGGCGAGGCGGGTGGGGTCGCCCCCGCCCCCGACCCGCGGGGCGCCGTAGGTGATGAGCGTGGTGTTCACGCCGAAGCGCTCGGTGTAGTAGTCCTGGATGCCGACGGCGTCGGCGATGAGGCCGTCGGAGAAGCGGACGGCGAGGGCCTCGGCCTGGCGGTAGTAGCGCTGGCCCGTGGGTCCCCACTTGGCGCGCTTCCACTCCAGTCCGTCGACGTGCGTGGCGACGGGGATGCCGCGGGCGCGCAGCACCGGCAGGTAGGGCGCGTTGGCGGCGTTGAAGACGAAGGCGACGTCGGTCGCGTGGCGCACCAGGTGGGCGACCGACGCCCCGGTGTGGCTGAGGGTCTCCAGGGTGCGCTGGCGCATCGCCGGGAGGTGCACGAGGCGCATGCCGCGGAACTGCGCCAGGCGGTCGCCGTCGTCGTCGGCCGAGGCGCGGCGGCAGTAGACGACGACGTCGTGGCCGCGGTCGGCCAGGCGGGCGCCGACCTCCTCCACGCAGGTCTCGAAGCCGCCGTAGTGGGCGGGCACGCCCCGGGTGCCGACCATCGCGATGCTCAGGCGCTCCCCGGCAGGCCGCTGGACCGCAGGGGTCGCCCTGTCCATGACGCTCACGACGGTCCTCCTCGACGACCCCGTGCGCAGGCAGCACAGGTGTCACCTATGGGAACGGAGCGAGATCACACGACGTGAGCCGGGCGCCGGAGGATCACCCGTCTGCGCCACGGATGTCACTCGTGATCGCCATCACCCACCGTGCGTGAGCGTCTCCCAGCTCATGAAGAGCTTGGAGCGCGTCGGGCCCACCCGCGCGAGCCAGGCCGCTGTCGCCGGCATCGGCACACCGCCCTCGAGCGCGTAGTGGCGGTAGGCCACGGCACCGGTGACCGTCGACTCGCCGTTGAGCAGCCGGACCGGGTCGGGGCAGGACCACCCCGCGGCACCCGGGTCGAGCAGGTACCGGGCGTTGTGCTCGAGCGCCGCGACGAGGCGCTCGCGCTGCTCCCCGTACAGGTCGACGCCCTGGATCCAGGCCGTCTCGGCGGCGTTGACGGCCGCCCCCAGGCCCATGGCCGTGTGGTCGAGGTCTCGGCACGACTCCTGCCCGAGGCCGTCGACGTACCGGACCGGGTTCCGCCAGTAGGCACCGACGATCTTCGGGGTGATCGCCGTCTCCGGCGGCACCACGGGGGCGGGCCCGTCGGAGGTCAGGTAGAACGCCGCCGGCAGCTGCGCTCGCCAGTCGGCGACGCCCTCGTCGAAGACCGCGCGGTCGTCGAGGAAGACACCGATGTCCATGGTGGCCTCGGCCATCGACAGCTGGCCGTTCGCGCCGCCACCGGGCTGCCCGTCCCTCACCATCGGCAGGTACGCCCGCCGGAGGAGGTCCTCGAAGCGGGCGACCCCGTCCGGTGACCACCCGGACCCGGTGTGCCGGAGCAGCTCGGCGGCCTTGGTGAGCTCCTGGGCGGCCCAGGCGCTCTGCAGCTTGCCGTTCCGCAGGACGGGGTCGTGGTCGTGGCGCTGCAGCGTGCCGGACCAGGCGTCGATGATCTCGATGGCCTTGTCCGCGTAGCGCTGGTCTCCGGTGAGGGCGAACACGAGCGCGTCGGTGTAGGCGGCCTGGGCGTCGGCCACCTCCGCGCTGCAGCCGACGTCGATCGTGTTGCGAGCGCCGCACTGCACCACGGGCACCGGCGCGGGGCGGCGGTCGAGCTCGGCCTGCCACGAGGCCCTCGTCCGGGCGAGGGCCGAGGTCCACGGCTCCCGGCCGGCGGCGAGCTGGCTGCGGACCTCGGCCAGGCGGTCGGCGCTCACGACGATGCCCGGGTGGGCGAACCCGGCTGCTGACGTGTTCCCCACCCCGACCGGCACCGCTGTCGTAGGCACCGCTGTCGTAGGCACCGCCGTCGGGGTCGGCGCCGCCGAGGTGGGGGCTGCGGTCGGGGTCGGCGCTGCCGAGGTGGGGGCTGCGGTCACAGGAGCCGAGGTCGCAGGAGCCGACGTCGCGGTGGGACCGGGCGCCGTGGTGACCCCGGACGTCGGGGTCTGCGTCGGCGTCGCAGCGGATGCCCCAGCGCCGGCACCGGGGCTGGGGACGAAGCTCCAGGCCTCGACGTCGTCGATCGCGGCGTCGACGGTGCGGGCGCCGCGCGAGAGGTAGCCGCCGACGCGCAGCGCACCGGGGGCCGTGAGCCGCCGCTCACCCGCGTCGCGCGCGGTGGCCTGGAACGCCGGGCGGGGGGTGCCGACCTGCCACAGCCGCGCCTGCACCAGCACTGGCGAGGCCCCCACGGCGCGCAGCTCCAGGCGCACCTCGCTCCCGGGGGCCACGCGGGTGGTGGTGGTCGCGAGCCTGGTCGTGCCGCCGCCGTCGACGCGGTCGACGGTCAGCCGCACCGCGCCGTCGGGCCGGAGCGCGGCGGTGGTGCCGTAGTGGCTGCCGTCCTCCTGGGTGCGCACCCTCAGGCCGGCGTAGAAGGTCCCCGAGGGCGAGGGGGCGGTGACGTCCACGCCGAGCTGGACGTCGCGGGAGCGGGCCTGCGGGGCGCTCAGCGCGAAGGAGCCGCCGGGTGGCAGGTCGTCCACGAGCAGGCTCCCGGCCGTGGCGGCCAGGCCCGCGCCCGGCGAGACCCACGAGCGGTACGGGGCTCCGGCGGGCGTCGTCGTCGGCCGCCCGGACCCGGTGAAGCCATCGAGGAGCACCGGGTCGGCGCGCGTCCAGGCGGCCGAAGGCGCGGCCTGCGCCTGCGCACCCGCCGGCTGGAGGAGGCCGGCGAGCACCAGCGCCGCGAGCAGCGCGGGAACGAGACGCCCCCCGCGCGCGCGCGACCGGCTGCGGAGGCGGTGCTCGGAGTCCCTGACCACGAGGGGACCCTAGGGGCGCGGACGGGACGGAGCGGACGTTCCGGGACATCCGGGCCACCGGACCGCCCCTGCGCGTCACGCCCCGGGGGCGCGGGAGGTCGTGGTGGGGGGCGGCTGCAGCGCGGACGGGTCGGCGGCGAGCGCCGCGTCCTCCAGCACCTCCTTCGGCGTGCGCTGCGGCCGGTAGACGACCTGCGACACGAAGAGGAACCGCGCCACGAAGGACACGACGAGCGTGAGGACCTGGGCGACGAGCGAGTGGACGCCGGCCACCTCGACGAGGAGCACCAGGAGCGGCAGCCGGGCCAGGTTGTCGAGGTTGTTGTAGACGACCGACTGCACCGAGCGAGCGACCCAGCCGTGGCGCCCGCCGCGCAGGTCGCGGAAGACGTAGCGCTCCTGGAGCACGAGGTTGTGGAGGATCGCGACCTCGGTGGCGATGACCGAGGCGGCCACGTAGTGCACGTCGGTGGTGTGCAGCAGCAGCCACATCACCAGCGCGTTCACCAGGGTGCCCAGGGCGCCGACGGCGGCGAACCGCGACATGCGCCCCATGCGCAGCGCGAGCATCTGCCGCAGGAACTGGAGGCCGTTGCGCCAGGAGGCCTTGCTGTCGCCCGCGAGCCGCTCGCCGAAGACGAACGGCACCTCGACGACGCGGAGGTCGTGGCGGGCCAGGACCTCCAGCAGGATCTTGAACCCGCGGGGCTGGAGCCTGGTCAGGTCGACGGCGCTGCGGCGGACGCAGAAGAAGCCGGTCATCGGGTCGGTGCAGACGCGTCCCACCCGGCGCGGGAAGCAGGCGCGCGCGAGCACCGTGGAGCTGCTCGAGACCGTCCTCCGCCACGACGACGACAGGCCCGACGCGTCCCCCTCGCCGCAGTAGCGGCTGGCGACGACGACGTCGGCGCCCTCACCGCGGTCGGCCGCGGCGCGCAGCTCGGGCACCAGCTCCGGCGGGTGCTGCAGGTCTCCGTCCATGACGACGACGAGGTCGCCGCGGGCCTGGGCGATGCCCGCGGTGACGGCGCCGGCCAGGCCACCCACCCGCTCGGCGCCCTCGCGGTGCAGGAGCCGCACCGGCAGCGCGCTGTCGAGGGCCACCTCGAGGACGCGCTGGGGCGTCTCGTCGGTGGAGTCGTCGACGAAGAGCACCTCCACCGATCCCGCGGGGGCGTGGGCGAAGGCCGCGGCGAGGCGCCGCACGAGCTCCGCGACGTTGCCGGACTCGTTGAAGGTCGGGACGACGACGGTGGTGTCCATCAGTAGGCCCCTCGGCTCCGGAGGACCGCACCGACGGTCTTCCACATGATCATGAAGTCGTACGCGAACGACCAGTTCTCGACGTAGCGCAGGTCGAGGCGCAGCGACTCGTCCCAGTCGAGGTCGGAGCGCCCGTTGATCTGCCAGAGCCCCGTCAGGCCGGGCTTGACGATGAGCTTGCGGCGCGCGTCGTCGCCGTAGACGGCCACCTCCCGGGCCAGCGGCGGACGCGGACCCACCAGCGACATGTCACCGCGCAGCACGTTCAGCAGCTGCGGCAGCTCGTCCAGGGACAGGCGCCTCAGCACCGCGCCGACGCGGGTCACGCGCGGGTCGTGCCTCATCTTGAACAGCACGGCGTTGCCCTCGCTGGAGCCCGCCAGCGCCTGCAGGCGGGCCTCGGCGTCGACCACCATGCTGCGGAACTTGAGCATGGTGAAGCTGCGGCCCTCGAGGCCCACCCGCTCCTGGCGGAACAGGACCGGGCCGCGGGAGTCCAGGCGCACCGCGAGCGCGATGCCCACCAG
Source organism: Actinomycetales bacterium (assembly GCA_022701985.1). Taxonomy (GTDB): domain Bacteria; phylum Actinomycetota; class Actinomycetes; order Actinomycetales; family Quadrisphaeraceae; genus Quadrisphaera. The sequence goes on from JAKONK010000145.1 coordinate 36,397, forward strand.
CACCGGGGCGAGCAGGAGCAGCGCCGCCGCCGCGCCGGCCCTGTCGACGGTGCCCTTGGCGACGCGCCGGGCACCGGTGAGCTCGGGGCGCTCCAGGTGCAGCAGCGGCAGGCCGCAGACCGGCCGGATGGCGACGCGCGGGCCCACCACCTCGGTGACGGCCGGCGCGAGGTAGAGCGCGGCGTGGGTCTCCTCCAGCGCCCAGCCCAGGCGGCGCAGGAAGGCGCCGTCGACCTCGGGGGTGGGGAGGACGGCGACGGCGTCGACGCCCTCGCGCAGGGCGACGGCGGCGGTGTCGTCGAGGTCGCCCAGGACGGGGACGCCCAGGGCGGCCAGGCCCTGCAGGGAGGTCTCGCGCACGGCCGGCGGGACGCTGCCGGCAGCGGGCAGGCAGACCCCGGCGACGCGCATGCCGTGGTAGCTGGCGCTGCTCATCTGGCGCACCATCGCGACGACGCCCTCGTGGTGGCCGGCGACCACGACGGACTGCATGTGCAGGCCCTGCCCGCGCTCGGCGTGCAGGCGCTGGCGCACGAGGTAGCGCAGGACGAGCAGGAGCAGGGTGCCCGCGGGCACGGACAGCAGCACGTAGCCGCGGGCGATGTCGAGCTGGAAGGCCCAGGAGGTCGTCGCGACGACGGCGAGGGTGAAGACGCTGGCCCGCACGACGCGGTCGTACTCCTCGCTGCCCAGGCCCAGGAAGCGGCTCTCGTAGGCGCGGTTGGCGAAGAGCGCCGCGAACCACACCGCGGGCAGGCCGGCCAGCATGAGCACGTCGCTGAGGGGGCCGGTGTCCACGTGTCCGAAGCGCACGAGGTAGGCGGTGACCGTCGACAGGAGCACCGCGGCGACGTCTCCCGCGACGACGCGCCGGAGGTTGGTGGTGGTCCAGTGGCTGCGGGGCGGGGGCACGCGGCGCAGGCGGCCCGGCGGCTCCGCGCGCAGCGGCACGACCACCGCGTCCGCGGGGCGCGGCGCGGGGACGGCGGTGGTCATGGGGCTCCTCGAGGAAGGTCGTGCCGCGGCGGCAGGGGGGCCGCGCGGTGCGCTCGCCGCGGTGGCGGGCGGCCGTCAGCCAGCTGCAGGTCCTAGGTCACGCGCTGGTGGTCGTCGGGTGAAGCCGTGCACCCGTCGTTCACCCAGCCGCGTCATCCGTTCAGGGGCACCCCGTCACGCTGAGCGACAGCCAGTCCCAGGCGCACCGGCGCCGGGTCGGCCAGCCCGTCGAGGCGGCGCTCGGGCTCGACGTCGGCCCCGGCGGCGCGCGCCTCGGCTCGGGCGGCGGCCCGGCGCTCGTGCAGCTCGCTGATCCTGTCGGCCCGGGAGATGGCGCGGCCCAGGACGGCGGCGGCGGCGAGGCTGGCCACCAGCCAGCCCCCCAGGGCGATGAGGGTGAGCGGCACGTCGTCCTCCGGGTGGTCTGCGGCCGGGGCTGCTCCCCGGGGCCCTGCGCTGCCGGCGCGGCGCAGGCCGCCCCGACGCCCGTCCCATCGGCAGGTCGGTGCCGCGACCTGAGCCCCGCGGCGCCGGACGGGCGGGCCACCACCCGACCGGAGCAGCCCGGGCCCCGGCGCGGGCGGGCCCGGGCGTCGGCCCCGCAGGGCATGATGGCGAGGTGAGCCGCACCCGCATGACCGGCGCGGAGCGGCGCGAGCAGCTCCTCGACGTCGGGCGCGTCCTCTTCGCGGAGAAGGGCTTCGACGGCACGAGCGTCGAGGAGGTC
>JAKONK010000233.1 GCA_022701985.1 Actinomycetales bacterium
TGCCCGCCCCGCGGTGCCACTTGCGCAGCGTGCGGGGCTAGGGCAGGCGCACCTGCATGTCGGGAGAGAGTTCGATCTCCTGGCGGGCGCTGCCGTTGGCGACCACGATGGCCGTGCGCCCGACCCACTGATCGACAGAGACGAGCACCCCGCGCGCCACCTCAGCAGCCTTGCCGTCCTCGTCCCAAACCAGCGGCACGATCACCTCGCGCCCCTCGTCGGTCCGACCCAGCTGACCAGCATTGATGACGTCCATGACGAGACGTTACGCGCCGCGAGGAGCGTGCGGCCGCCGTCTGTCACAGTGAAACGCGGCGACACGCCCATGCCCCCTTGCGTTCCGGGCCTGTGGATAACAACGTGTCACCCGGTGGTACGGCTATGCCCGTAGCCACCTGACCACACAGGGCGTCTGCCAGTCGGCAGGCGCCTTTGTCGTCTCTCCACACAGGCCGTCGTGACCTCGACGGACCCTCCCGGCTGATGGGGGTGACCTGTGGACGCTCTCGCGTTCCTGGTCCTGGTCATCGCCTGGCTGTTCGCTCGCCCCCTCCGCGCTGCCCTCTGGCAGGGCCTCATGATCGCGTTCGGCGTCCCCGCCGAGCAGCGACGCGAGGTCCTGGTCGAGAAGGCGCGGAGCAACGGCAAGTGACGCCACGCGCCTGACCTAGTCGATCTTTCAAGATCAACCCGGTGCCGGGACCTGAATCTCTGTCCCTAACGTACGGACGACCTACCGATTCGTGTGTTTACTCCCCCGCCGTACCGAACATACCGAGCGTCGCACCAGCGACGTCCACCAGGGCAGGTGCGGCGACGCCGAAGACGGCCACCGCGATCCCAGCGGCCATCACCAGCACGAGCACCCACCCGGCCACCTCGCCCTGGTCTCGGGCCACCGCTGCTCTGGTCACGTCCAACTCCCTCACGCTGACATCAGTGGTTGGTCTTGCTTTGTGAGCTCGAAGACCTCCTCGACCGTCACCACGCGCTCCCGCGCGGGTACGGCTGCCGAGAGGCAGTTCAGCATCGTGGTCTTGCCGGCCTGGGTGCCGCCGGCCACGACGACGTTCAGGCCGGAGGCGACGGCGGCGTCCAGGAACGCGGCGCACGAGGCCGTCATCGTCCCCAGGGCGACGAGGTGCTCGGTGCGCGTGGCGCCGACGACGAACTTCCTGATGTTCACGGCCCAGTGACGGCGCGTGATGTCGGGGATGACGACGTGCAGGCGCGCCCCCGAGGGCAGGGCGGCGTCGACGAAGGGGCTGGACAGGTCCAGGCGCCGGCCGGAGGTGCGCAGCATCCGCTCGACGAGGTCGTGGACCCCGGCCTCGGTGAGGATCGTCGTGGTGAGCTCCGAGCGCCCGCCGCGGGCGACGAAGACCTTGCCCGGCTCGTTGATCCAGATCTCCTCGACCTCCGGGTCGTCGAGGTGCACCTGCAGGGGGCCGTACCCGGCGACGGCGTCGACCACGGTCCGGACGACGGCGTCGCGGTCCACCAGCACGGGGAGGCGGCCGGTGAGGCTGCGCTCGTCGTAGTCGGCCACGACCTCCTCGGCCAGGCGCCGCACCGCCGAGGCGTCGTCGGCGGGGTCGATGGCGCGGCGGCGGACCAGCTCGCGCACCTCGTCCTCGACGATCGCCGTCGCTTCCACGGGTCCTCCCGGTGCTGTCTCGAGCCTCGAGGACCGGCGCCCGCGGGCGCGCCGCCCACCGGAGCGGGGGACTCCGGGGGCGGCGCTGGCACGACGCTAGGAGGAGGTCGGCCCGCCCCGCCAGCACTCGGGCGGACGCCGTGACCCGGGTGGCGCGTCCCCCGACCGAGATACGCTTGATCGTCACTCGCAGTGATCACGACACATCCCCACCGATGGGGCCGAACGGGACGTTCCGGGCGCGCACGAGGTCCGCGACGGCGCTGCGGCCACCTCGTCATCCGGTTGTCCACAGGCCGCGGACCGGTCCCGGCGGGCGGGGTCCTGTGCGGGGCACGGTGGGCCGGTGCGCGTGCCGATGACCGTGGTGGACCACGCCCGAGGGGGCCCCGGCGTCGACGTCGTCGTCAGCGCGCCCCCGGGCACGGCCCTGGCGGCGGTGCTGGAGGGCCTCGCCGGGGCCTGCGGCCGAGGCGCCGGCTCCGCGCCCCCGGAGGTCAGCGCCGGGGGTCGGCGCGTACCGGGCGAGGTGCTGCTCGGAGCGCCGCCGCTCGTGGCGGGTGCGGTGCTGGTGCTCGACGCCGCCCCCGCCTGCCCGGCGCGCCCGGCGCGCGGGGCGCCGGGAGCGCTGCACGTGGTCGGCGGCCCCTGCTCCGGGGCGGTCGTGCGGCTCCCCCTCGGCCGCTCGGTCCTGGGCCGCGGCGCGGGGTCGGTGGTCGCCCTCGACGACCCGTCCACCTCCCCCACCCACCTCGAGCTCGACGCGACCCCGTCCGGTGTCCGCGTGCGCGACGCGGGGTCCGCCACCGGGTCGCGCCTGGACGGGGAGGCGCTGGGCCCGACGTGGCGCCTCCTGGCCCAGGGGTCTGAGGTCGAGCTCGGCCGGACCCGCGTGCGCCTGGCCCCCGCCACCTCGGCCCGCGTCCGGAGGGCGGTGCCCGACGGGCGCGGGCACCTCCTGCTGCCGGCCCCGCCGGCGGAGCCCGACGGCGCTCACGAGCGCGACGGCGCGGGTGACCGCGGGACGGGGTCCGACGAGACCGTCGTCCTCCTGCCGGAGCCGCCGGAGCTCCGCGCGCCGAGCCCGCTCGTGTGGCCGGCCGTCCTGGCCCCGGTGCTGGTGGCGGTGCCCCTGGCGCTGCTGTGGTCGCCGCTGGCCCTCGTGCTCGCCCTCAGCGGTCCGCTGGTCGCGGTGCTCACTCGGGGTGGGGAGGTCAGGTCGGGCCGACGGCGCCACCGCGACGACCTGGCCGACCACGCCCGGGAGACCGCCGCCGCCCGTGCGCGGGCGCAGCGCCTCGCGGGGCGGGAGCGGGAGCTGCTGGAGCAGCGGCACCCCGACCCGGCGGCGGTCGGCCTCCTGGCGGCCTCGGCCGGCGAGGACCTGTGGGCGGGGGCCCCGGGGGCACCCCTGGCCGTCCGCATCGGCACCGCCCGCACCGCCACGGGCACGCTCCTGCGGCGCTCCCGGGCCGCCGGCGCAGCCGGGAGCACTGGGATCGCCGAGGAGGACGACGAGCGCCTCCACCTGGCGGCGGGCCCCGTGGTCGTCGACCTGGCCCGGCTGGAGCACCTCGTGGTCGAGGCCCCGGACGAGGTGGCCGAGGGCGTGGTGCGGAGCCTGCTCGGCCAGCTCGCGGTGCTCCACTCCCCCGGCCGGCTCCGCGTGAACGTGCGGACCGGCGGACCGGCGTGGGCGTGGCTGCGCTGGCTGCCGCACGCCGTCGGGCAGCCGAGCGGTGACGCGGCAGCCGCCGGGGGTGAGCCGGAGCCCGGCGCCCGGACGGTCGTGGTCGACGACGCCGGAGCCGGCCTCCGCCTGTCGGTGCGCGACCCCTCGGGTGGTCCGTCGGGCACCGGCTGCGCCGTCCTGCGCCTGGGCGCCGACGGAGCCGGGGCGTGGCGGGGTCGCCGGCCCCTGCCGGGCTCCCCACCGCCCGTGCGCGACACGCGCGGCGGCGCGGAGACCCTCCCCCTCGTCGCCGACCTGGTGAGCACCCGCTGGGCCGAGGACCTCGCCCGGGCCCTCGCACCGCTGCGCCGCCCGGCGGGCGCCGCGTCCGCTCCGGCCACCGACGTCCCGTCGCTGCGGCAGCTGCTGGCGGCCGCGGGGCCGGACCCCGTCGACGCCGAGGCCGTCGCCCGGTCCTGGCGCTCGGCCGCCACCTCGGTGGCCGGGCGCGGGCGCGGCGCGGAGCTGCCGCTGGGCGTGCACCACGACGGGAGCACCTGGACGGTCGACCTGGAGCGCGACGGGCCGCACGCCCTCGTGGCGGGCACCACCGGGTCGGGCAAGTCCACGCTGCTGGTGGCGCTCGTGCTGGCGATGGCGGTGGCGCAGCCGCCGGACGAGCTGGCCGTGGTGGTCGTCGACTACAAGGGCGGCGCGACGGCGGGTCGGCTGCGGGGCCTGCCCCACCTGGTCGGCGAGGTGACCGACCTCGACGAGCACCTCGCGCGCCGGGCGCTGGAGTCGCTGCGGGCCGAGGTGCACCGCCGCGAGCGCGTGCTCGCCGAGCACGGCGCGGTCGACAGGGCGGCGCTCCTGGCGCAGCGCGCCGACGGGGCGCGGCTGCTCCCCCGGCTGCTGGTGGTGGTCGACGAGGTGCGGGTGCTCGCCGAGGAGGTGCCCGAGCTGGTCCCGGGGCTGGTGCGGCTGGCGTCGGTGGGGCGGTCGCTGGGGGTGCACCTGGTCCTGGCGACCCAGCGGCCGGCGGGGGTCGTGAGCGCCGACGCCCGCGCCAACACGAACCTGCGGGTGGCGCTGCGGGTCAGGGACGTCCCGGACTCCCTCGACGTGGTCGACGACCCGGGCGCGGCGCACCTGCCCGCGGGCCGGCCCGGGGCGGCGCTCGTGCGCCGCGGCGGGGAGCGCCTGCAGCAGGTGCGGGTGGCGTCGACGACGCGCGCGCTGCCTGTGCCGGTGTCCGTCGTCCCGCTCACCCGCGGGGTCGCCGCCCCGGGGGAGGTCGACGGCTCCTCGGGCGGCCGGACCGGTGAGGACGAGGTGCCCGCGGTCGTGGCGGCGCTGGCCCGCGCGGCTGAGGGGCTGGCGCGGACCGCGCCGCCGTGGCTGCCCGCGCTGCCCGACGTCCTGGGCTGGCGCGCGCCCGCCGACGCACCCGGTGGTGGGGCCGGTGGGGGCGGCTGCCTCCCGCTGGCGCTGGCCGACGACCCGGCCGTCCCCGCGCAGCGCCCGGTGCTGTGGCCGGCGGACGGGCCCCTGGTCGTCGCCGGAGGGCCGGGGACGGGGCGGACCTCCCTGCTGCGGTGGCTGGCGGCGGCCGCCCACGACCGCGAGGTGCTCGTGGTGGGTGACCACGCCGAGCTGGGACACCTCGCCGTCCTGCCGCGGGTGTCCTGCGTGGTCGACCCCGCCGACGGCGAGCACCTCCTGCGGGTGCTCGCCCGCGTCGCCGGTAGCGCGGCCGGCTCGGACGGCGGCTCGGACGGGCTGGGTCCGCTGCTCCTGGTCGACCGCGCCGACCGGCTGCTCACCCCGCCGCACGGGCCGGGGGGCGCCGACCGGCACGAGGCGGACGCCGCCGCCGACCTGCTGCGCCGGCTCCTGGACGCCGGTGCCGCCGCGGTGCTGACCGGCGACCCGTCGCTGCTGACCTCGCGCGCGGTGGCGGGGGTCCGCGAGGTGCTGCTCCTCTCCCCGGCCGACCGCACCGCTGCGCTGCTCGCCGGGGTGCCCGGCTCGGCCCTGCCGGTGCACTGGCCCGCGGGCCGGGCCCTGCGGCTGCGCTCCGGACCGCTGCGCGAGTGCCAGCTGCCCCTCCTCGGCGGTGCCGCCGCGCGGGACGAGGGAGGGGTGGACGTCCAGCGGGCCGTCGTCGCCGACCTCGCAGCGCGCCAGACCACGGCGGCGGTCGCTCGCGCGGGGCCGCCGGTGGTCCGCCTCCCGGCCCTGCCGCGGCGGCTGCTCGCCGAGGACCTCCCCCGCGCCGCCGCGGTGGACCACCTCGCGGTGGGTGTCGGCGGCCCGGGGGTGGAGGCGGTGGGCCTGCCGCTGCCGGCCGGGGGCGGCGCGATCGTCCTGGGGCCCGCCGGCTCGGGGCGCACGGGCGCTCTGCGGCTGCTCGAACGGCAGGCGCACCGCGTCGGCCGACCGGTGGTGGAGGTCCAGCCGCGCGGCGTCCCGGCCGAGGTGTCCTCGCACCCCGGTCCGGTCGTGCGCGGGACGGGGGCGCTGGCGGCGCGCCAGCTCGCCGACCTCCTGGAGGACCCGGCGACGAGCGGCTCCGCCGCCGGTCTGGTGCTGGTCGACGACGCCGAGCTCGTGGCGGGCACCCCGCTGGAGGGGGTGCTGCTGACGCTGCAGGACGCGCACGACCTGCCCTGGGCCGTCGTGGCGGCGGGCACCAGCGGCCTGCTGCCGGCGCACCGGGGGCTGGGCGCGGCGCTGCGACGGCACCGGACCGGGCTGCTCCTGCACCCGCTGGCTCCCGGCGACGCCGAGGTCCTGGGCGCGCGGCCCTCCCCGGTGCGCGGCGGCCCCCCGGGGCGCGCCAGCGCGGTGGTGGCGGGCTCGCTCGTCGTCGTCCAGCTCGCCCGCGGGTGAGGCGGTGCGGGGGCTCCGCGGAGGAGGCCCCCTACGGTGAGCGCCGTCGCGGGCCGGGCGGTCCGCCGAGGAGGAGGTCGACGTGGTGGGAGCGGTGCGGGTGCGGCGGGCGCTGCCGGAGGACGTGGCGGAGCTCGACGCGATGATCCGCGAGCTGGCCGAGTACGAGCGCGAGCCCGACGCCGTGGAGGCCACCCCCGAGGACCTGGCCGCGGCCCTGTTCGGGGAGCAGCCGCGCGTGTTCGCCCACGTCGCCGAGGTCGAGACCGACCGCGGCTGGGAGGTCGCCGGGTCGGCGGTCTGGTTCACGACCTACTCCACCTGGACCGGGCGCCACGGCACCTGGCTGGAGGACCTCTACGTGCGCCCCCAGCACCGCGGCGGCGGCATCGGTCGCCGGCTCCTGGCGGCGCTGGCCGCCGAGGCCCTGGCCAGCGGGCACCGGCGTCTGGAGTGGACGGTCCTGGACTGGAACACCTCCGCCCAGGCCGTCTACGCGGCCGTGGGGGCCGGTCCCCAGGACGAGTGGACCACCTGGCGGATCACCGGCGCGGAGCTGGAGCGCCTGGCCGGCTCGGCGCAGCCGCCGCGCGGCTGAGCGGGCCGGTCCCGGGGTCGGTGGACGACCCCGGGGTCGACCGGACGCCGCGGGCAGTCCACGATGGACGGGTCGGCGCAGGACGAGCACCAGGAGGCGGCGTCGTGGTCACAGCGGCGGGTGGGGCTGGCGCCCCCGGCGGCACCAGCGCTGTCGAGGAGGCCGGCGCCGTCGACGTCGTCGAGCTCGAGGTGCCCGCCGACCCGGCCTACCTGTCGGTGCTGCGCACCGCCACGGCGGGGCTGGCCGCCCGCCTCGACCTCACGATCGACGAGATCGAGGACCTGCGGATCGCCGTCGACGAGGCGTGCGCCCTGGTCCTGGGGCCGCAGCCGCTGGACGGCTCCGGGGAGCGCCACGCCGTCGAGGCGCAGCCCGCCCCCGGGTCCTCCGGCGGTGGCGAGGCCGCCGCGCGCCAGGCACCCCCCGTCCTGAGGGCGCGGTTCGAGCTCGCCGGCACCGGCATGCGGGTGGAGGTCAGCGGACCCGCCCGCACCCTGCCCGGCCGCGAGAGCTTCGCCTGGGCGGTGCTGGACGCCCTCGTCGGCGGCCTGGACACCGGTCGCGACGAGCTCGGCAGGCACTGCATCCGCCTTCGCCACGACGGTCCCGGTCGCGGCGACTGATCGAGGGACTGCCGTGGACGCGCACGAGGCGCCGGGCCCGGAGACCGCGCTGGGCGACGCGGGCGCGGTGGTGCCGCCGCAGGCAGCGCCTCCGGTGGAGATCCCCGAGGACCTGCTCGCGCTGTCGCGCCTGGCCGAGGACGACCCGGCCCGCACCGCGCTGCGCCACCGGGTGGTCGAGTCCCACCTGCCCCTGGTGCGGCACCTCGCGCGCCGCTACACCGACCGCGGGGAGCCCCTCGACGACCTGGTCCAGGTGGGCACCATCGGCCTGCTGAAGGCCGTCGACCGCTACGACCCCGACCGCGGCGTGCCGTTCTCGGCCTTCGCGGTGCCGACCGTGCTCGGGGAGATCCGCCGCCACTTCCGCGACCGCGGCTGGGCGGTGCGGGTGCCGCGGCGCCTGCAGGAGCTGTCGCGCCTCCTCGCCGACGCGCGCACCGCCCTCACCCAGGAGCTGGGACGGGCCCCCACCGTGGCCGAGCTCGCGGAGCGCGCGGGCGTCGACGAGGACGCGGTGCTGGAGGGCATGGAGTCCGCCGGGGCCTACACCACCGTGCCGCTGGACGCCGGCGAGTCCGACGCCCCCGGGGCGTGGCTGGCCAGCGACGACGACGACATGCGCGGTGTGGAGGACCGCGAGGCGCTCCGCCCCCTCCTGGCGCGGCTGCCGGCGCGCGAGCGGCGCATCATCGCGCTGCGCTTCGTGCGGGGGATGTCGCAGTCGCAGATCGCCGAGGAGGTCGGCATCTCCCAGATGCACGTCTCGCGGCTGCTCTCGCGGACGCTGGCCTCGATGCGCGACGAGCTCGGCGAGGGCACCCAGACCTGACGCCGGTCTGCGAGCGGTCGGAGAGCGCTCGCAGACCGGTCAGAGAGCGGGCGGCACCGCGCCGTCGTCCTCGACGTGCTCGGCCACGGGCCGCGAGACCAGGCACACCGCCGCGACCAGGGACAGCGCCACGAAGACCGCCGCCACCCACCACAGGGGGCCCCGGGCCAGCGGCGCGGTGAGCACGATCTGGAACAGCTGCCAGGTCACCAGCGGGGCCCTCGCCCAGCGGCGCCCCGCCACCAGGGACCTGGCGCACAGGCCCAGGCCGACGGCCAGCGCCGCGGCGAGCGCCCCGGTGGCGCTGGCGCCCACGGCGTCGCGAGCGGCACCGCCGACGAGCTCGACCGCGTAGAGCACGACCACGCCGGCCAGGGCGAGCACCTCGAGGACGACGGCGCCGGCGGCGACCAGCAGCGCGGGGTGGAGCCGGGTGCGGGTCCGGCGCGACGGGTCACCGGCGGGCTGGTGCTGACGGGCTGCTGCGGGCACGCACCGACGCTAGCCGCCGCCGGGTGGCGGAACACCGCGCGGTGCTCGACCGTTGGACATCACAGGCGGACGTCACCGCAGGTGGCGCCCCCGCGACTGGCAGTCGCCCGACGGAGGACTCACCGGAGTCAACCCTTGTGCAACGCACAGGACTCTGTGACGATACCGGAGGACGGGGCGCCAGTGAGCGCCCCATATACGTGTTCGGACTCGTGAACGCCTTCACAAGAGCGGCGGGCCGGACGACACCCCCGAGATCCGAGGAGCTCATCGATGGACTGGCGGCACCGCTCAGCGTGCCTCGACGAAGACCCCGAGCTGTTCTTCCCGATCGGCAACACGGGCCCGGCCCTGCTGCAGATCGAGGAGGCCAAGGCCGTGTGCCGGCGCTGCGACGTCGTCGAGACCTGCCTCAAGTGGGCTCTCGAGAACGGTCAGGACTCCGGCGTCTGGGGTGGCCTGTCCGAGGACGAGCGCCGCGCCCTGAAGCGCCGCACCGCCCGGGCCCGTCGCGCCGGCTGACGCCGCGCCACCCAGCTCGACGCAGCACCACCCAGCACCACGCGCGAGGGCCGCTCCCCACGGGGAGCGGCCCTCGTCGCGTCACCGGGCCCGGTGGCTCACCCCGTGACCTCGACCCGGTCCAGCACGACCGGCCCGGCGGCGGGCGCCTCGGCGCGGGCGGCGTCGGCACGGGCCGCCTCGCCCCGCTCTCCCCCGCGCGGCTCGCGCAGCTGGGCGCTGACCACGGCCTCGGTCCCCCCGCCCTCGCGGTCGCGCCACACGATCGTGCCGCGCAGCTCGCCCTGCACCAGGGCGGTGACGATCTGCGTGCCCAGGCCCCCGCGCTGGGGGGAGAAGTCCTCCGGGAGACCGGCGCCGTCGTCGGCGACGGTGGCCACCAGCGAGGTGCCGTCGCGCTCGGCCCGCAGCTCGACCACACCGCTGCCACCGCGCAGGCCGTGCTCGACGGCGTTGGTCACGAGCTCGGTGAGCACGAGCGCCAGGGCCGTCGCGTCCTCGGCGCCGACCTGCCCGAACGCCCCGACGCGCTGGGTGCTGGCCGCACCCGAGCTGGCGGCCAGGCTCGCGATGAGCAGGAGGCCGCGGTCCATGACGTCGTCGAACTCCACCACCTCGTCGAACCCCGACGAGAGCGTCTCGTGCACCAGCGCGATGGTGCTGACGCGGCGCATCGCCTCCTCCAGCGCCGCGCGGCCCTCCTCGGAGCTGATGCGCCGGGTCTGCAGCCGCAGCAGCGCGGAGACCGTCTGGAGGTTGTTCTTCACCCGGTGGTGGATCTCCCGGATGGTGGCGTCCTTCGTGAGCAGCTCCTGCTCGCGGCGGCGCAGCTCGGTGACGTCGCGGCAGAGGACGAGGGCGCCCGTGCGGACGCCGTCCTCGAGCAGGGGCACGGCCCGCAGCGACAGCGCCGCCTGGCGCGACTCCACGTCGCAGCGCCACGGCGCGCGCCCGGTGACCACCAGCGGGAGGGTCTCGTCCACCTGGTGGCTGTTGTCGATCGACCCGGCGGTCACCTCGGCCAGCGACCGGCTGACGAGGTCGCCCTGGAAGCCGAGGCGGCGGTAGTCGGAGCGGGCGTTGGGGCTGGCGTAGACGACCGTGCCGTCGACGTCGAGGCGCACGAGCCCGTCGCCGACGCGCGGTGCGCCGCGCTTGGCGCCGGTCGGAGCTCCCTGGTGGGGGAAGGTCCCCTCGGAGACCATCCGCGCCAGGGAGTCGGCGCACTGCAGGTAGTTGCGCTCCAGCCGCGAGGGCGCCCGGGGCACCGACAGGCTGGTGTCGCGGGACATCACGCCGATGACGCGGCCCTGCCGCACCACCGGGACCGTCTCCTCGCGGACCGGGCTCCCGTCGAGCCACTCCGGGTCGTGGTCGCGGCAGATGCGGGCCTCGGCGTAGGCCCTGTCGACCTGCTCGCGCTGCCCGGGGGCGATGCGCGTGCCGACGATGTCCTCGTCGTGGACGGTGACGCCGGTGCTCGGGCGGCAGTGCGCGACGACGACGAAGCCGCCCTCGGCGTCGGGCACCCACAGCAGCAGGTCGGCGAAGGACAGGTCGGACAGCATCTGCCAGTCGCCGACGAGGAGGTGCAGCCACTCCTCGTCAGCGGCGTCCAGGACGCCGAGCCGACGCACGAGCGAGCTCAAGGTGGGCACCGGCCCAGGCTAGCCACCCGCTGCCGGGGCGTGCGCCAGGCCGTAGCGTGCCGGGATGCGCCTCGACGTCGTCCTCCGCTACCCGGGCACCCCCGAGGCGGTGGCCGCGCTGCTCGCCGACCGCTCCGTGGTGGAGGAGCTGTGCGCCGCCAGCGACGCCCTCGAGTGGGACGTGCGCGTCGAGGGCGCCGAGCCGCTGGGCTCGAGCGCCTTCACCGTGACCGTCGACAGGTCGCTCCCCACGCACGAGCTGCCCGACATCGCCCGCCGCTTCGTGGGGCCGGCGCTGCGGCTGCACCAGGTCGACACCTGGGGCCCCCCGGCCGCCGACGGCTCCCGCACGGGCACCACGGTGCTGCAGGTCCCCGGCGCCCCGGTGACGGCCACGGCGACGACGGCGCTGCGGGTGGTGCGCGGCGGCACCGAGCACTCCGTCACCGGTGAGCTCAAGGCGTCGGTGCCCCTGGTCGGCGCGCGGGTCGAGCGGGCCGCCGAGGAGCCGATCGTGCGGGCCCTGCGCGACCAGGAGCGCGAGCTGTCCGCGCGGCTCGGCGGCTGACCGGCCGCGCCGGAGCCCTAGGGGCCGGTGAGCTCGTCGGCCAGCTCGGCGAGCTCGGTGGCGTCGTACCAGAGCAGGTCGTGGCCCTGGGCGCCGTCGACGGCGAACGAGGCGTCGTCGTCCCCGGCGTCGGCCGCGGGGAGGGCGCGCGCCGCGGCGGCGACGTCGGGCTCGGCGTCCCGCTCGTCGACGTGGGCGCTGACGACGGCGCGCACCGCGAGGGGCTCGGCGAGCTCGACGCGGGAGAGCGCCTCGGCGGGGTCGCCGCTCGCGGCGGGCCGCGGGCGCACCGAGGCGGCGGGGACGTCGGCGGCGAGCACGAGGCGCCGGGTCGGGCCCCCGGCGTCCCCGGCGCCCGCACCACCGGCGCCGGACAGGAGCCGCAGCGAGGAGTCGGCCGCGTCGAGCATGGCCGCCAGCTCCAGCTCCTCGGTGTCGCCGTCGGTGTAGTGCTCCCGCAGAGCCGGGGTCACGGCGTGCACCGGCGCCCCGGGGGGCAGGGAGCCGGCGGCGAGGACCTGCGCCAGCTGCGAGGGGAGGAGCGCCGCGTAGACGCGCTCGGGGGTGCTGGCGGAGGTCGGGCTCACGCCCGCATCCTGGCCCACCGGTGCCGCCGGGGCCTGGCCGGGGCGCGGCCCGCACCGGCGGCGAGCTGCCCGGCCAGGGCTGCCAGCGCGGCGCGCGCCGGAGAGCCGGGGGCCGCTTCCGCCAGCGTGCGGCCGCCCAGGAGCGCGGCGTCGCAGGCGGGCCGGTCGTCGGGGACGAGGACCGCGTCCACGACACCCGCGTAGCGCGCCAGGGCCTCGGCGACCTGAGCGGCGGGCTCGCGACCGACGGCCGAGGCGCGCATCCGGGTGACCACGACGCGCCGGCGTTGCGCGGCCCGCGGCTGCGCCTCAGCGAGGTCGCCCAGGGCCCGGACCAGGCGCTGCAGGCCCACCGGGTCGGCCTGCCCGACGACGAGCACCAGGTCGGCCGCGGCGAGCGCGGTGGTGGTGGCGGCGTTGCGCCGGGGGGCCGCGGTGTCGAGGACCAGCTCCTCGTCCTGCTCGAGGGGGTGGGCGACGTCGACGACGGTCCACGCGGCGGTGGCGCGGCAGACCCCCCACAGCTCCTCCAGGGCGGCGGCGCCCAGCTCGTGCCACCGCTCGGCCCGGGGCAGCCCGGTGAGGACGGCCAGGCCCGGGAGGACGGCGGGGGCCAGCTCCAGCAGGCGGCCGGGGGTGAGGGTGCCCGCAGCGGCGGCCCGGCAGGCCGCGGCGACGCCGGCGGTCTCGTCGAGCAGCCCCAGCACCTGGGCGGTGCTGGACGACCACGTGTCGGCGTCGACGAGCACCACGCGCTCCCCGAGGAGCGCGAGCTCGGC
>JAKONK010000239.1 GCA_022701985.1 Actinomycetales bacterium
CTCGCCGCGACGGTGTTCTCCGGCGTGGGTCCGGGCGGCGTGCAGGCGGTCCCGACCCCGCCGCAGGTGCTGGGCGGCTTCGTCGAGAGCGGGGCCGACCCCTACCTGCGGAACTTCCCGGTGACGCTGGCCGAGGCGGGCCTGGGCTACCTGTGGGGCAACGGTCTGGCGCTGCTGCTGTCCGCCCTGGTCCTCGTGGTGCCGCGCCTGGAGGCGGTGGTCACCCAGGTGGCGATCATCAGCTACTGCATCCCGATCGTGGCGATCGGCCTGCTCGTCGTCGTCATCGCCCCGCTCCCGCAGCCGGGGGAGCCGTCGGTGACGGCGGTGTTCCTGGCGGCGCTCAGCTGCTTCTTCACCACCGTGGTGGGTGCGCTGCTGGGGCTCAAGGCCGCCGACCGCGCGAGCCTGGACGTCGTCACCGTCTACGGCGGGTCGCGCCTGACCCAGCTGCGCAAGGTGCGTCTGGTCGCGTCGCTGCCGGCCGTCCTCAACGCGCTGCAGATCGCCGTTCCGGCCGCCTTCCTCGGCGCCGTGCTGGGGGAGTTCTTCGGCAAGGTCACCCTCGGGGTGGGGCCGGCGATGATCGCCGCGCAGCAGCAGCTCGACGCCGTCCGGGTCTGGGACCTGGCGCTCGTCTCGGGGGCGGTGGCCCTCCTCGGCTACGGCCTCCTGGGCCTGGTCGCCCGCGTCGTCGCCCCCTGGTCGACCGGGAGCGCGCGGTGACCGCCCCGGCCCTGCAGGCCCCCGCGGCCCCGGCCCGGGCGGCCGGCTCCGGCGCGGACCTCCAGCGGGACGCCCGCCGCGCGGTGCTCGGCGCCCTGGGGCGCAGCCTGGGGACGTTCGCGGCCACGGTCGCCGCGGTGCTGCTGCTGTGGGTGGCGGCGCTGAGGGTGTTCGACGTCTCGCCGTACGTGGGCAAGGGCCCGCTCGAGGTCTGGGCGTTCCTGGTGACGGCCCCCAAGGCCGCCGAGAACCGGGCAGACCTCCTCGGGCTGCTCGCCACCACGCTCGGGCACGCGGCCACCGGGTTCGTGGCGGGCCTGCTGGCCGCCGTGGTGCTGGCGGCCGCGTTCCAGCTGAGCAAGGGCGTCGAGCACGCGCTGATGCCGCTGGCGATGCTCCTGCGGTCGGTCCCGCTGGTCGCGATGGCGCCGGTGATCATCCTCGTCTTCGGGCGCGAGCAGGCGTCGGTCGCCGTGATCGGCGGCATCGTCGTGCTCTTCCCGGCCCTGGTCAGCATCGCCTTCGGGCTGCGCTCGGCCTCGCCGCAGATGAACGACCTCGTCAGCGTCTACGGCGGGGGCGCCTTCACGCGCCTGCGCACCGTGGCGCTGCCGAGCGCCCTGCCCGAGCTGTTCGCCGCGGTCCGCGTCTCCGTGCCGGGCGCGCTCACGGGTGCGCTGCTGGCGGAGTGGCTCGCCGTCGGCGGCGGCGTCGGCGGGGAGGTCGGCCGCTACATCGCCGCCGCGCAGTTCTCCGCGCTGTGGTCGGCGGTCGTGCTGGTCACCGCCACCGCCCTCGTCCTCTACAACGTCGTCCAGGTGGTCGAGTCCGTCGTCCTGGCCCGCACGGGCATGGCCGGCCGCGTCTGAGCCGACCCTCGCGGCCCCCTCTCCCGTCGGGGGGAGGGGGCCGCGCCGTCGTCGGCGGTCACCGGCGCGGCGGGACCGTCCGGGCCAGCCGCCAGACGCGGTCGCGGGAGAACGGCTGCTCGAACCCGCGCACCCCGAGGGCCCGGGCGACCGCGTTGCCGACGGCCGGGGCCACGGGGTTGTAGGGCGACTCGCTCATCGACTTGGCCCCGAACGGGCCGAGCACGTCGCTGGTGGACGCGAAGAGCACCTCGGTCTCGGGGACGTCGGCGAACTGCGGCACGCGGTAGGTGCGGAAGGCCGGGTTCAGCACCCGCCCGTCCTCGACCAGCACCTCCTCGTAGAGCGCGCTGCCGTACCCCTGGGCGGCGCCGCCCTCCACCTGGCCGCGGCACTGCGCCGGGTTGAGCACCGTGCCCGCGTCGGCGGCCTGCACCGACTGCAGCACGCGCACGACGCCGGTCTCGACGTCGACGGCCACCCGGACCGCGTGCACGTTGAAGGCCAGCGAGCGGACCTCCCCGAGCTCGGCGCCCGTGGCCTCCAGGCCCTCCGCCGGGACCAGCGCGGACCAGGGCACGACCCGTCCGCCCACGACGGCGCCCTCAGGGGCGAGCTCGACGGCACCGCCGCCGTCAGCGCTGTCGCCGAGGCCGACGGCGGCCCGGACGCGACCGCGCAGGGCCAGGCACGCGGCGTGCACGGCCTTGCCGGCGACGGTGATCCCCGCTGACGCGAAGGCTCCCGTGTCGTGCACCACGAGGTCGGTGTCGGCGTGCTGCAGCTCGACCCGCGCCACCGGGACCTCCAGCGCGGAGGCCGCGATCTGGCGCAGCACCGTCGTGGTGCCGTTGCCGAACTCCACCGTGCCCGCACGCAGCAGGACCGTCCCGTCGGGGCGCAGTGCCGCGGTGGTGTGCGCGGCGTGGCCGAAGGGGGCCATCGTGGCGAGCATCGCCACGGCCATCCCCTCGCCGATCCGCCAGTCACCGGCGGCGGGGAGGTCGAGGGGGGCCTCGCGGCCTCGGTGCAGAGCGGCCTGCGCCAGGTCGAGGCACTGGTCGAGCCCGTAGCTGCCCCAGACCAGGTCGTCCTCGTGGAGCGGGTCGCCCTCGCGGACCGCGTTGATCCGGCGCAGCTCGAACGGGTCGAGGTCGAGCGCGAGCGCGAGCTGGTCCATCGCCGACTCCAGCCCCAGCACCACCTGCCCCAACCCGTACCCGCGGAAGGCGCCTGACGGCAGGGTGTTCGTGTACACGGCCTGCGCGTCGACGGAGGTCACCGGCACCCGGTACAGCGACAGGGAGTCGGCGCAGGCGTGGAAGAGCGTGCCGCGCGAGTGGTTGCCGTACGCCCCCGCGTCGCTGAGCACCTCCAGGCGGGCGGCGGTCAGCCGGCCCTCGCGCGTGGCGCCCAGACGCACCGAGACCCGCATCGGGTGGCGCACCGCCGAGCGCTCGAACTCCTCGGTCCGCGAGAACTCGTAGGCCACCGGCCTGCCGGTGGCAAGCACCGCCAGCGCCACCAGGTCCTCCGCGAGCATCTCCTGCTTGCCGCCGAAGCCGCCGCCGACCCGCGCCGTCAGCACGCGCACCCGGTCCCGCGGCAGGTCGAACAGGTGGGCGAGCTCGTCACGGACCAGGAACGGCACCTGGGTGCTGGCCCGCACCACGAGCCGGCCGCCGTCGTCCAGCCAGCCGACCGCGCCGTGGGTCTCCATCTGCGCGTGGATGACGCGCGCGGTCTGCCAGGTGCCGCCGACCACGACGTCGCTGGCGGCCAGGGCGGCCTCGACGTCACCGCCGTGGCGCTGCCGGAGGGAGAGGACGACGTTGCGCGAGGCGTCGTCGACGCGGTCGGCCGGGGTGCGGTCGGGGTGCAGCAGCGGTGCCCCGGGCTGCCGCGCCCGCTCGGGGTCGAAGACCGCGGGCAGCACCTCGTACTCCACCCGCAGGGCGCGGCAGCCGGCCTCGGCGGCCGCCGCGGTCTCGGCGACCACCGCCGCGACGCGCTGCCCGACGTGGCGGACCACGTCGTCGAGCACGCGGGTGTCGTCGGGGTCGTCGGTGCGGTGCTCGTGGCGGCCGGTGGAGAAGCGCCGCGCGGGGGCGTCGTGGTGGGTGAGGACGGCGATGACGCCGGGGACCTCCAGCGCCGCGCTCGTGTCGAGCCCGGTGATGCGGGCGTGGGGGTGGGGGGAGCCCAGGACGCGCAGGACCAGCGTCCCCTCCGCCGCGCGCGCGGCGTCGGAGGGCAGCGGGGCGTCGGAGGTGAAGGGCTCCTCGCCGCGGACCAGGCGGCAGGCGGGGCCGGGGACCTGCGACGTGCCGACGCCCCCGACCACCGCTGACCCCGGTGCCGCGGCTGACCCCGGTGCCGACGGGGCCCCCGGGGCGGCCCGGCCCGGGCAGCCGGCGGCTCGGAGCACGCCCGCCCGCACGGCCTCGCGGACCGGCCGGTAGCCGGTGCAGCGGCAGAGGTTGCCCTTCATCCGCCGGTCGAGGTCGGGCAGGTCGTCGGGCGCCAGGGTCGAGGCGGTCACCGCCATGCCGGGCGTGCAGAAGCCGCACTGGAAGCCGAAGCCGGTGGCCAGCTCCTCCTGCACCGGGTGCAGGCCCCCGTCGGGGCCGAGCCCGGCCGCCGTCGTCACGGTGCGCGCCTCGACGCGCACCGCAGGCACGAGGCAGGAGCGCACGGCCTCGCCGTCGAGCAGCACCGTGCAGGCGCCGCAGTCGCCGGAGTCGCACCCGCGCTTGACCTGGGTGCGCCCCTGCTCGCGCAGCAGCGTGCGCAGGCACTGGCCCGGCCGGGGCTCGGCGTCCGTCGGGACGCCGTCGACGGTGAACCTCACGCCGCGAGCTCCGCGCGGGCGCGCTCGGCGAGCACCACGGACACGCCCCGGCGCCAGTCCTCGGGGCCCAGCGGGTCGGTGTAGTACCCGGCGGCCCCCGCCACCGCCTCGGCCAGGTCCTCCGGGCCGGGCAGGACCGGGAAGCGCAGCACCGCGGGCACGGTGGTCGCCGCGGTGATGCCGAAGACGGCGGTGCCGTCGTCGTCGACCCGGCCGGTGACCACCGCGGCCGCGCGGCCGAGCTCGGCCAGGGCGATGCGGTGCAGGCGGGCGCGTGAGCGCAGCGCGGCGGCGGGCAGCTCGACGGCGCGCAGCACGTCGCCACGGCGCAGGCACGTGGTGCCGTCGCCGGTGATGAGCTGGGCCACGGGCAGGCGGACCTCACCGCCGTCGGCGGTCCAGACGTGGGCCACCCCGTCGAGCGCCACCGCGAAGGAGATGAGGGCGCCCGCCGCGTAGGCGCGGCAGACGTTGCCACCGACGGTGGCCGTGGCCCACACCCCGGGACCGGCCAGGAGGGAGTGCACGGCGTCGACCGCCAGCTCGGCGGCCGACCACTCCGGGGGCACCTCCGGGCCGCCGGCCCAGGCCACCAGGCGCGCGATGGTGCAGGTGGCGCCGATGCGCAGGCCCTCGGGGGTCACCTCGAGGTCGGGCCAGCCGAGGGTGGTGAGGTCGACGAAGCCGGTGGCGCCCGGCTGCGGGTCGCTCATCAGCCAGGTGCCACCGGCGAGGAGCACCTCGCCCTCGGCGAGGGCCAGGTCGGCCCGGGAGCGTGCTCGGCGGAAGCTGGTGACGGTGTGGATGTCCACGGGTCTCCTCCCCTGGGGTTCTCGTGGTCGGGCTGCTGGGTCCGGTCACTGGCGCGGTGGCCGCGGCGGTGCACCGGCCCGGTGAGGTCTCGCAGGGGCAGGCCGCTGCCCCCGTGGCGCGCGGCGACGACCTCCGCCAGCACCGCCAGCGCCGTGCCGGTCGGGTCGTCCGCGCCGAGGTCGAGCCCCAGCGGCATCCGCACGCGGGCGACGTCGGCGGCGCTGGTGCCCCGCGCGGCCAGCTGCGCGGCGCGGTGCGCCGTGCTCGCGCGGGAGCCCATCGCCCCCACGAACGAGGCCCCGAGCCGCAGCGCCGTCTCGAGCGCGGGCACGTCGACGCGGTCGTCGTGGCTGAGGACGCACACCGCGGCGGTGCCGGCCCGGTCACCGAGCAGGTCGGGCAGCAGCTCGTCGGGGGTGCCGACGGCCAGGCGGCTCGCCGCGGGGAAGCGCTGCGCGGTCACCAGGCGGTCCCACACGTCGCAGACCGCGACGTCGTAGCCGGCGGCCGCGCCCAGGGCGCACAGCGCGACCGCGTGCTCACCGGCGCCGACGAGCACGAGCCGCCGGCGCGGCGGGCGGACGAGCACCAGCACCGGGTGCCCGCCGGGCCCGGCGTCGACGACGCCGGTGGCGACCGCTCCCGGCGGCAGGCGGGTCTCGTCGAGGAGCTCCCCGGTGCGTGGACCGGAGAGCACCACGCCGACGCGGGCGGCCTCCGGGCCGGCGCTGGTCAGCGCGGCGAGCGCCGGGCGGGCCGCGGGGTCGCGGGGGTCGAGGCGGTGGACGACGACCTCCACGCTCCCGCCGCAGGCCAGACCCGCGGCGCGAGCGTCGTCGTCGGACAGGCCGAGGACGGTCCTCACCGCTCGGCCGGTCGCGAGCACCTCGGTGGCCAGCAGCGCCGCGTCGCCGTCGACGCAGCCGGAGGACAGCGAGCCCACCAGCGACCCGTCGCGCAGGAGCGCCATCGAGGAGCCCACGGGTCGCGGCGCGCTGCGCGGCACCCCCGTGATGGTGACCAGCGCCACCGGCTCGCCCTCGTGCAGCCGCGGCAGCAGGGCGGGACCCAGCTCCCACATGGCTCGGACGGTAGGTCGGCTGTGTTTCGGTTGCGCTACGCGGCGGGGTCGCAGGGGTGCGCGCGATGCTGGGACCGTGGTCCTCGTCACCCCCGGCCCCGGGGGGCCCGCACCGGACGGCACCGGTGTGCGCGGGCTGGTGCTCGCCGCGGGCGCCGGCACCCGGTACGGCGGCCCGAAGGCGCTCGCCCGCGACGAGGGTGGCGTGCCGTGGGTCGAGCGCGTCGTCGTCGCCCTGCGCGACGGCGGGTGCGACGACGTGCTGGTGGTGCTGGGGGCGGGAGCCGACCGGGCGCGAGCGCTGGTGCCCGGCGACGCGGTGGTGGTCGAGGCCCGGGACTGGGCGCTCGGCCTGGCCAGCTCGCTGGCGGCGGCCCTCGACGTCGTGCTGGACGGCGTCCGTGCGGGGGCCGCTGCCGACGCGCTCGTCATCGTGCCCGTCGACGTGCCGGGCCTGCCGGCGTCCGCCGTGGCGCGCGTCATCGCCGCTGCCGGCACTGCCAGCAGTGCCGACGCGGCGGACCCGCGGAGAGCCGCCGCGCTGGTCAGGGCGACGCACGGCGGCCTGCCGGGACACCCGGTGCTCCTGGGGGCAGACCACTGGGAGCCGCTGCGCGCCCGGCTGCCCGGGGGAGCGGCCGACGCCGGGGCGGGGCCGCACCTGGCGGCGCTGGCGGCCGCGGCCGGCACCGCCGTCACCGCGGTCGCGTGCGACGACCTGTGGGACGGCCTCGACGTCGACGCACCCCCGATCACCTAGCGCAGCCAGGCGCTCGGCTGCG
>JAKONK010000253.1 GCA_022701985.1 Actinomycetales bacterium
GATCACGGGGAGCCCTCCAGGGCGTCGAGCAGCGGGGCGGGCCAGATCCTGTCGGGCGGGTGCGGGAGCTGCAGGTCGGGGCGGCCCGCGAGCACCACCGACGCGCAGTGGTTGGAGCAGATCAGCCTGTCGGGCCGCGACAGCGCCAGCCCCAGCCGCTGCAGAGGAGGCAGGTGGAGCAGGTGTCCCGCGATGCGCGTGATCTCGCCCCAGTCGTACCCCTGGCCGAGCAGCGCACAGCTGCGTCGCAGCCCGAGGTCGCGCTCGGCGGCGGTCCGCCACGGGCGCACGACGACGACGGGCTCGGCCGCCAGGTCGCGGACGCGCTCCCGCAGCCCCGAGCCGCCGCCGTCCGGACCGTCGCCGCCGTAGGCCTCGTGGCTGCGCCACACGCCCGGGCCGGTGCGCTCGACGAGCACCCCGCAGTGGGCGACCGAGGAGCGGCTGGCGCGCCGGATCACCCAGCCCTGGAGCCCCCGGCCGCCCGAGAAGAACAGGTCACCCGGCTCCGGCGTCACCCGCAGCAGTCTGGACGACGCCGCCGTCGAGCACCTCGCGGGAGCGGGTGGCGTCCACCCGGGTCTCGGTGGCGACGCTGCGGACCCCGACGACAACCCTCTCGTAGGGGACGACCTCCAGGGACACGACGGGGCGCTCCTCCGACAGGACGAGCTCCAGCGATGGCGGGGCAGTGGTCGGGGCGGGACCTGCGCCGTCGTCCTGCGCACCTGCGAGGGGCTCGCGCTCGATGCGGAGCACCTCGCGCCGCACGGTGACGACCACGGAGACCTCCTCGGCCACCACCTCGCGGCGCACGCGCACCCGTTCGCGGGGCGCGCGCCGTGTGCCCACCTCGACGCGTTCGGCGGACAGGACGACCTCGGTCACGGGTGCGGGGACGCCGGTGGCCCGGCCCCCCGCGGGGTCCGGGCCACCGGCGGTGGTCACGAGCGGGTCAGCTCCGGCCGTCGCGGCGCGTGCCGCGACCGGTGCCGCGACCGGTGCCCGGCTCGGCGCGCTCGGCGTCGGCGTCCAGGTCCAGGTCGGCGTGGCGGCCCGCGGCGCGGGCGTCGTCGCGGTCGACGTCGATCTGCTCCTTGCGCACGTCACCGGAGACCGCCTGGGTCTCGTGCTGGGTCTCGGTGCCCAGGCGCACCCGCTCGACGGCCTCGACGGTCGTGGAGACCACCGGCACCTCCTCGTGCAGGACGACCTCGTGCTCCTCCTCGGACAGCTGGGCCCCGGAGGTGGCCGCACCGCGGTTGGCGTCGGTGATCGGCTCGCGCTCGACGGTCAGCTCGTCGTGGGAGGTGCCGACCTGCGCGGTCTGGGTCTCGGTGACGATGTGCTTGCGCAGGCGGGCGCGCCCGGCCTCGCGGCGCTCGGTGCCCACGTGGAGGCGCTCCTCGGAGCGGGTCATCGCGTCGTCGGTGGTGGGGCCGGAGGTGTCGCGGCCCTCCACGCCGGCCTCGCCGGCGCGGTCGCGCCGCGTGCCCGTGGTGCCCGTAGTGCCCGTAGTGCCGGTGCCGCCAGCGGTGCCGGTGCCGCCGGGGACGGTGGCCTCGCCGCGCGCGGCGCCCAGCTCGTCGAGCTCCTCGTAGTCACCGCGGGAGGTGCCGCTGCCCGCCATGAAGCCGTCACCGCGGCCCGTGCTGTCAGCGCTCGTCCCGGTCCGACCGTCGGTGCCGGACGCGGAGCTGTCGTCGCCGATGCCGTAGTGGGCGAAGAGGCGGTCCTCCTCCTCCTGGCTGATCTGGCCGTCGGCCTCGGTGCGCGGGGCGTTCTTGACCTGCTCCTTGGTGTACGGCACGCGGATCTCGCCACTGCCGGTCGAGGCCTGGGCCAGGGGCACGAAGGTCTCGGCGCTGCCGAACAGGCCGGTCTTGACCGTGACCCACTCGGGCTGCTCGGAGTGGTCGCCGAGGTAGACGTCGCCGACCTTGCCGATCTTGTCGCCGTCGGAGGTGTAGACGGTCGCGTCGCGCAGGGCGTCGATGGGGGTGTCGAGGGCCACGGTGGGCTCCTTCACGTCGAGGGTGGTTCGGACGGCTCGTGAACGCCGGTGCTCTCCACCGCTCTACGGAGGTACTGGTACCCCTCGGTGACCGCATCCATGCGCGACGGACTTACACCGTTCTCGTCGCCCCCCGGAAGTCATGGGCAGCGCCCCGGTCCCGCGGCCCGTCACTGCCCTGCGCGCAACGTTGCACCGAGTGCATACTGGTCCGGTGCTCCAGGGGAAGCTCGACCGCCGCGCGGCGCTGAAGGCGCGGCACCGCGCCGCCATCGTCGGCGCCGCGCGCGAGCTGATCGACGAGCACGGCGTCCACGCGCTCTCCGCCGACCAGCTGGCGGGCCGCGCCGACGTCGCCCGCCGCACGCTCTTCAACCACTTCTCCTCCCTGGACGAGATCGTGGTGGCCTGCCTCGAGGCCGAGCTGGAAGCGGCCCTGGCCTCCGTGGAGGACGCCGCCGCGGCCGCCACCCGGGCCACCGGGGGGCCGACCGGCGCCGCCACCCCCCTGGGAGACCTCGAGGCCCTGCTCCACGCCCCCGACCTGGCCGGCGCCGTCGTGCGCATCTCCCGCCTCGTGGACGGCCCCGGGGACAGCACCCGCGCCGAGCGCGTGCAGCAGGAGGCGGTGCGCCACGTCTCCGCGCCGCTGGTGGCGCGCCTGATGGCCCGCCACCCGGGCCTGTCGCCGCTGGACGCGGCCCTGGTGACCACCACCGTCATGAACGGCATGGCCGTCCTGGCCGCGGCCTGGCTGGAGGAGACCGGCGGCGTCCTGGACGACGCCGCCCGCCGCCGCTGGGACGCGCTGCTCGACCACCTCTTCACCACCCTGCGCGGCGGCTTCCCCGCCCCGCAGGCCTCCCCGACCCGGATTCCGACGGAAGGCGCCTGAGATGGCCCGACTCCTCCACCGCCTCGGGCTCGCCACCTCCGGCCGGCCCCGCACCACCATCACCGCCTGGCTCGTGCTGCTGGCCCTCGGCGTGGTGGGGTTCCTCACGCTGGGCGGCACGCTGTCGTCCGCGGTGTCCATCCCGGGCACGCCCACGGCCCGCGTGGCCGACCAGCTCACCAGCGAGTTCCCCGACGCCAGCGGCGGCTCCGGCAC
>JAKONK010000017.1 GCA_022701985.1 Actinomycetales bacterium
CGCGGCAAGAAGGTCATGCTCGGGGCGAACGACGTGGCCAGCCACGAGGTCGAGACCCCCGAGGAGGTCGCCGACACCCTGCGCGCGGCGCTGCAGCACGTGGACGCGGAGCTGCTGGTCCCCAGCACCAACTGCGGCATGGCACCGCTGCCGAGGTCCGTGGCGCTGGCGAAGCTCACCGCCCTGTCAGCGGGGGCCGCCCTGCTCCGCGAGGAGCTCGCTGGCACCCTGCACCGGTGACCCGACGCATCGGCCTGCTGCTGTTCGACGACGTCGAGGTGCTCGACGCCTGCGGTCCGTTCGAGGTCCTCTCGGTCGCGAACCGGGTGGCCGTGCGCGGTGGCGGCCCCGCCCCCTTCGAGGTGGTGCTGGTCGCTGCGGGCGACGACGGCAGGGGCGTGCGGGCCCGAGGTGGGCTGCGCCTGGGCGCCGACGTCCCCGTGTACGGCGCGCCGGACTGCGACGTCGTGCTCGTGCCCGGGGGAGTGGTCGACGCCGTCGCCGCCGACCCCGCGGTGCTGGCCTGGCTGCAGCGGTGCCGCCCCGGCGCCGAGGTGGTCGCCTCGGTGTGCACGGGGGCCTTCGTGCTCGCCGCCGCGGGGCTGCTCGACGAGCGGCCCGTCACCACGCACTGGGAGGACCTCGACGACCTGCGCGCCGCCCACCCGGCGCTCGAGGTGGTCGGCGGGGTGCGCTTCCTGGACCACGGCGACCTCGCGACGAGCGCGGGCATCAGCGCCGGCCTGGACCTCGCCCTGCACCTGGTGGCCCGGCTGGAGGGCCTCGACCTCGCCGTCGCGACGGCTCGCCAGATGGACTACGCCTGGGACCAGCGCTGAGGGGCCGACCGGGTCAGCCGGGGCACGGAGTGATCAAGAACGGCTGCGCGCCGCCGATCGACGGGTGGGCCACCAGCCGGACGACGTCGGAGGAAGCATGAGCATCGCGATCGGGGCCAGCGCCTCCCAGGGCGCGGCAGTCGCGGGAGCCGGTGGCGGTTCGAGCGCCGAGCGGGCCTACCGCCAGGCGCTGAAGCAGATGACGCAGGCGCAGCAGCAGCTCGCCAAGCACGTCGTGGAGCACGCCGACGAGGAGACGCTCAAGATGGACCAGCAGGCCGTCGACATGGCGGCCGCCGCCCTCAGCCAGGCGATGACGGCCATGGCGAAGGAGCAGCAGGACGCGGCCGACGCCCAGAGGGCCGAGGAGTCCGCCGCGCCCGGTGCCAGGCCCGGGACGCTCGGGGCGGCGCCGACCACCGTGGACGCCTACGCCTGACGGCGGGGGCGGTCCCGCCGGGGCGGCGCTCACGGGCCTGCGAGAAGGTGGGGCTGTGGTGCGCATCGCCGTCGTCTCCGACGTCCACGGCAACCTCACCGCCTACCGCGCGGTGCTCGACGACGCCGAGCGCCGCGGCGCCGACGTCGTCCTGAACCTCGGGGACGTGGCCGGCAAGGGCCCGCGCGGCTCCGCCTGCGTCGCGCTCACCCGGGAGCGGTGCGCGCTCACGGTGAAGGGCAACTGGGAGGTCGTGCTCTCCGAGGACGCTCGACGCCTGACCCGCCCGGGCATGCAGTGGTGGCGCGCCGAGCTCACCGACGACGACCGCGCCTGGATGCGCGGGCTGCCGCTGGCCCACCACCTGCGCCTGTCGGGCCGCCTGGTGCGCTTCGTGCACGCCTCCACCGACAGCCCGTTCACCCGCATCTGGCGCCACCACAGCCAGGCGGAGTTCGACTCCTTCTTCGAGCAGACGCCCCTCACGGGCGAGGGGCCCGCACCCGACGTCGTCGTCTACGGCGACCTCCACCACGCCTACAGCGAGGTCATCGGCGGGCGGACGCTCATCAACTGCGGCTCGGCGGGCAACCCGCTCGACGAGGACCCGCAGCTGTCCTACCTCCTCCTCGAGGGTGAGGACGACGACGGCGGGGAGCGCCCGGCGGCGTTCGCGTACCAGTTCGTGCGCGTGCCCTACGACCTCGACGCCGAGGTGGCGGCCGCCCGCGCGGTGTCGATGCCGCTCACCGAGGCGTACGAGGTGGAGCTGCGCACGGGGGTGTACCGCTCCCTGCACTCCGAGCGCGGCCTGAGGATCCCGACCGCCGACGGTTGAGGCGGCGGTGCACCCGGTCCACCGCCGAGGCGGTGTTGGTTGGATCGGTGCGTGGACGACTGGCGCGCGGACAGGGTCGGGTCGGCGCTGCGCGGTGAGGACCCCCGCGTCTTCGCCCGCGTCCCGGGCGGGTTCGTCGCCATGGGTGACGCGCAGTTCCTCCCCGGGTACTGCGTGCTGCTCACCGACGACCCGGCCGCCACGCGGCTGTCGGACCTGGACGCGGGAGCGCGCCGCGACTACCTGGACGGCGTCGCCGCCCTCGCCGAGGCGGTGGAGGGTGCGTGCGGGGCTGCCGACCCGGCGTTCCGGCGCGTCAACATCGAGATCCTCGGCAACGCCAGCCCGTTCCTGCACACCCACGTGTGGCCGCGCTACGACTGGGAGCCGGACGAGGTGGTCCGGCGCCCGGTGTGGGTCCACCCGGTCGAGCGCTGGCACGACCCGGCCACGGCCCTCGGGCCCCAGCACGACGCGCTGCGCCAGGCCATCGCGAGGCGGCTCACAGACCCAGCAGCAGGGACACCGCCAGCGCGGCCATGACGACGGCGATCACGCCGTCGAGCACGCGCCAGGCCACCGGGCGGGCGAACAGGGGCCGCAGCAGGCGGGCCCCGAAGCCCAGCGCGGTGAACCACAGCACGCTGCCCGCACCGGCCCCGGCGGCGAACCACCAGCGCTCCTCGCCGTGCGTGCTCGCGATCGACCCCAGCAGCACCACCGTGTCGAGGTACACGTGGGGGTTCAGCCACGTCAGGGCCAGGCACGTCGCGAGCGCCGCGGTCAGCGCCGTGCCGGTGCCCGCCGTGCTGGTGCGCAGCGCGGCGTCGTCGCCCGGGCGGAGGGCTCGCCGCGCGGCGAGCACGGCGTAGCCGCCGAGGAACAGCGCGCCCGCGACCCTGACCAGCACGAGCGCCGGCGGCCACGCCTCCAGCGCAGCACCCGCACCGGCCACCCCCGCGAGGATCAGCACGAGGTCTGACAGCGCGCACACGGCGACGACGGCGAGCACGTGCTCACCCCGGAGCCCCTGGCGCAGCACGAAGGCGTTCTGGGCGCCGATGGCCACGATGAGGGAGAGGCCGAGGCCGAGGCCGGAGGCCGCGGCCAGCAGGTGCGCGTCTGTCACGCGGCTGACGCTAGGTGGGTGGGCGAGTGAAGTCGATCGACATCTGCTGCAGGTGGTGAAGCGTTGCTTAACCTGTTCCGGTGGACCTCGACCTGGGTCAGCTGCGCGCCCTCGCCGCCGCCGTGGACGCCGGCACCCTCGACGGCGCAGCCCGCCAGCTGCACGTGACCACCTCGGCGGTGAGCCAGCGGCTGCGGGCGCTGGAGTCCGCCACCGGGCGGGTGCTGCTGGTGAGGTCGCGGCCGGTGCGGACGACGCCGTCGGGGGAGGTGGTGCTCCAGCTGGCCCGGCAGGTGCAGCTGCTGCTCGCCGACACCGCCCTCGTGCTCGGACAGGACGACGACGGCGCACCCGGCGCCCCGGGTGCGCGGAGGGCCCGCCCACCGGTGCTGCCGGTCGCGGTCAACGCCGACTCCCTCGCCACGTGGGTGCTGCCGGCGCTGGCGCACCTGGCCGGACCGGACGCCGAGGTGTGCCTCGACCTGCGCCGCGAGGACCAGTCGCACACCGCACGCCTCCTGCGCGACGGCTCCGTGGTCGGGGCCATCACCTCCGATGCCGAGCCCGTGCCCGGCTGCTCGGTGCGACCCCTCGGGGCCCTGCGCTACCTGCCGGTGGCCACGCCCGAGGTCGCCGCGCGGTGGTCCCGCGACCCGGCGTCCGCGCCGGTCGTCGTCTTCGACCGCGACGACGCCCTCCAGGACGACTGGCTCGCCGCCCGCCTGCCTCCGGGGGAGCGGCTCGACCCGCCGCGGCACCACGTCCCGGCCTCGGACGACTTCGCACAGGCGGTGCGACTCGGGTGGGGGTGGGCGCTGCTGCCCGCGGCGCACGCGTCGGCGGACCTCGCCGTCGGGCGGCTGGTGCTGCTCGACGGGGCGCCGGTGGACGTCCCGCTGCACTGGCAGCAGTGGAAGCTGCGCAGCCCCGCTCTCGACGCGGTGGCCTCCGCCCTGCTCGCGGCGGCCCGCACCGCCCTCGTCCAGCCCCCCTCCCCGTGATCATGGGCGTTGCGAACACCGACAGGGGCGCCGGTGCGGGGTGTGCGTGAAGTCCATGATCACGGCTGGGCGCGTGCGCAGCGCCCATGATCACGAGGGGGGTGGGGCGGGGCGCCTAGGCTGGTGGCCCGTGACCAGCGCGACCCCCGCTCCCGTGACGATGCGACGCCTCGACCTGCGCGGCCAGCACGTCGACGCCCGCGAGCTGCGCAGCCGCATGCCCCGCGCCGAGGTCGACGTCGAGGCCGCGCTGGCCGTGGTCCGGCCCGTGGTCGACCAGGTCCGCGAGGGCGGTGCCGACGCCGTCCGCGACCTCGGCGAGCGCTTCGACGGCGTCCGCGTGACCGACCTGCGCGTGCCCGCGGCGGCCCTGTCCGAGGCGCTCGAGGCCCTCGACCCCGCCGTCCGCGCCGCGCTCGAGGAGTCGGTCCGCCGGAGCCGGCTCGTCCACGCCGACCAGCGCCGCAGCGACGTGGTGACGCAGGTGGTCGACGGCGGCACCGTCACCGAGCGCTTCGTGCCCGTCCAGCGCGTGGGCCTCTACGTCCCCGCCGGCGTCGCGCCGCTGCCCAGCAGCGTGGTGATGAACGTCGTCCCCGCGCAGGAGGCCGGCGTCGAGAGCCTCGCCGTCGCCACACCGCCGCGCCGCGGCACCGGCCCGGACGCCGCCCTGCCCGACCCGACCATCCTCGCCGCGTGCGCCCTGCTCGGGGTCGAGGAGGTCTACGCCGTCGGTGGGGCGCAGGCCGTGGCGATGCTCGCCCTCGGCGCCCGCGAGGCCGACGGCTCCCAGAGCTGCCCCCCGGTCGACCTCGTCACCGGCCCCGGCAACATCTACGTCACCGCCGCCAAGCGCCTGCTGCGCGGCGTCATCGGCACCGACGCCGAGGCCGGCCCCTCCGAGGTGGCCGTGCTCGCCGACGACACCGCCGACCCCGAGCACGTCGCCGCCGACCTCATCAGCCAGGCCGAGCACGGCGAGGCCTCCGCCGCGGTGCTCGTCACCGACAGCCCCGCGCTCGCGGACGCCGTCGACGAGGCGCTCGCGCGCCGCGTGCCCGCGACCCGCCACGGCGCGCGGGTCGCCGTCGCCCTCGCCGGGCCGCAGTCGCTCGTGGTGCTGGTGGACGACGTCGGGGCGGGCCTCGCCGTCGTCGACGCGTACGGGGCCGAGCACCTCGAGATCCAGACCCGCGACGCCGGCGCCGTCGCGGCGCGGGTGCGCAACGCCGGCGCCGTCTTCGTGGGGGCGTACTCGCCGGTGTCGCTGGGCGACTACTGCGCCGGGTCCAACCACGTGCTGCCCACGGGCGGGACGTGCTCGCACACCGCGGGGCTGAGCGTCGCCACCTTCCTGCGCGGCATCCACGTCGTGGAGTACTCGCAGGCGGCTCTGGCCGACGTCGCGCCCCACGTGCTGGCGCTCTCCGGCGCCGAGGACCTGCCCGCCCACGGCGAGGCAGTCTCCGCCCGCCTGGTCTGAGGCGCGCCGGTCGCGTCGCCGAGGACCGGCTGCGACCGGCTGCGACCGGCTGCGACCGGACCGGTCCGCTGCGTGACCGGTGCTCGCCCCGAGCAGCACGACGCGGCGGCGGTGCGACGACCGCGCCCCGTGGCGCGTGGCGGGCACGCGGCGGGCGAGCGCCTCGTCGACGGCGTCCGCGAGGGCGGGGCTGTCGGTGACGAGCACCGCGGCGGAGGCCTCGCCGTGCT
>JAKONK010000032.1 GCA_022701985.1 Actinomycetales bacterium
AGTTCGACCCCTACTCCGCCAGCGGCGAGATCAACTCGACGGTGACCGACGTCGCCGGGACGACGGCGGCCGTGCGCGAGCGCTGGGAGGCCCGCGGCGGCGTCGTCGACACCATGGACGGCCTCACCGTCAGCTCCGCCGACGGCGAGCAGCCCGCCTGGTGGTTCAACCTGCGGCCCTCCAACACCGAGCCGCTCCTGCGCCTGAACGCCGAGGGCGCGGACACCGCGACCATGGAGCGCGTCCGCGACGAGGTGCTCGCCCAGGTCCGCGGCGGGAACGCCTGATGGCCGCCTCCGCCGGCGAGCCGTGGCAGGAGCCCTGGGTCCGCGAGCTGCTGCGCGACCCGGTCACCGGCTCGCCCCTGGTCGACGTCGTGCTCCCCGACGGCCGTCCGGGCCTCGCGCCCGACCCCCAGGCCGACCCCGAGCACCCGGTGGCCTACCCGGTGGCGGACGGCGTGCCGGTGCTCCTCGCCGACGACGCCGTCCCCCTGAGCTGACCCGGGCTGGCCGGCCTCAGCCGCCCTGGGCCTGGTGGGAGACGTCCTCCCAGCGCTTCCAGGTCGCCAGCCGCCGCGCGTAGAGCTGGGGCACGGCGGTGGTGGGGCCGCTGCCGAACAGCACCCGCAGCGGCGGCTCCTCGGCGTCGACGACGCGCAGCAGCGCCTGCGCCGCCGCGGCCGGGTCGCCCGGGGTCGCCGTCGCGTAGCGCTCCCGGGTGGCGTCGCGGACCGGCTGGTACTCCGGCATCTCCTCGCTGTGGTGCGCCGAGGCGCCCGCCCAGTCGGTGGAGAACCCGCCCGGCTCCACCAGCGTGACCTTGATGCCCTGGCCGGCGACCTCCTGGGCGAGGGACTCGGTCAGCCCCTCCAGCGCCCACTTCGAGGCGTGGTAGGCGCCGATCCCGGGGAACGCTGCGATCCCGCCCACGCTGGTGACCTGCACGACGTGACCGCTGCCCTGGGCCCTCATGACCGGCAGCGCGGCCTGCGTGACCCACACCGCGCCGAAGAGGTTGGCCTCCAGCTGGTCGCGGAGGTCGGCCTCGCTGAGCTCCTCCACCGCGCCGAAGTGCCCGTACCCGGCGTTGTTGACGACGACGTCGAGGCGGCCCAGCTCGCGCGCGGCGCGCGCCACGGCCTCGCGGTCGGCCTCGCGGTCGGTGACGTCGAGCTCGAGCGGCAGCAGCGCGTCGCCGTGCTCGGCGGCCAGGTCGTCGAGGCTGGAGGTGTCGCGGGCGGTGGCGGCCACGCGGTCGCCGCGGGAGAGGGCGGCCCGGGTGAACTCGCGGCCGAAGCCGCGGGAGGCGCCGGTGATGAACCAGGTCTTGGACATGGCCCCGCCGTACCCGTCGGGCGCGACCCCATGCCCCGGGAACTGGGGGCGGACCGGGCCGACCACCGCGGTCGCCCCACCCCCGGGGGCGGTGGGCCGCATGATGGGGCTGTGATGTCGCGATGATCGACGAAGCGCTGCTCGACGACCCGGCCGGCCTCGAGGCGGGCGACCCGCTCGGCGTGCTGCGCGCCCTCGCCGGCGCCGGGGCCCAGGTGCGCCGGGCGGTCGACGCCGCCCAGGAGTCCGGCGTCTCGCGCCTGGACCCCTCCGACCGGCCGCGCGCCGTCCTCGTGGCCGCCCGCGGCGGGTCCGAGGTCGTGGCCGACGCCGTCACCGCGCTCGCGGGAGCCGCCTCCCCGGTGCCCGTCATCGCCCGCACCGGTGACGTGCTGCCCGGCTGGGTCGGCCCCCTCGACATGGTGGTCTCGGTGTCGCTGTCGGGCTCGAACAGCCCGGCGATCCCCGTGGTCGCCGAGGCCGGTCGCCGCGGGGCGAGCGTGCTCACCGTCTCGCGCGAGGGCTCGGCGCTGGCGCGTGTGAGCCAGCAGGTGCGCGGTCTGCACGTCACCACGCCCTCGCCGGGGCGCGACGCCGTCGCCGTCCCCACCACGCGCACGGCGCTGTGGTCGCTGCTGACGCCGGTGCTGCTGGCCTTCGACCGGCTCGGCCTGCTCACCGCCGGGCCGGCGGAGCTGGCCGCGCTCGCCGACGCCCTGGACGAGGAGGCCCGGGAGAGCCGCCCCTCCTCGGAGACCTTCGTCAACCCCGCCAAGGCGCTCGCCGTCGAGCTCGACGGCGCGGTGCCGGTCGTCCTCGGCGACGGACCCGTCTCGGCCGTGGCGGCGCGCCGCTTCGCGACGGTGCTCGCCCGCTCCGCACGCGTCCCCGCCCTCGCGGGCACGCTGCCCGACGACGCCGGCGACGTCGTCGCGACCTTCGGCGGGCCGTTCGCGTCGACCGCGGACGACGTGTTCGCGGACCCGTTCCTCGACGGTCCCAGCGGCGCGAAGCTGCGGCTCGTCATGATGCGCGAGCACGAGGCGCAGGCCAGCTCGGCCGTGGTGCAGATCGCCGAGCGCGCCGGCGTGCGGGTCTCGCAGGTGTCGGTCGAGGGGGAGTCGCCGCTGCAGAGGCTCGGCCTGCTCGTCGCCCGGACCGACTTCGCGGCGACCTACCTGGCGCTGGGCTCGGGGACGGACCCGGGCTCCAGCCCGCACGTCGCCGACCTGCGCGACGCCACCCGGTAGCCCCGGGCGGCGCCGCGCGGGCCGGCGGGCCGTCAGAAGCGGAAGGTCGCGACCTTCGCGCGCAGGTCGGCGGCCATGCCGGCGAGCGCGCCGACGGCTCCCTCGACCTCGGCGACCGCGCTCGAGGTGGAGGCCGCCGCGGCCTCGACGCCGCCGATGCCCCCGGCGATCTGCTCTGCGCCCCCGGCGGCCTCCATCACCGACCGCGACATCTCCTGGGTGGTGGCCGCCTGCTCCTCGACCGCCGAGGCGATCGTGGTCTGGTAGGCGGAGATCTGGCCGATGACCTCGGAGATCTGCCCGATCGCCGCGGCGGCGCCGGTCGAGTCCAGCTGGATGGTCTCCACGCGGCGGGCGATGTCCTCCGTGGCCCGGGCGGTCTCGCGCGCCAGCTCCTTCACCTCGCCGGCGACCACCGCGAAGCCCTTGCCGAGCTCGCCGGCGCGGGCGGCCTCGATGGTGGCGTTCAGGGCCAGCAGGTTGGTCTGCTCGGCGATCGAGGTGATGACCTTGACGACGTCGCCGATCTCGCGGCTGGAGGCGCCCAGCTGGGTCACGGTGGTGTTGGCGGCGGCCGCGGCGGCCACCGCCTCGGAGGCCACGCGCGTCGCCTCGGAGGTCGACCTGGCGATCTCGCGGATCGCCGAGCCCATCTCCTCGGCGCCGGCGGCGACCGTGTGCACGCTGGCCGAGACCTCCTGCGCGGTCGCGGAGACGGTGCCCGAGCTGGAGGTGGTGCGCTCCGCGGAGGCGGAGATCTGGGCGGTGGCCCCAGCGACCTGCGACGACGCCGCGGCCACCGAGCCGGCTGAGCCGGCCACGGCGGACATCGTCGAGCGCAGGGAGGTCAGGGCCCGGCCCAGCGACGCGGCCACGCGCCCCACCTCGTCGTGCTCCAGGACGGTGGGCACGGCGGTGAGGTCGCCACCGGCCAGGGCGTCGGCGGACTCGCCGAGGGCCCTGAGCGCGCGCAGCAGGCGCCGCACCACCAGCAGCGCGAGCGCACCGGCGAGTGCCACCCCGAGCGCGAGGGCCGCCCACAGCAGCAGCACCGACCGGGCCGCGGCCTCGGCACCGGCGCTGTTGAGCGCCGCGGCCTCCTCCCGGTTCGCGTCGGCCTCGGCCTGCACCTGGTCCATGACGGCGTCCACGGCGTCCTGCAGGGGCCCGGTGATGACGCCGGAGACCCGCGCCGGGTCCGCGGCGTCGGCGGCGGGCACCAGCTGCTCGTCCGCGACCGCGTAGTAGGCGGTGAGGTCGCGCACGAGGGTGGCGTAGCCCTCCGGGCTCGAGGCCGCGTCCTCGTAGGCGCCGAGCTGCTCGTCGATCTTCTGCTTGCGCTCGGCCAGCTCGGTCACGAGCTCCTGGCGGGCCTGCGCGTCGAGGGAGGGGTAGGAGGCGTACCGGGCGCGGTCGCCCTGGTAGGAGCGCTGCAGGTCGTTCAGCGCGCTCATCGGGACGACGACGTCGTCGTAGAGGTGCTCCTGCTGGCGCTCCAGGGAGCCGATGCGCTGGACGGCCAGGACGGTCAGGCCCGTGCTGACCAGGGCCAGCACCGCCAGCGACGTGCCGAGCTTCACCCCCAGGGAGCGGTCGGCGAACGGACGGCGGGGTGTCTCGGCCACGGCGGGCTCCTGGGCTGGCGTCTCGGCGGCGCTGCTCTGCACCGGTGCCCTGGGCATCGGCATCCTGGCGCGGCGCTTGAGCCCGGCGCGGCGGCGGGGGAATGCGTGATCACCGCGTGCGGTTGGCCACCCCCGTACAGTGGTACCGCTCGGCGTCGGTGCTGACCGAGGCCTAGAGGGGCCGCGCCGGCAGACCAGGCCGCACACCCGCGCACGACGCGCCGGGGCGGCGTCGTCCCACCCTCTGGAGAACTCAGACGTGACCGTCGACCACAAGGTCCGCGACCTGTCCCTGGCCGAGTCCGGCCGCCACCAGATCCGCCTGGCCGAGCACGAGATGCCCGGCCTGATGGCGCTGCGCGAGCGCTACGCCGCCTCCCAGCCGCTCGCGGGCGCCCGCATCGCCGGGTCCATCCACATGACGGTGCAGACCGCCGTGCTCATCGAGACCCTGGTCGCGATCGGCGCCGAGGTCCGCTGGGCCAGCTGCAACATCTTCTCCACCGACGACGCCGCGGCCGCCGCCGTCGTCGTCGGCGTCCCCGAGGCGGGGGGCACCCCCGCCGACCCGAGGGGCGTGCCGGTGTTCGCCTGGAAGGGCGAGACGCTGGAGGAGTACTGGGAGTGCACCGACCAGATCTTCCGCTGGCCCGGTGAGACCGGCCCGAACATGATCCTCGACGACGGCGGCGACGCCACGCTCCTCGTCCACAAGGGCGTCGAGTTCGAGGCCGCCGGCGCCGTGCCGTCCGCGACCGAGGACGACTCCGAGGAGTACCGCGTCATCCTCGAGGCCCTCCGCCGCTCCGTGGCCGAGGACGGTCAGCGCTTCACGCGCATGGCGCCCGCCATCAAGGGCGTCACCGAGGAGACCACCACCGGCGTCCACCGCCTCTACGAGATGCAGCGCGCCGGCACCCTGCTCTTCCCGGCGATGAACGTCAACGACGCCGTCACCAAGAGCAAGTTCGACAACACCTACGGCTGCCGCCACTCCCTCATCGACGGTCTCAACCGCGCCACCGACGTGCTCATCGGCGGCAAGACCGCCGTCGTCTGCGGCTACGGCGACGTCGGCAAGGGCTCCGCGGAGTCGCTGCGCGGCCAGGGCGCCCGCGTGCTCGTGACCGAGGTCGACCCCATCTGCGCGCTGCAGGCCGCGATGGACGGCTACCAGGTCGTGCGCCTGGAGGACGTGCTCGACGAGGCCCACATCGTCATCACGACCACGGGCTGCAAGGACGTCATCACCGCCGCGCACCTCGAGGGGCTGCGCGACAAGGCGATCGTCGGCAACATCGGCCACTTCGACAACGAGATCGACATGGCCGGCCTGGCCCGCATCCCGGGCGTGCAGCGCACCGAGATCAAGCCGCAGGTGCACGAGTGGTCGTTCGCCGAC
Organism: Actinomycetales bacterium; assembly: GCA_022701985.1. GTDB lineage: Bacteria > Actinomycetota > Actinomycetes > Actinomycetales > Quadrisphaeraceae > Quadrisphaera. The sequence continues at coordinate 5,615 of JAKONK010000032.1, forward strand.
GGCCACTCGATCATCATCCTGTCCGAGGGGCGCCTGCTGAACCTGGGCAACGCCACCGGCCACCCGAGCTTCGTGATGTCGAACTCGTTCTCCGACCAGACGATCGCGCAGATCGAGCTGTACACGAAGCCCGACGAGTACCCGACCGGCGTCCACCTGCTGCCGAAGCACCTGGACGAGGAGGTCGCCCGCCTGCACCTGGACGCCCTCGGGGCCAAGCTCACCGAGCTCACCAAGACGCAGGCCGAGTACCTCGGCGTCGACGTGGCCGGCCCGTACAAGCCGGACCACTACAAGTACTGATCAGCCGGTGCGAGCACCGACCTGCTGAGC
>JAKONK010000075.1 GCA_022701985.1 Actinomycetales bacterium
GCCGAGGAGCACCAGGTGACCCGCTCACCAGGGGCCGGCTCGAGGGCGTCGACCCACGGCGGGCGGGTCTGGTCGCCGGTGACGACGAGCAGGTGCGCGTCGGTGGTGTCGAGCAGCTCGCGCGCGCTGCCGCTGACGCGCTGGCCGTCGCGGCCCTCGGCGAGCAGCGCCACCCGCACCGCGGCCCGCTCCGCAGCACGCACCTGCGTGCGCAGAGGGGGAGCAGCGGCGCTCAGCAGGTCGGTCAGCACGGCGGCGTCGAGGTGGCGCAGCACCGACGTCGTGGTCGAGGTCAGCGCCGTCGCGCCCGCCGGCGCCGGGAGCAGGGTGAGCAGCGGCATGACCTCCCGGTCGGCTCCGCGCTGCGCCGGCTGGAACCCGGCGCCGGGCCCGTGACCCGGACGGCCCTCAGCCGTGACCCGCCTGGCGGAGCACCCCGACGAAGGCGCCGAGCGCCACCAGGCCCTCCGTCGTCGTCGGGGTGATGGAGCGCAGCTCGGGGGAGTGCACGAGGTGGGCCGCCCACATCGCCCGGCTGACCGCCACGTTCAGGCGGTTGCGGGAGAGCAGGAACTCCACCCCGCGCGGCAGGTCCTCACCGCTGGAGGTGGCCATCGAGACGATGACGACGGCGGCCTCGCGGCCCTGGAACCTGTCGACCGTGCCCACCTGCACGTCGCCGTGGCCCGCCTCGGCGAGCGCGGCGCGGACCAGCGCCACCTGCCGGTTGAAGGGGGCGACCACGAGCACGTCGTCGTCGGTCACCGGACGCGGCCCGCTGCCGGGGCCGCCGGCTGCGGTCGGGCCCTCGTCCCAGAGCCGCCCGACGAGGTCGTGGACCAGCGCGACGACGTGCGCCGCCTCCTCGGCTGACGACGTGCGGTTGTCGCGGTGGTCGACGGCGGCGAGGTGCACGCCCGGCACCACGCCCTCCAGCGAGCGCAGCGCCGTGCGCGGGTGCGCCTCCAGCACCCCCTCGTACTGCAGGCGCGACACGGGCTCGCAGACGTCGGCGTGCATCCGCCAGGTCACGTCGAGCAGGTAGCCGGCCTCCGGGGGCACGAGGGCCGCCCCGCCGAGCAGGTGGCGCAGCGCGGAGACGTCGACGGGCTCGGGGTGGGTGCCCTGGCAGACCTGCGGCAGCTGCTGGGGGTCTCCCAGGAGCAGCACCCGCTCGGCCGCCGAGCCCGCCACCAGCGCGTCGACCAGGGCGAACTGCCCGGCCTCGTCGACCACGAGCAGGTCGAGGTGCTGCGACCGGACGCCCGCCTGCGCGAAAGTCCACGACGTGCCGCCGAGCACGCACCCGCCGGTCTGGGAGGCCAGCCACGCGTCGGGCTTGGCGGGGCGCTCCCACGGGGTCGTGTCGCGCTCGTCGCCGTCCTGCTTCGGCTTGGCCACGCCCAGGGAGGGCTCGACCGCGACGACGCGCTCCAGGAGGTTCTCCACCACCTGGTGGCTCTGCGCGACGACGCCGATGCGCCACCCCCGCGCGGCGAGGCGCGCGATGACGCGGGAGCCGACGTAGGTCTTGCCGGTCCCCGGCGGGCCCTGGAGGGCGAGCACGTCGTTGCCCACGGCCTCGAGCGCAGCGACGACGTCGGCGGCGGTGTCGTCGGTGCGGGGGAGGGTCGCGAGCCCGCGCAGAGCAGGGGCGCGGCGGAGCAGGAGGCGCCACCACGCGGTGTCCAGGAGCTCGGACCGGTCGGGCCAGCTGCCGCTGTCGAGGGCGCCCAGCAGGGCACGGGCGAGGTCGACGACGACGGCCTCCTTGCCCTTGGTGGCCGGGGGCGCGCTCGGCAGCAGCGCCACCGGCAGCTCGGGCCACCCGGGAGCGCCCTGGGCGGCGCGCTCGTCGACGACGACGCGTCCCCTCCCACCTGCCCCGTCGAGGGCCTCCCACGCGGCGGGCCCGCAGCGGGCGTGCGTGCCGCGGCCGCCCTCCGCGGTGGGCTGGGTGCCCTCGGGCCCCGGTGCCGCGTAGACCGCGAAGGGGCTGCGGCCCAGCCGCGCGACGTCGCCGGCGGTCGAGCTGGTCAGCGCCGTCACCGCGCGCCGCAGCGACCTGCCCCGCGGGGGCCTGGCCCACTCGTCGGCGCTGGCGCGCTCCAGCACCACGACGCCGTCGTCGTGCTCCAGCTCGTCCAGGGGCGTGCGCAGCCGCTCGAAGTGCTCCCACCAGAACGGCTTGTGCTCGCGGGAGTAGTAGCCGAGCGCCGCGGCGAGCAGGGCCCGGGCGTGCTCGACCTCGGAGCGCTCCTGGGCCTGGTCCGGCACGCCGTCGAGGAGCCGCGCCACCAGGCCGCGCACCTCCGCACCGGGTTCTTCCACCTCGTCCGGACCTCCGGCCGCCGTGAGCGCGCCGTCCGCGGGGGAGCTGGCGGCGTCGTCGTCCTGCGGCGGAGGGAGCACCGCCGGCGCGCGCCCCACGAGGGAGAGCAGCCAGTGGTGGAGGCGGCGGGTGCTCTCGCAGTCGTAGGCGTTGTAGTCGCGGATGGCCTCGAGCACCACGGCGGCGTCGTCGGCCAGGCCGCGGGCGGTCAGCGCCGCGTACCGCTCGTACTGGACGATCGAGTCTCCGGCGCTGGTGACGTCGCCCTCGCGCAGGTCGGCGCCCATGTAGATCGGCTCGAGCTTCTTGATGGAGTACGACGTCGCCGAGACCCGCACCGAGGCGCGGACCACGGCGAACAGGTCGACGAGGCGCCCCTCGCGCAGCAGCTGGTCGACCTCCGCCTCGCGGGTCTGGTGGCGCACGGCGAGCGCGAGCAGCGCGGTGCGCTCGTAGGCGGCGTAGTGGTAGACGTGCATGCCGGGGTGCCGCGCGGCCGCGGTGGTGAAGGTGTCGACGACCGCCTCGAAGGCGGCCTTCTCCTCGGCGCGGCTGTGGGCCCAGTGCGCGGTGAAGCGCCCCGAGGCGTCGGTGGTGCCGTGCAGGTACTCCAGGCCCTCGCCCGCGGCGGCGAAGGGGTCTCCCTCGATGTCGTAGTAGAGGTCTCCCGCGTCGGGCTCGGGCAGGTGGTGCAGCGGCGCGGTGTCGTGGACGACGTGCAGCGGCGGGCTCCCGGCCGGCTGCCGCTCGCCCCGCACCTGCAGCGCCGCCTGCGCGCGCAGGCGCTCGAAGGTCCCGCGCCCCATGCCCTGCGGGCGCTGCGCGTCGGTGGCGGTGGCGAGCGCGTCGACGGTGCCCGCGCCCGCCTCGCGCAGCCGGTGCACCTGGTCGCGCCGGATGCCCGCCACCAGGCTCAGGTCGCGCGCCTCCTCGCGGCCGGCGCCGCAGTGGGGGGCCCAGACGCAGGTGTCGCAGGCGGGCCGGGCGTCGGCCCACGCCGGTTCCGGCACGACCGCCTCGCCGGCCTGCTGCGCCAGCACGCGCTCGCGGTACTCGGCGACCAGCGGCAGGAGGTCGGCGGCGGAGACGGACTCCACCGTCCCCGTGCCCAGCCACAGGTGGACCTCCCTCGGCTGCGGCTGCCCGAGCCCGACCAGCGCGTCGGCGTACGCCGCCGCCTGGAGCACCGCCGAGGGCCGGGCGGTGCGGGCGAGCTTGGCGTCGACGGGCTCGTAGCGCCGCCGGCCGGTGGCCTCGTCGAGCAGCGGCTCACCGGTGACCAGGTCGACGCTGGTGAGGAAGTCGGCGTACCCCAGGAACCCGCCGGGGCCACCGCCGGCGGGCGGGACGACGAGCGCCGCCTGGTAGACCACGTCGACCTGGGCCTCCAGCGCCGCCCGCGTCAGCCCGCCGGCGGTGAGGACGGCGTCGTCGCCCAGCCCGGGCGCGGCGATCTCGACCAGCTCGCCGCCGCGGCGCGCCACGAGGGCGCGCAGGGCCTCCAGCGCCTCCTGCTCGTGGACCAGGCCGTGCTGCGCCACGAGGTCGAGCGAGCCGTCGGCAGCCGCCGGCGGGCGGGGCAGGACGCCGGAGGTCGCGGCGTGCTCCAGGCGCAGGCGGTGGTCGCACTCCAGGACCGCGAGGAGGTCGCGCGGGGAGTGCCACCAGGCCGTCGGGGCCCCGCCGCCCGGCGCGCCGCCGTCGTCGTGCCCGGCTGCTCGCCGCATGCGCCGTCTCCCGAGTCGTCGTCGTGGTGCTGGTGCTGGTGCTGGGGGTGGTGCCGTGGGTCCTGGGCAGTGTGGATGACGGGTCCGACACGTCGTGCGCAGCCGGGCGTGTCCTGCTGGCCTTCGGGCGCGCGGTGCCGTACGCAGTGACGGACACCTGGAGGTCAACGGTCGGAGAGGACGCCCCCCGTGCTCAACTCGCAGTCGCGGCCCCGTGAGCTGCTCAGCCGCCGTGCGGCCTCGGCCGCCTGCGGCGAGGTGCTGTGGGCGGCCCTGGCCGACCCCGCCGCGCGCACCGCGCCGGTCGCTCCGGCCCCGGACGCGCCCCGCGCCGACCACACCGACCACTGGTCGCCGCTGCTCGCGCTGACCCTCGCCGTGCTGGGCTGGAGCCGCCCCGACGTCGGCGTCACCCGCTGGCTCGCCGAGGGGATGCGCCGCGACGACCTGCCCCTGGAGCTGCTGGCCTCCTGGTACGGCCCCCGGGCCGAGGCGCTGGTGGCCTGGAGCCGCGCCTCCAGCGCCCTCACCGACCACGCCACCCGCCTCAGCGACGAGCTGCGGCTGCCGGTGCCGGTGGGGCGCGTGCCGATCGCCTCGAACGACGTGCACTACCCGGGCCTGTCGGGCGCGGGCTACGACGACCTGCACCTCGGGCGCGTGCCCGACCAGCTCTCCGGCCCCACGCTCGACGACGGCGAGCTCGTGGTCACCCGGGTGCCCGGCGGCGAGGAGGCGGTGCTCCAGCTGGAGGACTACCCCGGCTGGTACCGCCTGCTCCACGAGAAGGCCGGCGAGCTGCGGCTGCCCCCGCCGGGGCAGGAGCGGCGCATCGAGGTGGTGGTGGCGCCGCTGGGCTCGCTGGGGGTGTTCCGCCGTTCACCGCTCACGGGCCGCTGGCACGCGACCAGCGAGGCCGCCCACCGCTACGGCTGGCCCACCCTGCGCTGACGGGTCAGAGGGCGCAGCCGTCGGGGCCGCAGGCCCCGCCGTCGGCGCCGTCGGCCGCACCACCGGTCGAGCCACCGGTCGAGCCACTGGTCGAGCCCGTCGCGGCGCCGGTCATGACCAGCTGCGGGGTGCGCTCGGACCAGGCGCGCTGCAGCGCACCCAGCAGCACGTCGGGCGACTGCGCCCCGGAGACGCCGTACTTCCTGTCGATGACGAAGAACGGCACGCCGGTGATGCCCAGCGCGGAGGCCTCGGCCTCCTCGGAGCGGACGGCGTCGACGTAGCGGCCCTCCGCCAGCACGGCGGCGACCTCGTCGGCGTCCAGGCCGGCCTCGACGGCGAGGCGCTGCAGCGCAGCGCGGTCGCCGACGGCCTCGCCCTCGGTGAAGTACGCGCGCAGCAGGCGCTCCTTGACGGCGCCCTGCAGCTCGGGACCGCCGCGCTCCAGCGCGAGGTGGACGACCTGGTGGGCGTCGACGGTGTTGGCCTTCACGGCCCGGTCGAAGCGCAGCTCCAGGCCCTCCGCGGCGGCCGTCTCCGTCATCGACGAGACCATCTCGCGGCCGCGCTCGAGGCCGGTGCCGTACTTGGCGGACAGGCGCTGGGCGTAGTCGTCGGGGCCCACCTGCGTGCCCTCCGGGTGGGAGGAGGCGTGCTGGTCGAGCTCGAAGGCCCTCCAGGTGACCTCGACGTCACCGGCGTGCTCGAAGCGGCCCAGCGCCGCCTCGAAGCGGCGCTTGCCGACGTAGCACCACGGGCACACGACGTCGGACCAGATCTCGACCGTCAGGGGGCTGTTCTGCGCAGGCACGGCACGGGAACGCCCCGTGCCGCCGTGCGTGTTCCCAGGGGGGAGGATCGGGGGGTGCTCACCGACCTGCCGCTCGAGCAGCTCCAGACCCGCACCCCCGACCACCGCGACCCCGAGGGGCTGCACGAGTTCTGGGACTCCACCCTGGCGGACTCCCGCGCCACCGGCGGCGCCGTCGTCGTCGAGCCCGTCGCGACGCCGCTGCGCACCGTCGACGTGTACGACGTCACCTTCCCGGGGTTCGCCGGGCAGCCCGTCAAGGCGTGGCTGCGGGTGCCGGCGGGGGCCCTCGAGCGTGCCGAGCGCGGGGAGCGGCTGCCGACCGTCGTGCAGTACGTCGGGTACGGGGGCGGCCGCGGGGAGGCCACCGAGGACCTCCTGCTCGCCAGCAGCGGCTTCGCGCACCTGCACATGGACACCCGCGGCCAGGGCTCGGTGTGGAGCTCCGGCAGCACCCCCGACCCGGGCACCGGAGACCCGGCCAGCCTCGGTGCCCAGCACCCCGGCTTCATGACCCGCGGCATCACCTCGCCCGAGACGCACTACTACCGCCGGATGTTCACCGACGGAGCCCGCGCCGTCGACGCCGCGCGCACCCTGGCCGTGGTCGACCCGGCGAGGGTGGCGGTCATGGGCGGCAGCCAGGGCGGGGCGTGCGCCATCGCCGTCGCCGGGCTCGTGCCCGACGTGGCCGCCGTCGTCGCCCACGTGCCGTTCCTGTGCGAGATCCGCCGCGCGCTGGTCATCACCGACGCCGACCCGTTCGGCGAGGTGCGGCGCTACCTCGCGGTGCACCGCGACCAGGTCGACGCCGTGCACCGCACCCTCGACTTCGTCGACGGGGTGGGCTTCGCCCGCCGGGCCACCGCGCCGGCGCGCTTCACCGCCGCGCTGATGGACCCCGTGGTCCCGCCGTCGGGGCCGTTCGCGGCGCACGCGGCGTGGGGCGGCGGCCGCGAGGTGGAGAAGGAGATCCAGGTGTGGCCCTACAACGGCCACGAGGGCGGTGGCGCGGTCGACGACGTCGCCGCGGTGGAGTTCATCGCCCGCCACCTGGCCTGACCGGGCCGGCGGGGCAGACGGGGCTGGCGGAGGGGATGACGGGCGTGGCGCAGCAGCGGACGGCGGTGGTGACGGGCGCGGGCTCGGAGCGGGGGATCGGCCGGGCGGTGGCGCACCGGCTCGCCCGCGACGGGTGGAGCCTGCTGCTCCTCGACGTCGACGGCGGGGGCGTCCGGCGGAGGGCCGACGAGCTGGCGGGCGAGCTGGCGCAGGGGGCCTCGGCACTGGGGCTGGCGTGCGACGTCACGTCGCCGGACGCGGTCGCGGCGGCGTTCGCGTCGGCCTTCGAGGGCGAGGCGCCCCAGCTGCCACCGGTGGCGGGTCTGGTGAACCTGGCCGGCATCCCCAGCCCGACGCCGCTGCTCGAGGTCACCCTGGCCGAGTGGGACCGCGTCATGGCGGTCAACGCCACCGGCTCGCTGCTGCTGGTGCAGGCGGCCGGGCGGCGCATGGTGGCGGCGGGGCACGGGCGCATCGTGCTGACGTCGTCGGTCACGGCGCTCGACGGTGGCGGCACCTTCTCGAAGTCGGCGTACGCCGCGGCCAAGGCGGCGGTGCTCGGGCTCGCCCGCGGCGCCGCCCGCGAGCTGGGTCCGCACGGCGTGACCGTGAACGCGCTGGTCCCGGGGCCGGTGGACACCGACATCATGGGTGGCGCCCTCGACGACGAGCGCAAGGACCGCATGGCCGCGGGCATCCCCGCCGGGCGCGTGGGCCAGCCGGCGGACGTGGCCGAGGCGGTGGCGTTCCTGCTCTCCGACGGCGCCGGGTTCGTCAACGGGACCACGTTCAGCGTCGACGGCGGCATGCACATGCACTGACGCGCAAATGCCGTGGCGCTGCCGGGGTGGTGGCTGCGAGCGTCGTCGCCGTGACCCGTGACGAGGCCGTCCCCCTGCGGACCGAGGGCTCTGGTGAGCACCCCTCCCGTGCGCGCCGCCGCGGCGAGGTGGTGCTGCGCGAGCGCACGCCCAGCACGCCGGCGGTGCTGGCGCTGCTGCGGCACTTCGAGCGGGTCGGCTTCGCCGGCGCCCCCCGGGTGGTCGAGCCCGGCACCGACGACGACGGGAACGAGCTGCTGACGTTCGTGCCCGGCACGAGTCCCCACCCGCGGGCGTGGTCGGACGAGGCGGTGCCGCTGCTGGGCGACCTGCTGCGCCGGGCGCACGCCGCCGCCGCGGGCTTCGAGCTGCCCGTGGGCGAGCAGTGGCGTGAGTGGCCCGGTGAGGACCTCGCCCGCGCCGGGAGCGGTCCGGTGGTCCTCGGGCACCGGGACGTCGGGCCGTGGAACGTGGTCGCCGATCACCGGGGCCCGCACGCCCTCATCGACTGGGAGTTCGCGGGCCCCGTCCCCGTCGTCGTCGAGCTGGCCGAGGCGGCGTGGCTGAACGCGCAGCTCCACGACGACGACGTCGCCGAGGCGCACGGACTGCCCGCGGCCGAGGTGCGCGCCCGGCAGGTCGGGCTGCTGCTCGACGGCTACCGCCTGTCGCGGGCGCAGCGGCGCGGCTTCGTCGACGTCATCGTGGAGGTCGCGGTGCGCTCCGCGCGCTCCGAGGCGGTCCTGCACGGGGTGGGACCAGCGTCGGAGCAGGCCGTCACCGACGACGGCTTCCCCCTGCTGTGGTCCATCACCTGGCGCACCCGCAGCGCGGCGTGGGTCCTGGACCACCGCCGCCTGCTGGAGGCGGCCGTCGCGCGCTGAGGCCGCCCCCTCCCGGGTCGACCGGTGCAGCACCCGGTCTCGCGCCGGCGCGGGGACCGTGCGGCGATGTGGGAGCGGGTCCCCGTCCGCGGGGCTCTCGTCGCGTACCGTCCCACGGTGATCGTCGCCTCCTGGTCCCACGCACCTTCCGACCGGGCGCACCGGTGAGCGCCGCTCGGGCCGGGACCGCCTGGTACGTCACGGGTCTGCTGCTGCTCACCGCCGCGACCGGCGCGATCGACGCCGTCAGCTACCTCGCCCTCGACCGCGTCTTCACCGGCAACATGACCGGCAACGTGCTCTTCATCGGGTTCGCCGCAGCGGGGGTCGGCGACATCCCGCTGCTGAACAACGCGGTGGCGCTCGGTGGGTTCGTGGTCGGCTCGATCATCGGCGGCCGCGTGGTCGGGCGCGGTCATCCGCCGCGGCTGACCCGGGCCGGGGCCTGGGTGCTGGGCCTGTCCGTGCTGGTGGCCCTCGGGCTCACCGCGGCGTGGTGGGCGCTCGGGGACCTCGCCTCCTGGCACCTGCTCACCATCACCGGCGTGCTGGCGGCGCTCATGGGCGCCCAGGTGGCGGCGGTCAAGCCCCTGGGCAACGCCGACATCACGACCGTCGTCGTCACCAACACCCTGGCCAACCTCTCCCGCGACAGCCGCCTCGGCGGGGGCCGCCAGGGCTGGCGGGTCGCCTCGGACCGGTTCCTGGCCATCGTCGCCATGGGACTCGGGGCCCTGCTGGGCGCCGCCGTGGTCAAGGCCGAGGGGGGCGACGTCGCGCTCGGCACCTCCACGGGCGTGCTGGCCCTGGCGTGGCTGTCGATGCTGGTGGGCCGCCTCCGCCAGCGCCGCGCCGAGAGGGCTGCCTCGGCGTCCGAGCGCTGACGCGCCTCCGCCCCCGCCGGTGGGTGCCGGCGGGGGCGGAGGCGCTGGTGCTCAGGTCGTCACTGGACGCGGGGAGCCTTGGCGGGCTCGTCGTCGTCGCCGTCCTCGGAGGGGATGAAGACGTCGCTGACCTCGATGTTGACCTCGGTCACGTCCAGGCCGGTCATGCGCTCGACGGCGGTGATGACGTTGCGGCGCACGCCGGCGGCCAGGTCGGCGATGGCGACGCCGTACTCGGCGATCAGGGTGATGTCGACGGCGGCCTGCTTCTCGCCGACCTCGACGGAGATGCCCTGGGAGTGGTTGGTGGTGGCGCCGGGGATGCGCTCGCGCAGGGCGCCGACGGCGCGTGAGGCGCCGCCGCCGAGGTTGTGGACTCCGTGGATCTCACGGGCGGCGATGCCGGCGATCTTGGAGACGACGGTGTCGGCGATGGTGGTGCCGCCCTGGGCGGTGACCAGGCCGGTGCCGGCCGAGCTGCCGTTCGAGCTGCCGTTCGAGGTGGCGGAGGTGCTCTTGGCGACCGTGGCGGGAGTGGTCTGCGACATGGGTTCTCCTCCTGTGGCGGACTGAGCGCACCGGGCTGGTGCGCTCGACAGAAGGTGAGAGTCAGCTGCCGCGGAAACGTCACGGTCGACGTGGTGTGACCTGGGTCACGTCTGCTCCCGGTCGGATTCCCGCTTCCCGGGCACCTGGACGTGCGCGGTGAACCGGAATATCCCGAGGGTGACGAGCGGCCGCAGAACCTGCTGGCAGGCCGGCATCACCACCCCGCCGCCAGGAGACCCGCCGACCCGTGCGGGCGGGACGCCCCCGCGTCGTCGTCACGAGGCCGGCGAGGCCGACGTGGTCGACGAGGCCGGGCGCTAGGCCGGCGAGGCCGACGTGGTCGACGAGGCCGGGCGCTAGGCCGGGCGTGGTCCCCGGCGACGCCGAGCGGCGCGGACCAGGGCCGCTGCTCCCGCGCCGACGCCCGCCGCGACCGCGGTGCCCAGGGCCAGCCCCACCGCCAGCAGCAGCGCGCCCACGAGGTACAGCCCGGAGTCGTCCGAGGTGCCGGCCTCGACCGTCCACGCCACGAGGAACCCCGCACCCACCCCGCCGGCGCCGACCAGGGGGTGGCGCCACGCCGCGAGGAGGGCGACGACGACGCCGACGGTGAGCGCACAGCCGAGGACCTGCAGCGTCACGTACGGGTACTGCGTGGTGCCCGTGACCACGTCGTAGGAGGCCTCGTGGTCCCGACCGAGCCAGGCGCCCCACACCAGTGCGCCGAGGAGGGCCGCGACCACGAAGACCGCTGCGGACCGCCGGCGGGGGTGAGACGCCGGGCGCCGGCGGTCTGCGTCATCCGGTCCGGGCTGCTCGAAGGCCATCACGCCACCCTGCCGGACTTCCCACGGCCCCACAGCACCCCACGCCGCCACCCTCCTCGACGAGCGCGCGTGCTTCCGAGGTCGGGTGCGGCTGGGTGGCCTGGGTGAGGCCGGGCTGCTGGTGCCGTGACTCAGCACGCGCAGGTGCTGCGGGGTGAGGGGATGTCGGGGACCCGCCCGTCGTCGTGGTCGTGGTCGTCGACGTGGTGAGGGCTGGGCAGGAGCAGCTGCTCGGCCCGCCTGGCGGTCGAGTGCGCCACGGCTCGTCGAGGGTTCAGCAGCCAGCGCTGCAGGGGGTCGACGGTCGCGGGAGGACGCACCTGCGGAACCCCTCCCACCACGCGCACCGCCCAGACCCCGAGCGTGACCAGCAGGTGGTGCCGTCCGCACAGCAGCACCCCGAGGTCGACGTCCGTGGGGCCGTCCTCGGCCCAGTCGTGCACGTGGTGCGCCTCCAGCCACCCCGGCGGGGCGGTGCAGCCCGGGATGACGCAGCCGCCGTCACGGGCGAGCATCGCGCGGCGCTGGGCGGGGCTGAAGAGGCGCACCGTGCGGCCCAGGGCCAGCGCCGCTGCCTGCGGGCCCTGGCAGGACAGGGTCACGGCGTGCAGGAGCGCGGTGCAGGCCAGGTGCTGCAGCTGCGTCGTGGTCAGCGGCCGGCGGGTCGTCTCGCAGGTGGCGAGCCCGGCACCCGGGACACCGGCGAGCTGGTCCGCGGTGGCCGTGACGATGATGCGCGGCGGCTCCCCGCCGCGGGTCTCGTCTCCGGTGCGGCCCAGTCGCGTCAGCTGGGCCAGGGCGTCGGCTCGGCGCTGGCCCGGGGTGCGCGGGTCGCGCACGCGCACGGCGGAGCCCCTGCGCCCGGAGCCCTGGCGGCCCGTGCCCGTGCCCGTGCCGGCGCCGGTGCCTTCGTCCGCACCTGCGCCCTCGTCGGTGTCCGGCTCGCCGAGACCGGGGAGGGGCTCGTCCGCGAGGCCGGGCGTGCCGGCGGCGTCGGCGAGGAGGGCGCGCGCCGACGGGTCAGGCTTCGAGAGGTGGTCGATGGCGGCCTTGAACTCCGCGCCCGTGATGGCGTCGAGGTGGCCGCGCACGTCGACGGAGCCGTCGTCGTGGACGGTGATCGTGAGGTGGCGCCGGTCGACGTCGTCGGGGTCGAAGCCGCGGTCAGCGCGGTCGGAGTCGAGCGTGTGGGCGAGCACGGTGCAGGCGATGACCGCCTCGGGGTGGGTCAGCCCGGGGAGCCTCTCGGCGAGCAGCGCGTCGGCCTGGGCGCCGGAGGCGCGCTGGATGCGGCGCGGCAGGGACTCCACGGTGCGCCGGGCCAGGGAGGCGACGTCGGTGGAGATGGCCCCGGCGGCGTGCTGCTCCCCGACCCGGCCGAGGCCCTCACCACCGGCGGACACATCCGGGCCGGCCGCGTCCGCCGGTGCGCCCGGGTCGCCGAGGGGGACGCGAAGAGGGGCGACGGGTGCGGTGAGCGCCTTCGCGAGGTGGACCTCACCCGTCGCCCGGCGGGGGTCGGCACCGGTGTGGGTGAGCAGCAGGTCGGTGGGTGACGTCGCACCGACGGTGGTGAGGTCCTCGGGGGTGGAGCTCGCGGTCAGGGCCAGCAGGACGGCGTCGGTGACGTGACGCAGCCGTGCCGTCTCCTGCAGGGCCTGCACGCGCTGGCGCGGCCCGGTCGAGGCGAGGTGGCGAGCGGCCCGGGAGGCGCCGTCAGCAGCGGAGCGCGCGGCGGCCAGCGCCTCGGCGAGGGGGCCGGTGAGGGGTGGCGGGGGCAGGTCGGGCAGCGGCGCCCCGGCCCCGCCGGAGCCGGGGGTGGGGTCGGCACCGAGGGCCCCGGGTGCCAGCGGCTCGCCCTGCCAGGGAGCCCCGCCGCCCCCGGTGCCGTCCAGACCAGCAGCAGCCGGTGCGCCCTCGTGGGGCGCCTCGGCACCGGTCCAGGTCATGGAGATGACGCTAGGGACAACCCCCGACAGTCGAACGCCTGTCCAGACCGCCTGCACAGGGCCATGATCCATGCAACTCCAGGTTCACCCGGTCGGAGCAGGGCGCCAGCCCATCGCGGCGAGCACCGCGGCGACGACCTCGTCCGTCGACGTGGTGGAGGTGTCGAACACCTGCGCCGACCGCAGCTCGGAGGAGCCCGGCACCAGGCGGCGGAAGCGCTCGTGCCGCTCGCGGTGGAACGCCTCCTCCTTCGAGGTGCCCCGGGTGGGGTCGGCCTGGGCCCGCTCCAGCGTGGTCTCGACGGGGGCGTCGAGGAGCACCCAGTGCGCGGCGGTCCCGGGGGGCAGCTCGTCGACGAGCGCGGCGCGCTCGGCGGGGGAGTGGAAGGGGCCGACGGCGACGACGACGTCGAGCGGGGTCCGCAGCCACCGCGCCACGAGCGCGCCGTGGGCGTGGTGCGCCGAGAGCCACAGCCCGCTGGCGCCTGCGCCCGGGGCTGCAACGGCCTCCGCGACGTCGTCGACGTCCACCACCGCGGCGGTGCGCCCGAGGGAGGTCGCGGCTGCGGCGAGGGCTGCCGCGGTGGTCGACTTGCCCGACGCGATCGGGCCGTTGACCACCACCAGCTGCGCCACGGGAGGCTCGGCGAGCTCCGCCTCGTGCTCCGCCAGCCACGCGGCCTCGGCGCGGTAGTGCTCGGCGTGACCCTCCAGGTGCGCAGCACCGGCCGTGCAGCGGGCCTCGGCGTCGTCGGCCAGCGCCTCCAGCCGTGGTCCGAGGGTCGCCAGCACGTCCGCAGGCGTGACGGCGACCTCGTCACCGGAGGTGGCGTAGGCCTGGCACAGCGCGGTGAGCCGGCGCCGGTACCGCGCGAGGTCCGGAGCGCCCGCGCCGTGGCCGTCGACGCCCGAGAGCGGGACGAAGCGGTACGCGGCGTGCGCGAGGTCCCACGCCCGGGGGCCCGGGGCTGCCGTGTCGACGTCGATCCAGCCCGTGAGCGCGCCGTCGTCGTCGAACACCGCGTTGTACGGGGCGACGTCGTTGAGGCAGACCACCTCCGCCGGCTCGCGGACGGGCTGCTGCCACACCAGCGGCTCACCCGGCTGCCCACCCGGGTCGAGCGCCGCTGCCAGGAAGCCGCGCGACGCCGCGTGCACGTCGGCGAGCCACCACCCGACCGTCGCCAGCACCGCGGGGGCCCAGACGTGGGCGGGCATCGGGTACGCGGGCACGGCACCGGGCAGGTGCGTCAGCACCTCGCGACCCTGCTCGTCGACGCCCAGGGGGCGGGGCAGGAAGGTCACCCCGCGGGAGTGCAGGTGCTCCAGCAACCGGTGGACGGTCGGCGTCCAGGGTCCGGTGGTGCGGTGCACCTCGTCGCCGCGGCGGTGCACCGCCGAGCTGTTGCCTCCGCTCAGGACCTCGTCGTCGTCAGGCATCACCGGCAGCCTCCCTCTCGGCCCCGTCCGTGTCGACGCGTTTCCGGGGGGTCAGAGGACGTCGCGCACGGTCGCCGGGCGACGACCCAGGAGGTCGCCCAGCAGGGGTGACGTCCCGGCGAAGAAGCCGCCCGCCGCGGCCTCGTAGAAGCCCAGCGTGAAGCGCGCCACGCGTTCGGGGCGACCTGCGGCCACCTGGGTGGCCACCCACTCCTCGGGGTCGACGAGCACCCGCTCGACGTCGCGCCCCGTGATGTCCGAGGCGAGGGCAGCGACGTCGGTGAACGTGGGTGCCCCGTCGGCGGTGAGCACGAGCGGCCCGCCGAGGCCGGCCTCCCCGGCGGCGATGCGGGTGATGACCACGGCGGCGGCCTCGGCGGCGTCCTCGCGAGCCGTCCACGAGACCGGGCCGTCGGCGGGGACCGTGATGGCGCCGGTGGTCCGCCAGTCGCCGGTCAGCCAGGTGAGGCTGTGCGCGTAGAAGCCGTTGCGCAGCGAGGTCCACGGCAGCCCCGACCGCTCGAGCACCGCCTCGGTGGCGGCGTGGTCGCGCCCGGGGCCGAAGGGCGTCACGGGTGAGGCGCCCTGGTGGCTGGTGTAGAGCACGTGCCCGACGCCCGCCCGCACCGCGGCGTCGACGGCGGCGGTGTGCAGCGCCACGGCGTCGGCGGTGGGGTCGCTGGCGGAGACCAGCAGCAGCTGGTCGGCGCCCCGGAAGGCCGCGGCCAGGGTGCCGGCGTCGGCGTAGTCGCCGCGGCGGACGGTGACGCCGGCGTCGGTGAACCGGCCGGCCCTCTCCGGGTCGCGGGCGACGACCACCAGCTCCTCGGCGGGGAAGCGGCTCAGCAGGTGGTCGGTGGTCGCGCCGTTGAGGGCGCCGGTCGCACCGGTGATGACGATCATCGCAGTCTCGCTAACGCTGGAACCAGGTTCGCCGGATCGGCGGTAACACAGTGGTACCACCTATTTGTTATCGTCGGCAACATGATGGTCGGCGAGGACGTGCAGGCACCGGTCGCAGCCCCCGCCGGTCGCGACGCCGTGCGCAGCAGGCTCGTGGAGGTGGCAGCCCGGCTGCTGCGGGAGCACGGCCCCTCGGCGGTGACCACGCGTGCGGTGGCGTCGGCGGCAGGCGTCCAGGCACCCACGATCTACCGGCTCTTCGGTGACAAGGACGGCCTGCTCGACGCCGTCGCCGAGCGCGCCGCCGACGACTTCGTCGCGGCCAAGGCCCTCCAGGCGCAGGCCGAGGCGGGCCGCGGTGCCGACCCCGTCGACGACCTGCGCGCGGCGTTCGCCGCCCAGGTCGACTTCGGCGTCGCCAACCCCGAGGTCTTCCGGCTGCTGGGAGACCCGGCCCGCGTGCTGCGCTCCGGCGCCGCCCGCGCCGGACGCGAGGTGCTGCGGTCGCGCGTGCACCGCGTGGCGCTCGCGGGCCTGCTGCGCGTGCCGGAGGAGCGCTGCGTCGACCTGGTGCAGTCCGCCGGCACCGGCGTCATCCAGACCCTCCTCGCCACCCCGGTGCCCGACCGCGACCCGCACCTGGCCGCCGCGGCGTGGGACGCCGTGGCCGCCGCCGTCCTGGTCCCCGGCCTCGCGGGGGGGACGACGACGGCCGAGCAGTCGGCAGCGGCGACGGTCATCGCCTTCCGGGCCCTGGCCCCGCAGCTCCCAGGCCTCAGCGACCCGGAGCGGGCGCTGCTCGTCGAGTGGCTCGACCGGCCCGAGGTCAGCGCTGCAGCACCCCGACCGTGAACAGCGCCAGCGCCACGGCGTTCACCCCGACGTGGACCCCGGCAGCGAGCCAGGTCGAGCCCGTCCGCTCCCGCACCCAGGCCACCGGCAGGGTCGCCAGCCACACGGTGACCCACGCCGCCGGCTGCCACAGGTGGTAGACGGCGAACAGCGCGCTCCCGCCCACCTCGCGACCCCACGCCCCACCGGGCAGCAGGGGCTGGAGCAGCCCGCGGAAGAGCAGCTCCTCGACCACGGGGCCCACCACGACGGCGACCACCACCCAGAGCACGAGGGTCCCCGTCGACGGGGCCAGCGGGAGTCCCGTCGACGGCCACGCGTCGAACCAGCCCGTCCGGTGCAGGGCAGCCTCGACGGGGAGCCCGGCCGCGGGCAGGACCACCGCGGCCAGCGCCGCCGGCAGGCCGCAGCGCAGGACCGCCGACCGGCCCGGACGCTGCAGACCGAGGCGCACACGCACCGCCGGCGTCCGGAGTCCTCCGGAGAGGCCCTCGGCGTGCAGTCGGCGTCGCAGCAGCCCCACCGCCAGCAGCGGCAGGACGACGGCGACCACACCCAGCAGCACGGCGACCGGCGGCACGCCGGAGCTCTGTGCCCGCGGGAGGAGGAACAGCCAGGGCGCGGTGACCGCCAGGCCGGTGACGAGGTGGTGCGCCAGGACGGCGGCCGGTGCGGGGTGCGGTGCGGGGCGCATGGCGGCACGGTTGCGCGCGGCTGGCTCAGCCCTCCAGGGGTCCCGCTGAGCCGCTCCGGCGCTAGCGTCGCCGTCGAGCCAGCAGCCGACCGCGCGAGGGAGCCGCCGCCGTGACCGAGCCCGACGAGGTGCAGCTCCGCGACACCGCCGCGGTCCGCGCGCTGCTCGACCCGCGCACCCGGCAGGTGCTCGGGGTCTTCTGCGGCCGCTCCGCCGAGACGGCCCGAGCCGCCGAGGAGCTGGGCTGGACCACCGAGCGGACGGCGCACCACGTGGCGCGGCTCCACCGCCTGGGGGTGCTCCGCGAGGTCTCGCGCCGGGAGCACTCCGGGCGACCGGTGGTCACCTGGAGCGCACCGGCCGTGCTGCGCGGCTCGCTCGACCTCCTCCCCGAGACCGACGTCACCGCCGTCTTCGACGAGGTGGACGCCGCGGGCCGCCGGCCGTTCCTCCAGGCACTGGCACGAGCCGCCCTCCAGCGGGGTCTGCTGAGCTGGGACCTGCTGCTCCACCGCGGGAGCGGTGACGACCTGCGCCTGTCGGTGTCGCCGGCGGGGACCCGGTGGCTTCCGGGGGACGCCACCGCGCACGAGGGCGCCGCGCCGGCGGTCGTCCTGTCCTGGCTGCCGCTGGCGCTCGACGCGGACCAGGCGCGGCGCCTGCAGGAGGTGCTGCTCGACCTGGCCGCGGAGCAGCCCGTGGCCACCGGTGCGCCCACCCACCTGTGCGGCCTCTTCCTCACCCCCCTCTGAGCGGCCGACGGCGTCCTGCGCCCGCTGCTCACACCGCAGCAGGCGCGGTGAGCTCGACCCGGCGCCCGGTCCAGCGCTCCCGCAGCCACCGGTCGTGGCTGGCGAGGACCACCGCTCCCGGGAACTCCACCAGCGCCGCCTCCAGCTCCTCGGCCAGCCCGAGGGAGAGGTGGTTGGTGGGCTCGTCGAGCACCAGCAGGTCCGGCGGGTCGGCCACCAGGACGGCGAGCGCCACCCGCCGCTGCTGGCCGACCGAGAGGGCGCCGACGGGCCCGTCGACGTCGCGGGCGCTCACCAGACCGGTGCTGACCAGCGGTGGCGCGTGCTCGCCGACGGCTCGCAGGTAGACCTGCTGGCTGGTCGCCGCGGGGTCGGGCCACGTGACGTCCTGCGCGAGCAGGCCGACCCGCACTCCGGGCGACGCGGACCGGGTGCCGCGGTCGGGGGCCAGGGAGCCCACGAGCACCGCGATCAGCGTCGACTTGCCGCTGCCGTTGGGTCCGTCGAGGAGCAGGCGTTCGTCGGGACGCACGGTGAGGCTCGTCCGCGCGAGGCGGTCGGTGACCCCGACGTCGTCGAGCGCGACCAGCACCTCGCCGGCAGGGCGGTCGCGCTGAGGACCGAACCCGGCGAAGCGCAGCAGCGGGGGCGGCGCGGCGACCTGGGTGCGCTCGAGGTCCTCCAGCCGGCTGCGCGCCGAGCGGACGCGGCGGGCGATCGTGGTGGCGGCGCGGTCGGAGTAGAACTTCTTCGCGGCGCGCGCCTCGCTCTTCGGGTCGGTGGTGTGCATCACGTCGCGGGCGCCGACGGCGACCTCGTGGCGCAGCACCTCCAGCTGCTGCTGCTCGGCGGCGTGCTGCTCCTCCCAGCGGCGGCGGGCGTCGGCCCTGGCGCGCAGGTGGTCGCTGAAGGCGCCGCTGTGGCTCGTCACGGAGGAGTCCGAGGCGTCGGGGTCGAGGTCCGCGACGCGCGTGGCGACGTCCTCGATGAAGCGCCGGTCGTGGCTGGCGAACAGCACGGGCCCGGCCCACGAGCGCAGCTCGGCGGCCAGGAAGTCGGCACCGGCGGCGTCGAGGTGGTTGGTCGGCTCGTCCAGCAGCAGCGCCGTCGGGCGAGCGACCAGCGCCGAGGCGAGGGCCAGGCGCGTGCGCTGGCCGCCGGACAGCTCACCGACGCGGCGGACTCGGGGCACCCCGGACAGGCCCAGGCCGGCGACGACGCGCTCGACCTCGGCATCCAGCGACCAGACCCCGGCGGCGGTCGCCTCGGCGAGCGCGACGTCGTAGCGGTGTGCCGCAGCCCGCTCGGTGGCCGGTGGGGCTGCGGCCAGGGCGTCTGCTGCGGCGGCGAGCTCGCGCTCCACGTCGCGGGCGCTGGCGACGGCGTCGTCGAGCACGTCGTCGACGGTGGCCGCGTCGTCGAAGGGGAGCACCTGGTGCACGAGGCGGATGCGCTCGGGGCGGGTCACGGAGCCGCCGTCGGGGGTGTCGACGCCGGCCGCCACCCGCAGCAGGGTGGTCTTGCCGGCGCCGTTCTCGCCGACGAGAGCGACGCGGGCGCCGGGCGCGACGGTGAGGGAGACGTCGCGGAGCACCACCCGGTCCGGGTAGCGGCGGTCGACGTGGCGCAGGGCGAGGTGGGCTGAAGAGGTCGGGACGGGGGCTGGGGCTGGCACGCGAGGTCCTCAGGCAGAGGCGGACTCCCGCCGGGTCCCTGGAGGGGGCCGCGGGCGCGGGACGGTCGCGGTCTCAGCTGAGCACCCGCCGACGGTAGGCGCGCCTCTCACAGCCCGTCACCCCTTTTTCGACCCGTGATCATGGGCGCTCCGCCGCTGACGCCTCGGCGACCGTCCGGGCAGGATCAGACCGGCAGCGAGGGACTTCCGTCACCGAGAGGAGCACCACGTGCCCGCGGACGACGACGCCGATGGCGCGGTCGTGCTGGAGGGGGCCGGCGTCGTCCTGCGCTGCCTCCGACCCGACGACCTCGCGGCCCACCTGGCGGGGGAGGACGACGACACCGTCCGCTGGCTCACCGAGGGGCACCGCTCCGAGCCGGAGCGCACCGCCGCGTGGATCCTGGAGAACCGGCAGCAGTGGGCGACCGGCGGCCCCCGCCGCCACCTCGGCATCTGCGTCGCGGGCAGCGGTGCGCTCATCGGCGGCGTCGAGGCGCACCTCGAGCCAGCGCCGCCCGGGACGGACCGGCCCCTGCACGTGAACATCTCCTACGCCGTCTTCCCCGGCTGGCGCGGCCGCGGTGCCGCGGCGAGGGCCGTCGAGCTGCTCTGCGCGTGGCTGCCGGAGGCGTTCGGGGCA
>JAKONK010000085.1 GCA_022701985.1 Actinomycetales bacterium
GGTGACTAGCGTGTGACGCCGGGTGGCGCGCCGTCACCCGGTCGAGCAGCTGAGCAGCAGCTGCCAGCAGCGGGGAGGCGAGCGCGGTGCTGGGTCACTCGCACGCGATGTCGGGGCTCGCCGCCGGTGCGGCGACGCTGCCGTGGGCGGGGCAGGTCGGCGTCGCCGGGCCCGTCGAGCAGCTGGCGTGGGTGGCCGCCTGGGGCGGCTTCGCGATGCTGCCGGACCTCGACCAGGGCGGCATCCACTGGCGCGGCGCCATGCCGAGCTCCACCGGCTCCACCGTGGCGCGCATGTGGGGCCCGGTCACCACGACGCTGGCCAGCGCCGTCGGCAAGCTCGCCGGCGGACACCGCCAGGGCACGCACGACCTGCTCCTCGCCCCCGCGATCTTCGGGCTGCTCACGGCGCTCGCCGCGCACAACACCTACGCGTCGATGGCGGTCATCGCCCTCGGCATCGGGCTCGCGCTGCAGGCCCTCCACGTGGTGATCCCGGGCAGGGTCGAGCAGACGGTCATCGGCAACGTCGTCATCTCGGCGCTCGGCGCCTGGTGGGTCACCGGGACGGCCAACCACGCCCTGGAGTGGCTGCCGTGGGCGGTGGCCGGCGGCGTCGTCGTCCACATCCTCGGCGACTGGCTCACCGTCGGCGGGGTCCCCGTGCCCCTGACCTGGGTGGGTGGCCACTCGGTGCGCCTGTCGGCGGGCCTGTTCAAGACCGGCGCCAAGACCGAGCACGTGGTGGCCACGATGTTCGCGGTGGCGGCCGTCGTCGGGATCGTCGCGTTCACCCCGCTGCAGGGGTACCTGGCGCCCGTCATCGACCCCGTGATGACGAGCGCCCCGCTCAGCCCCTGAGACCAGGGGCCGAGCGGGGCGCGCACCAGACGTCAGTACTGGTCGGGGCGCTCCGGGCGCACACGGGGCTTGCGGCCCCGGATCAGGCTGCCCGACAGCG
Source organism: Actinomycetales bacterium (assembly GCA_022701985.1). Taxonomy (GTDB): domain Bacteria; phylum Actinomycetota; class Actinomycetes; order Actinomycetales; family Quadrisphaeraceae; genus Quadrisphaera. The sequence goes on from JAKONK010000085.1 coordinate 961, forward strand.
CCTGCACGACGTCGTCAGCGGCACCCGCGGGCACCTCGACGAGGCTGTACCGCTCGTGCACGGTGATCGTGCCGACGTCGCCGCCGCCCAGGCGCGACTCACCCGTGATGGCGCCGACCAGGTCCTGCGGGCGCACGCCCGCCTGGCGGCCGAGGCTCACCCAGACCCGGGAGACGTCGCCGGACAGCCGGGGCTTGCGCGCCCGCGGAGGGCCGGCGGCGGACAGCGGCGCGCGCCGCCCCTCGCCGCGCGAGCCACCCACCGGCGAGCGGCCCAGCGAGCGCTCCTGCCCGGCGCGGGGGCCGGAGCGGGGGGCGCGCACCGAGGCGTCGGGGACGTCGGGCTCGTCGGTGTTCTCGCCCCGGACCTGGGCGAGCAGCGCCAGGGCCGCCGCGGCGACCTCCAGCGGCTCGCGCTCGGCGGACAGCTGCGCCGCGAGCTCGCGGGCCGCGGCGATGCGACGGCGGCCGGCGGGGCCGTCGTCGTCGCCGGTCAGCGCGGCCTCGACCGCGAGGGCCGTCCGCTCGGCGCGCTTGGTGGCGAGGTCGGCCGCCGTGGGCACCGGGAGCACCGCGATCGAGGCGCGAGCGGCGCGCTCCAGGCCGTTGATGTGCCGGGCCTCGCGGGGCTCGGCGATGGTGATGGCGACGCCGGTGCGCCCGCCGCGGCCCACACGGCCGATGCGGTGGACGTACGCCTCCGAAGAGGCGGGCACGTCGTAGTTGATGACGTGCGTCAGCTGCTCCACGTCGAGGCCGCGGGCCGCGACGTCGGTGGCGATCAGCAGCTGGGCGACGCCGGAGCGCAGGCGCCCCATCACGCGGTCGCGCTGGTCCTGGCTCATGCCGCCGTGGAGGGCCTCGGCCCGGGCACCGCGGCCGTTGAGGGCCTCGGTCAGCTCGTCGACCTCGCCGCGGCTGCGGCAGAAGATGATCGCCGCGGCCGGGGCCTCGACGTCGAGCACCCGGCGCAGCGCCGGGAGCTTCCAGGCCCGCTGGACGACGTGGGCGCGCTGCTCGACCAGCGGCGCACCGCTCGCGGGGACCTCGCGCTGGAGGACGACGCGCACCGGGTCGGTCTGGTGCGTGCGGGCGATGCGCTCGATGCGGCCGGCCATCGTGGCGCTGAACAGCACCGTCTGCCGCTCGCGCGGGGCCTTCTCGAGGATGCCCTCGATCTCCTCCTGGAACCCGGCGTCGAGCATCTCGTCGGCCTCGTCGAGCACGACCGTGCGCACCCCGGACAGGTCCAGGCTGCCGCGGGAGAGGTGGTCGAGCACGCGGCCGGGGGTCCCGACGACGACGTCGACGCCGCGCTGCAGCTCGCGCAGCTGGACGCCGATCGGGGCGCCGCCGTAGACCGCGAGCACTCGGACGCCGAGGCCGGAGCCGTACGACGTCGTGGCGGCGGCCACCTGCAGGGCCAGCTCGCGGGTCGGGGCGAGCACCAGCGCGGAGGGGCCGCGGCCGGTGGGCTCGCCGGCGCGGCTGGCGTCGGCGAGGCGCTGCAGCAGCGGCAGCGCGAAGGCTGCGGTCTTGCCGGTGCCGGTGGCGGCCTGGCCGAGCAGGTCGCGCCCGGCGAGCAGGTGCGGCACCGCCTCGGCCTGGACCGGGGTGGGCTCCTCGTAGCCGAGGTCGTTCAGGGCCGCCAGCAGCTCCGGGCCGAGCCCGAGGTCGGCGAAGCGCGGGGTGGCGCTGGGGACGGGGTGCTGCGGGGCGCGCGCGGGAGCCTCGTCGGCAGCAGGCGCCTCGGCACGCTCCTCGGCGGGCGCGGGAGACTGCTCGGCAGCCTCGGCGGCCGGCTGCTCGGCGGGCTGCTCGGCGGGCTCGGCAGCCTGGTCCGCCTCGCCGGCCTGGTCGGACGGCTGCTCGGCGGACTGCTCCGCCGGCTGCTCGGTGGGCTGCTCGACGACCTCCACGGCCTGCTCCTGGGGAGCGGCTCCGGGGGTCTCGTCGGGCTGGGGGGTGGCGGGCGCGTCGGCGCTCGGCGGCATCTGGGGACTCCTCTTGCGGGTGGCGACGCGCCGACCCGCTCCCCCATGGTCCCGCAGGTCTCGACCTGTCGCGACCACCCCTCCCCCGGGCGACCGGCGCGCGGGGCTCAGGCGGTGGGCAGGTCTCCCCGCTCCATCGCCCGCTCGACCACCACGAGCATGTCCTCAGCGGTCGGCGGGGTCTCCCAGCCCTCGGCGTCCTCCCCCGGGTGCACCAGCACGCCGACGACGGTGCGCAGCGGGAACAGGCCCGCCGTGGTGGCGACCGGCTCGGCGAGCGCGTCGCGGACGGCGGTGACGACGCGCGCGGCGGCGGCCTCCCCGGAGTCCAGGGGCAGCTCGGACATCACGGCGACGAAGCGGCCGCCCCCGAGGTGGGCGACGGCGTCGCTGCGCCGCACGTGGCGCCGCAGGCGGCTGGCGACGACGCCGAGCACGGTCCCGTCGGGCGCGCGGTCACCGGTGGCGCAGAACAGCAGCCCGGTGGTCGTCCCCGGGCGCTGGCGCTCCAGCTCGCGGGTGAGGGAGGAGAGCAGGTCGCCGCGCAGCGGCAGGGACGCACGGGCCTCGGGGCGCAGCTCGGGTCGCAGGTCGAGGGGCACCGGCCCGAGGGGCCGGGGTCCGTCGACCGCAGGGGTCTCGCCAGGGACGGTCGCAACGGCGACCTCGGCGACCTCGGGGGCCGAACGGGCCTCCAGCGGCGGGTCCGACGGGGCGGGAGCGGGCAGCCCGGCCACGGGCAGCGCTCCCACGGCGGCCAGGAGCAGCGCACCGACGTCACCGGTGACGCGCGACGTCGACGGGCCCGTCGCCACGACCTCCACCTCCAGCGGCGAGGCCAGCGCGCGCAGCGCGGCGTGGGCGCGGGGGTCGGCAGTGGTCAGCACCAGCTGGGGCGCGTCGGCGCCGGGGGCGACGTCAGCGGCAGCGGGGGCGCAGGAGCAGTGGCGGGCGCCGTCTCGGTGGCAGGTCACGCCCCCGCATCGGCAGGGGTGCAGCGCCCCTTGACGGCCGTCCCGCCCCGGGCGGCAGCGTCACCCGGACGCCGCTGCAGCGCGGTGGGTCGCGGGGGTCGCAGGGGGTCGCGGTGTCGCGCCGTCAGGCGCGCTGGGCGTCGCGGTGCTTGCGGACGCGCCGCACCACGAGCAGCGCGAGCGCCACGACGACGGCGGCGATGACCACCTTGTCGAAGACGTCGGCGTACCCGGAGACGCGGTCCCACTGGGAGCCGAGCGCGTACCCGCCGCCGATGAGCAGCGCGTTCCACAGCGCCGTCCCCGCGGTCGTGTAGAGCAGGAACGGCCCGATCGGCATCTCCGCGGCGCCCGCGGGCAGGGAGATCAGGCTGCGGACGCCCGGGATGAGGCGCCCGAAGAACACGGCGGAGCGGCCGTGGCGGCGGAACCACCGGGTGGCGGCGTCGGCGTCGTCGGCGTCCATCAGCGGCATCCTCGCCAGCAGGGCCACGGCGCGTCGCTGACCGATGCGGCGGGCCAGCTCGTACAGCACCAGCGCGCCCAGCACCCCGCCCGCGGTGGCGGCGAGGAACACCGCGACCAGGCCCATGCGCCCCTGGTAGGCCAGGAAGCCCCCGAGCGGCAGCACCACCTCGCTGGGGATGGGCGGGAAGACCGTCTCCAGCAGCGTCAGCAGGAACACCCCCGGCCACCCCAGGGCGTCCATGACGTCGGCGACCCACCCGGACAGCCCGGTCAGGCCGTGGGAGCTCGAGGCGGTCGCGGAGGCGATCAGGGGGATCATCACGCACGAGCGTAGGCGAGGACGGGCCCCGGCACCCGCTCACGATCACCCGGCCGCGCCCACGGTGCAGCGCACCGCCCACCGGTCGCGCGCGTTCCCCGCCCCCGGCACAGTGGCGGACGTGACCTCCGAAGGAACGCCCGGCCCGTCCGTAGAGACCCCCCTGGACGACCCGCTCGGCGTCGCCAGCACCCTCGACGCCGGCGAGGAGGACCCGAGCGCCGCCGCGACGGCCCAGCTGCCCGGGCACGGCGTCGACGAGGTGCTCGACGGGGCCCCCGGGGGCCCCGTCCAGGAGCCGGCGGTCGGACCGCCCGCGCAGGACCACTGACCCGCCCGTCCGAGGCACCCGCCCGACACCCCCCCACCCGCAGACCGAGGAGACCCCGTGGACCTGGACCGACCCACCGCCCCCGAGCCCTACGGCCAGCTGCCGGCGGTGCCGTCGTTCACCGTGACCAGCACCGACGTCACCGACGGACAGCCGATGGACGACCGCCACTCCGCCGAGGGCGGCAGCACCTCCCCGCAGCTGGCGTGGAGCGGCTTCCCCGAGGGCACGAGGTCCTTCGTGGTGAGCTGCTTCGACCCCGACGCCCCCACCCCGGCCGGCTTCTGGCACTGGACCGTGTTCGGCATCCCCGCCTCGGTGACCGAGCTGCCCACCGGCGCCGGTGACGAGGGCTCGCTGGTCCTGCAGGGCGGGACCGCCGTCCGCAACGACGTCGGTGGGGCCGGCTTCACCGGCGCCGCCCCGCCGCCCGGCGACCGCCCGCACCGCTACGCCTTCGCCGTCCACGCCCTGGACACCGACGACCTCGGCCTCGACGCCTCCGCCACGCCGACGGTGGTCGCCTTCACGGCGCTGTTCCACACGATCGGCCGCGCCGTCATCACCCCGACCTACCGGATCGAGGCGTGAGGGGAGGCCCCGGAGGGCTCACCTGGGTACCGGCGCTGGAGCGCCCGGACCTGCTGGCCCCGCCCGTCGCCGAGGTCCTGCGCGGGTGGGAGCACGCCGGAGCGGTCCGCGTCGCCGAGATCGACCCCGACCTGGCCGACACAGCGGCGCTGGTCGAGGCCACCGGGGCGCCCGCCCACGTCATGGCCAACTGCGTCGTGGTGGTCGGTCGGCGCGGTGAGGTCGAGCGCGTCGCCGCGTGCGTCGTCCTGGCCAGCACCCGTGCCGACGTCAACGGGCTCGTGCGCCGCCGCCTCGACGCCCGCAAGGCGTCGTTCCTGGGCCACGACGCGGCCGTCACGGGTTCCGGCATGGAGTTCGGCGGCATCACGCCCGTGGGTCTGCCGCGCGCGTGGCAGGTGCTCGTGGACGTCGCCGTCCTGGACGTCGAGGACGCGGTGATCGGCTCCGGGCTGCGCCGCTCGAAGCTCGCCCTGCCGGGCTGGCTGATCGCGCAGCTGCCCGGCGCCGAGGTCTCCGAGGGACTCGGCGTCCCCCTGCCGACCCCCACCCCGTGACCGCGGACGTCCGCCACCCGTGAGGCGGCACCTGGCAGCTGCGGGGCCCGCGAGCGCCGACGTCGCGTGGGAGCGGTACGCCGACCCGCAGCTGTGGTCGACCTGGTCGCCGCAGATCGCGGCGGTCGAGACGAGCACCCCCCGGCTGGCGACCGGCACCACCGGTGTGGTCCGCGGCCACGGGGGGCTCCTGCTCGACTTCCTCGCGGAGGAGGTGGACGACGCCGCGCGCCGCTGGTCGTGGTCGGTGGTCCCCCGGCGCGCGGGGGGCCTGCCGCTGCCGGAGGCGCTGCAGCGCCTGGGGCGGTTGCACCTGGTGCACGCCGTCCTCGACAGCGGGCTGGGCGTCGGGACCGGATGCGCCACGACGCTGCTGGTCACCGGCTCCGCGCCGGTCGTGACCGCCTACGCGCCCCTCGCGGGCCTGGCCCTGGACCGCCTGGTCCGCTGACCCGTCGCGTCCCGTCAGGACCTGTCGAACAGCACGGCGGGCGGACGGGCGTGCAGCTCTCCCCCGGGTGTCTGACCGGCCAGGAGGTCGTCGACGCCGCCGCCCTCGTCGGTGCCCGTGGCGCCGGGTCCCCGCCCGGGGCTCAGGCGCGGCGGTCGGCCTGGAGCCGCAGGCCGGCGAGGAGGAGGTCGAGCCCGGCGAGGAACTGCTCGTCGTCCCGGTGGACGGCGAACTCCTCCACGACGTGGCGGATGAACGGGAACCGCCCCGGGTCGAGCTCGCGCCAGCGCTGGACGAGGTCGTCCAGGCCGCGCTCGTGCTCGACCGGGTCACCGCCGGCGGCCTCGGGGCGGCGCCCCAGGTCGGCGGCGGTGCCGATGACGTAGCCCATGACGGCCGAGACGGCGTGGAAGCTCTCGCGCGGAGGCAGGTGCAGGCGCAGCACCTGCTGGCCGAGGCGCTCGTAGAGCAGCACCGCGTTGGGCTGCAGGTCGACGTCGCGCAGGAAGTAGGCGCCCAGCCACGGCCGGCTGGAGACGGCCTCGAAGAACGCCACCGCGATGACGCGCAGGTCGTCGACGGGGTCCGATGACCCCGCAGCGCCCTCGGTGGCCGCGAGCACCCCGGCGAGCACGTGGTCGCTGGCGCGGGCGAGGAGCTCGTCCTTGCCGGAGACGTACCAGTAGATGCTGCCGACGCCCCCGCCGAGCCGGGCTGCCAGCGCGCGGAAGGTCAGCGCCGCCTCACCGGCCTCGTCGAGGAGCGCCACCGCCTCGCCGACCACGGCCTCGAGCGAGTGCGAGGCGCGCTGCCGCCCGCCGGACCGAGTGGTGGGCCGGGCCTCGGGCCGGGTCTCGGGGCGGATCTCGGTCATGACGCCATCCCACCACATGCTTGCGCGCCGACCGAACACCGTTCTAGAGTGACCGAACCGCGTTCGATAGAGCGAGCGCCACCACCCGAGAGGAGGGACGCCATGAGCACCAGCACGTCATCACCGCAGACCGCCCAGACGCCCACGACCACCCCCGACCCCACCGCCCCCCGCACCTACACCTCGCTCACCGCGGCGTGGGTCCCGCTGCTCGCGCTGTGCCTGGCCTTCTTCGTCGAGATGGTCGACAACACCCTGCTGACCATCGCGCTGCCGACCATCGGCCGTGACCTCGGCAGCGGCACCACCGCCCTGCAGTGGGTGACCGGCGCCTACTCCCTCACCTTCGGCGGCCTGCTCCTCACCGCGGGCTCGGCGGCCGACCGGCTCGGCCGCCGCCGCGTGCTCCTCGTCGGGCTGAGCGCGTTCGGCCTGGTCAGCCTCCTCGCAGCCCTGGTGACGACGACGGGCGAGCTCATCGCGCTGCGCGCCGCCCTCGGCGTGGCCGCCGCGATGATGGCGCCGATCACCAACTCCCTGGTGTTCCGCCTCTTCGACGACGAGGCGCTCCGCATGCGCGCCATGACGGTGATGATCGTGGTCGGCCTGAGCGGCTTCGTGCTCGGACCGCTGCTCGGCGGCACCGCCCTGGCGCACGTGAGCTGGGAGTGGCTGCTGGTGGTGAACGGCCCCGTCGCCCTGGTCGCCTGGCTGGGCGTCCGCCTCGGCGTCGCGGCCGACCGCCGCGAGGACCTCACCACCGACCGCCTCGACCTGCCGGGCGCCCTCCTCTCGACCGCCACGATCGGGCTCGCCTGCTACACGCTCACCAGCGGCATCCAGCACGGCTGGCTGTCGCTGGCCACCACCGGGTCCGCACTCGGCGCCGCCCTGGCCCTGGTCGCCTTCGTCCGCCACGAGCGCCGCACCCCCCAGCCGATGCTCGACCTGGAGGTCTTCCGGAACGGCACGGTCCGCGGAGCCGCCCTGGCGCAGGTCGGCACGTCGATCGCCATGGCCGCGGTGATGTTCTCGATGGTCCTGCACTTCCAGTACGCCTACGGCTGGAGCCCGGTCCGCGCCGGCCTGGCCAACCTCCCGATCATCATCACGATGGTCGCCGCGTCACCGGTGTCGGAGCAGCTGGCGCGGCGCCTCGGGCACCGCACCGCCTCTCTGGTGGGCGCCGGGCTGCTCACCGCCTCCCTGGCGGGCCTGGCGCTCGGCGTCGACCACGGCTACCCCGTCATCGCCGCCTGCATGGTGGTCATGACGGTCGGCCTGCGCACCGTGATGACCATCTGCGCCGTCGCCCTCGTCAGCGCCGCCCCGGCGGACCGCACCTCCCTGGCCGCGTCGCTGAACGACACCGCGCAGGAGGTCGGCACCAGCGTCGGCACGGCGGTGGTCGGCACGCTGATCGCCGCGCTGGTGACCGCGTCGCTCCCCGCCGGCACCTGGAGCCCCGAGCTGGTGACCTCGTTCTTCCACGGCGAGCGGGTCGCGTTCACGGCGCTGGCCGTCGTCGTCGGGCTCGTCGCCGGGCTCGGCGCGACGACCCTCACCGGCTCCCGGTCCGCCGACGAGCACGCCGACACGGCCTCGTGAACCGCAGCTGCGGCGCCTAGGATCCTGTGGGACCGCACTTGCGGTCAGAACCCCATGACTGACACCGAGGAGCCGGCCGTGCGACGCCTCCACACGCTGACCGCGACGACCGCGGCGGTCGCCACGACGCTGCTCCTGGCGGGGTGCGGCGGCACCGGGCAGGGGTCCGCCCCCGCGGCGTCCACCGGCAGCACCGCCCCGGCCGAGGAGCGGACCCTGACCGTCTTCGCCGCCGCCTCCCTGAAGAGCACCTTCACCGAGATCGGCGAGCAGTTCGAGGCCGCCAACCCCGGCGTCAGCGTCACCTTCAGCTTCGCGGGGTCCTCCGACCTGGTCACCCAGATCACCTCCGGCGCCCCCGCGGACGTGTTCGCCTCGGCCGACGAGAACACCATGGGCAAGGTCACCGACGCCTCACTGGCCTCCGACACCCCTGTCGACTTCGCCACCAACACCCTGGAGATCGCCACCCCACCGGGCAACCCGGCCGGCATCACCTCGTTCGCCGACCTGGCCCGCCCGGGCGCCTCGGTGGTCGTGTGCGCCCCCCAGGTGCCCTGCGGGGCCGCCGCCGCGAAGGTCGAGGCCGCCACCGGCGTCGACATCACCCCGGTCAGCGAGGAGGGCTCCGTCACCGACGTCCTGGGCAAGGTGACCTCCGGGGAGGCCGACGCCGGGCTCGTGTACGCCACCGACGTGGTCGGAGCGGGCGACCAGGTGACGGGCGTGCCGTTCCCGGAGTCCGCGCAGGCGGTGAACACCTACCCGATCACCGCCCTCAGCGGCGCCGGCGACGGCGACCTCGCGGACGCCTTCGTGCGGGCGGTCACCGGCGAGCAGGGCCGCGAGGTGCTGGCCGCGGCGGGATTCGGAGCCCCTCCCGGCTGAGCGGCACCCCCGTGGGGGGGGTCGCGACGGCCCTCGGCGGCCACTACCGTCGACGTCGGTCGATGCCCCGGCCACCACGGCCCGGCCGCCTCCGACCCGGTCCCGGCCCGCCAGTGCTGCGGGTGGGGCTCACCGGGAGGTCCCGCCGGGCTCCTCAGCGGAGGAAGCCCATGGACGTCGAGGACCGCGGCACCCGCGCCTCCAGCCGGGTCCAGGACCGGGGCCGCCCCTCGAGCGCTGACGGCGGCGCCGCCGACGGGCTGGAGGGGCTGGCCCGCGACCTCGCCGACCTCGCGCGCGCCCTGCAGAGCGCCGCCTCGCCGCAGGAGGTGCTCGACCGCGCCGTCACCACCGCGGTCGCACTGGTCCCCGGGGCCGAGGCGGCCGGCATCTCGCTGGTGCGCGCCCGCCGCACCGTCACCTCGGCCGCCGCGACCTCGCCGTCCGCGCGCCGCCTGGACGAGCTGCAGACCGAGCTCGGCGAGGGGCCCTGCCTCGACGCCGTCTTCACCCACCGCAGCACCCGGGTCGACGAGCTCGCCCGCGAGACCCGCCGCTGGCCGGCCCTCGCGGCCCGCGCCGGCGAGGTCGGGCTGCCGAGCATGCTGTGCCTGCAGCTGTTCGTCGACGGTGACAACCTCGGCGCCCTGAACCTGCTCGGAGGCGAACCGGCGGCCTTCGACGACACCTCCGAGCAGGTCGGGCTCCTGGTGGCCACCCACGCCGCCGTCGCGGTGGCCGACGCCCGCCAGCTGGCCCACACCCACCTCGGCCTCGCCCACCGCGACGTCATCGGCCAGGCCAAGGGCATCCTCATGGAGCGGCACCGGCTCAGCGCCGACCAGGCCTTCGCGCTGCTGTCGACCCTCAGCCAGGACCTCAACCGCAAGCTGCACGAGGTCGCCGCCGACCTGGCCGCCACCGGGGAGCTGCCGCAGCGCCCCCAGCCCCGGCCCCGCTCGGAGCACCGCTCGGAGCACCGCGAGCACCGGCCGCAGGACCGCGAGCAGCGGTGAGCGCCGCCCCGCAGGACCCGCCTCCCGAGCTGCGGGTCTGCGCCCTGCTCCGCGAGGCCGTGGGGTGGGACCGCCTGGTGGTGGTCGTCGCCCGCGACGTCGACACGCGCGCGGCGCTGCGCGGGTCGGACCCCGTGCTGGAGGGCTACTGCGACCTGCAGCAGACGCTCCTGCAGGGCCCGAGCCTGGACGCCTTCACCTGGGGTGCGCCGGTGCTCGTCGACGACCTGCACGCCCGGCTGCCCTGGCCCCTGCTGAGCTCGGCGACACCACCGGACCTGCCGGTGCGGTCCGTCGCCGTGCTCCCGCTGCTGGTCCCCGCCGGTGCTCCCACCGACCGGCCCGGTGCGACCGACGGACCCGGCCCACCCGGGGCCCCGGGGCCCGCCCTGGGGGTCCTCACCGCGGGTCGTGACCGCGTCGACCCCTTCACGCAGGCCCAGGTCTCGGTCCTCACGCACCTGGCGGCGGTGGTCAGCGCGCTGCTCGTGCACCGCGCAGCCACCGGCGAGCTGGTCGCCGTCGACGTCGCCCCGAACGACGACCTGGCCGTGGCGGCGGGGATGCTGGCCGAGCACCTCGGCACCACCGCCGGCGAGGCGAAGAGCCGGATGCGCGCCCACGCCTTCACCAGCGGCCGCACCCTCAACGGGCTGGCTCGCGCGGTGCTCGACGGCGAGGTCGCCGTGGGGGACGTCGCCCACCCCCGGTGAGGGCCGCGCCCCTGGTGGTGCGGCCGAGGGGTCGCTAGCCTCCCGGGAGGTCGATGGTCCGGCCCCGAGCCTCTCCCCCTCGACGAGGTCACCGTGACGGACTCCCGAGCACCCCTCCCCCTGCAGAGCCGCTCGCGGCACCCGGAGCGCAGCGCGCCGTCCGGTGCCGGCGAGCACGCGCTCCACGACCCCGCCGTCGCCCACCTGCACGTCAGGTGGTCGGGCGGGAGCGCCGTCGTCGTCGTGTCCGGTGAGCTCGACGTGGCGTGCCGGGCCCCCCTGGCGGCCGTGGGCCGCCTCCTGGGCGAGTGGGCGCAGCCCCCGGTGGTCGACGCCTCCGGCGTGGCCTTCATCGACGTCGCCGGGCTGAGCGCCCTGTGCTCCCTCTCGCTCGCCGGGGAGCCGGTGCTGGTCCTGCGGCCCAGCACGAGCGTCCGGCGCCTGCTGCGGGTGCTCGCCCTGGTCGGGTGGGGCCCGACGGTCCGGGCCGCCCGCGGCCCGGACCACGCCGTGGTGCTGCTGCCCGCCGGGCCGTCCGACGCCACCGGCTGACTCGGCCCGGACCGGTGGCCCGGGTCGCCGCGCTGCTCGTCGTCGGGGCACGACCGCGCCGCCCGGTCTCTGCGAGGTGCTGCGAGGTGCTGCGAGGTGCTGCGCCACCTCGCAGGGCGGTGGGCCCGCGTGCTGTCGCCGACGAGGCCCCCGCGGGGGAGCCTGGGCTCGTGACGCTCCCGCCCGGGTACTTCGACGGCCTCTACGCCACCTCCGCCGACCCCTGGGGGTTCACGGAGCGCTGGTACGAGGAGCGCAAGCGCGCCCTGACGCTGGCGGCGCTGCCCGTGAGGAGCTTCCGCCGCGGCTTCGAGCCCGGGTGCTCGCTGGGGGTGCTCAGCGCCGAGCTGGCCCGGCGCTGCGGCTCGCTGGTCTCCACCGACGTCTCCGCCGTCGTCCTGCAGCGGGCGGCCGGGCGGGTCCCGGAGAACGTCGAGCTGCGGCGCTGGGCCCTCGGCGACCCCCCGCCCGAGGGCTCCTTCGACCTGGTGGTGCTGTCGGAGGTCGGCTACTACCTGGACGCCCCCGACCTGCGCGCGGCCCTGGACGGCCTGCTCTCCGTGCTGGAGGACGGCGGCACCCTCCTCGCCTGCCACTGGCGGCACCCGGTGGCCGACTACCCCCAGAGCGGTGACGCCGTGCACGCGGCGGTCGGCGAGCTCCCGGGTCTGGTGCCGCTGGGCGCGTGGCGCGACGAGGACGTGGTCGTCGAGGTGTGGGAGAAGGGCGCCGCCGGACCCGGGGAGGTCTCGGTCGCGCGCCGCGAGGGGCTCGTCAGCGAGTAGGTTCCGATCATGGTCCCCTGGGAGCACCTCACCGCCTTCGTGGTCGCCAGCACCGTGCTGGTCGTCATCCCCGGTCCCAGCGTGCTGTTCGTGCTCGGGCGCTCCATCGCCCACGGACGCCGCGCCGGCGTGCTGAGCGTCCTGGGCAACACGCTCGGCACCGTGCCGGCGGTGCTCGCCGTGGCCTTCGGGGTGGGAGCGCTCGTGGCGGCCTCGGTGGTGGCGTTCACCGTGCTGAAGCTCGCGGGGGCGGCGTACCTGGTGTGGCTCGGCGTGCAGGCCGTCCGCCACCGCCACGACCGCACCGCGGTGAGCACCGGGGCGCCCACCGGCACCGGCCGGCTCCTGCGGCAGGGCTTCGTGGTCGGGGCGACCAACCCCAAGACGATCGCGTTCTTCGTCGCCGTGCTGCCGCAGTTCGTCGACCCGGCCGCGGGGCCGGTGTGGGCGCAGCTGCTGGTGCTCGGGGTCGTCTTCCAGCTCATCGCTCTCGCGTGCGACAGCACGTGGGCGGTGGCCGCCGGGACGGCGCGGGCGTGGTTCGCCCGCTCGCCGCGGCGGGTCTCGACGCTGAGCGCCACCGGCGGCGTGATGATGATCGGACTCGGGGGCAGCCTGGCGCTGTCGGGCTCGAAGGCCTGACGCGACGGGCCCGCCCCGGGGGCTGGCGCGGCGGGGACGGCGGCGGGCGCGACCATGAGGCGTGAGCACCGACGACTGGACCCCCGTGGAGCTGCCGGAGAGGCTCGGCGTCGTCGCCCACGGACCGGCGCTGCTGGCGCAGGCGCCCGACATCGCCGCCGGGCTCCGGTGCGTGTGGGCCCGCCCCGAGGGACTGCTCCTCCCGGTGGTCGTGCAGGCGCGCGGCGTCCACGCCGACGCCGCGTCGCGGCAGACCTTCGGCGCCGACCCCGGGCCCGACGCGGTGGACCTGGTCGGGTCCGCGGTGCGCGTGGTCGCCCGCGTCGGGGACCGCGAGGTGGAGCTCGACGCGGCCCACGGCACCGCGTCGGCCGGGGAGGACGACTTCACCACGGAGGCTGCGTACTGGGTGGCCGGCGTCCCCGACGACGGGCTGCTGCACCTCACCGTGGCCTGGCCCGAGGCGGGGCTGCCCGAGACCACGACGGCGCTCGCGCTGGAGGGCCTGCACGACCTCGACGCCCGGGTCGTGCGGCTCCTCACCTGAGGCGCCGCACCGCGTGCTCCGGCGCCAGCGAAGCGTCGACCACCAAGCGGTCGTCGGGGTCCAGCACCCCGAGGTCGGTGGCGCACAGGTCGACGTCGTCGCGGGCGAGGACGTCCTGCTCCACGACCTGCTCGCCGTCGAGGAGGACCACCACCTGGACGTCGTCGCGCGAGGTGAGGTCGGGTCCGGGGTACGGGAGCCCGTGCACGGTCGAGAAGGTCTCGGGCGTCTCGTACGGGCAGGCGACGAGCGCGCGGTCCCAGCCACCGCCGTAGACCTCGGCGAGCGTCCACGGGCTGCCGGGCGGGGGCAGGTCCGACCAGCCGCCGGGGGCGCAGCCGGCCAGCGCCACCCCCAGGACGACGGCGGCGGTCCCCCCGCCCACCGCGCGCACGGGCCGGGGCGGGGTCACCCCTCCAGCGTGCGGTCTGCCGGGCGCCGGCGCGTCCCACCCGAGGACCACGACGGCGAGCGCCGTCCTCCCCCGTCGGCAGGAGGCTGCGCCGATCTCCGGCGGAGGTGGGTGGTCGGCTCCTAGCCTGGTGGCGACCCGGTGCTCGTACCCGGCGCGGCTCCGCGGAGGACCAGTGACCCACCTGCAGCAGCCCCAGCGGTGCCCCGGGCACCCGCACCGAGGTCGATGGCGCGCCGCCGGGCCCTGGCAGCAGCGCGCGAGGCCCTCGTGGTCGTCGTGACGGCGCTGGTGCTGTCACTCCTGGTGAAGACGTTCCTCGTGCAGGCGTTCGTGATCCCGTCGGAGTCGATGCACGACACGCTCGTGGAGGGCGACCGGATCCTGGTCAGCGAGCTGACCCCGGGTCCGTTCGACCTGCAGCGCGGTGACGTCGTCGTCTTCGCCGACCCGGGCGGCTGGCTCGACCCGCCGGTGCAGCAGTCGCACGGAGCCGTCGTCCACGGCCTCGCGGCGGCGCTGGCGTTCGTCGGCGTGCTGCCGCAGGACGCCGGGCAGCACCTGGTGAAGCGGGTCATCGGTCTGCCCGGCGACCGCGTGGCGTGCGCCGTCGGCGGCCCCACCACCGTCAACGGCACCGCGCTCGACGAGAGCTACCTCGCCGCGGGCGCGGTGCCGTGCCAGGACCCGTTCGACGTCGTCGTGCCGGCGGGGTCGCTGTGGGTGGAGGGCGACAACCGCCAGCACTCGCAGGACTCCCGCTACCACCCGGAGGCGCCCGGTGGCGGCACGGTCCCGGTCGACGACGTCGTGGGCCGCGCCGTCGTCACCGCGTGGCCGCTCGACCGCCTCACCTGGCTGTCGCGGCACGCCGAGGTCTTCGCGGACGTGCCCGCACCCGGCTGACCAGGCCCGGCTGATCAGGCCCGGCTGACCGGGCCCGCCGCGCTCAGCAGGAGAGACCGGCCTCCAGCGCGGCCAGGTTCGCCTCGGCGGTCTCCAGGAGGTCGGCCCCGTCCGCGGGGGCGGTCTCCATCGGGTCGAGCACCGCGGTGCCGGTGCCCAGGGCCGACGCCAGGGCGCGGGTGACGGCGTCAGTCGCCTCGGTCTCGAAGTAGACGGTGCGCACCCCTGCGTCCTGGACGGCAGCGGTCGCGGCGCGCAGCCGCGCGGGCGTCGGCTCCACCGAGGGGTCGAGCCCGGCGACGCCCACCTGCTCCAGGCCGTAGCGGTCCGCGAGGTAGCCGAAGGCCTCGTGCGAGGTGACCAGCACGGCGCCGCGGCAGGGCGCCAGGGCCGTCGCGTACCGCTCGTCGAGCGCCTGGAGGTCGGCGCGCAGCTCACCCGCGCGGGCGCGGTACCCGGAGGCGCCGTTCGGGTCGGCCGCCGCCAGCCCCTCCGCGACGTCGTCGCCGACGTCCGCCAGGCGCAGGGGGTCTCCCCAGAAGTGCAGGTCGTCGTCGACCACCGCGGCGGCGTCGGTCACGTCGACCACCCGCTCCGGCGGGGAGGCGTCGAGCGCGGCGTCGACCCCCGCCTGCAGCCCGGGGAGGGTGACCACGACGTCGGCGTCCGACAGGGCCAGCGCCTGCGTCGGGGCCAGCTCGGCCTCATGCACGTCGGTGCCGGGCGGCAGCGCGCTGCTCACCCGGGCCGCGTCGCCGGCGACCCGCTCGCTCACCCACTGCAGCGGGTACGCGCTGGTGACGACGTCGAGCCCGCCGTCCTCCCCAGCGCCTCCACCACCGGCTCCACCGCCCGCGGGGGCGGCGCACCCGGCGACCACCAGCGCCGCCGCCACGGAGGCGGCGGCGCTGATGACGGTGCGCGGAGGGGTCACGCCGAGGCGGTCTCGTGCTCGTGGGCGTGCTCGCCGTCGGTGTGGGCGTGCTCGCCGTCCTCCCCGTGCTGGTGCGGGGCCTCACCGGTGGCGACGGCCAGCTCGTCCGGCACGACGTCGAGGGTCGTCGTGGCGAACACCTCGCCGGTGGCGATGTCGACGGCGTGCACCTCGCGGGTGGCGGGCTCGGTGACGTACGCCGTGCCCTCGTGCACGCGCACGACGGGCCGCGGCTCCTGCCACTCCTCGGGCTCCTCCCACGGCGCGACGACGGGGACGGAGCGGACGACGGTCGCGGTGGCCGGATCGATGACGTGGAGCGCGCCGTCGGTGCCGAGGACCAGGCCCTCGCCGTCCTCCCCCCGGGCCAGGGAGCGGAACGTGTACGACGCGGGCAGGTCGACCAGGCGCAGGGAGGCGTCGCGGGTGTCGATGATGCTGACCCGCGTGGGGCGCTCGAGGGTCTCGGCCTCGGCGGCGGCGCCGTCGGACTTGTAGTCGCCCAGCACGAAGGGCGACTCCTCGTGGCCCGCCTGGTTGCCGATGCGGCCGTACGCGTCGGGGGCCTGCACCTTGGTGGTGGTGCCGGTCTGGCCGCCGGTGTGCACCAGCACGCCGTCCGTGCAGCCGATGACCACCGCCTCGTCGGCGGCCACCGCCTCGCCGTGCACCCCGGGGCAGGAGTCGTTGCGGCTGACCTCCGCGCCGCTCGCGTCGAGGACGCGGATGCCGGTCCGGGCCTCGGAGGTCCCCTCGGAGACCACGAAGGAGCCGTCGGTGAGCTGGACGGCGACGCCGTGGTGCGCGGCGGGGGTCTTCAGCTGGAGCTGCTCGGCGGCGGGGTCCGCCACGTCGGCGGAGTCGACGGTGGTGAACGTCCCGGTGCCGTCGTCGAAGAAGACCGTGCGGCCCTCGTGGACCACGACGTGCCCCGGCTCCGTGGCGGCGTAGGTGGTGTCCGTCAAGGCCGGGTCGGACGTCCAGTAGTGGTCGTGGTCGCCGTGGGGCTCGGCCCAGGTGCCGGCGTCGAGCAGCCGGAAGCCCCCGGTGGTGCTGACGGCCACGTGGCGGCCGTCGCCCGCGGGGTTCAGGCGCAGGTAGCCGGGCAGCTCGACCTCGCCCACCTGCTCGAGGGTCGTGGCGTCGAGGACGGTGACGCCGCCCTCGTGGGTGACGGCGAGGCGCGGGGTGGAGGCGGCCTGCTCGGTGGCGGCCGGTGCCGTCGTCGACGACTCGGCGGGCGGTGCGGTCTGCCCGGCGGTGGCGGCTCCGCCGGTGCCGCAACCGGCCAGCACGAGCGGGAGCAGGGTCAGGGGGGCGAGGGCGAGCAGGCGCGGACGGACGCCTGCCCCGACAGGGGTGCTCATGCCGCACAGCACACCATAATGAGAACAATTCTCAAAATGCCTGTTGCTGGCCGGCGCCAGCACCCCCGGATCAGCGGTGCGACAGGGCGACCCTCACCCCCAGCCCGATGAGGACGACACCGGCGGTCCTGTCGATCGCGGTGCGCACCCGCTCGCGCGCGAGCAGCCGCCCCAGCCGACCGACGGCCAGTGAGAAGGCGCGCCACCACACGACCGCCACCACCAGGAAGACCGCCGCGAGCACCCCGGTGGTCCAGACCGGCTCCCCCGGGGTCACGAACTGCGGGATGAGCGTCAGGAAGATCAGGGCGATCTTCGGGTTGAGGAGGTTGCTCAGCAGGCCCTGGCGGAAGGCCGTCGCCCGACGCAGCGACGGGACCGCAGCGCCAGCGACGGAGTCGCTGTCCGTGGCCGCGACGGCGGCGCCCGGGCGGCGCCGGGAGTGCCACAGCGCCATGACGCCCAGGTAGACGAGGTAGAGAGCTCCCACCACCTTGAGGACGGTGAAGGCGGTCGCCGAGGCCGCCAGCAGCGCCGCCAGTCCGACCGCCGACGCCGCGGCGTACCCCGCGATGCCGGCGCAGCACCCGAGACCCGTCCACCAGGCAGCGGAGGCGCCGCCGCGCACCCCGTTGCGCAGCACGAGCGCCATGTCGGGCCCGGGGGTCAGCGTGAGCACGGCCACCACCAGCAAGAAGGGCAGCAGCTGGTCGGGCACGGCCTCATCGAAGCAGCCCCGGCGCGCCGCAGGCGAACGCTCACCAGCAGAGGCGCGGCCGTGCAGCAGCGCTGGATCCGCAGGTGCACCGCGCCACCAAGCGCCCGCGTCGGGTCAGCACCGACAGGTGCCGCGAGGCGAGGGGATGTCAGGGGTCTCGGGCGGACCACCGGGCGGATCGACGCGCGACCCCTCGGGCACCTGCCGCAGCGGGTCCATCATCATCTGCCGCGCCGCCCGGGTCGTGCGCGCCTGCAGCCCCCGACGGGGGTTCAGCACCCACCGCCGCAGCGGGTCCACCGTGCGCGGGGCCCGCACCTGCGGCACCCCGTCCACCATCCGCACCTGCCAGATCCCCAGGGTCACCAGGATGTGGTGACGGGTGCAGACCAGCACCCCCGAGTCCACGGCGGTGGGTCCCCCGGCGGCCCACTCGTGCACGTGGTGGGCCTCCCACCACCCCGGCGGGGAGGTGCACCCCGGGATCACGCACCCGCCGTCGCGAGCGAGCACCGCCCGGCGCTGCGCGGCGGTGAACAGCCGCACCGTCCGCCCCAGGGACAGCACCTTCGCGTCGGCACCCTCGCAGGACAGCCGCACCGCCTGCAGGGAGGCCGAGCACGCGATGGTGCGCAGCGCCGCGGTGGTCAGGGACCGGCCGGTGGTCTCGCAGTGCGCCGGTGCGGCGCCGGGGGTCCCGGCCAGCGCCTCTGCAGTGGTGGTGACGATGACGCGGGCACCCTGCCCACCGGGGGCGGGACCACCGGCAGAGCTGGCGTCACCGTCACCCGCAGCTCCGCTCTTGAGCAGACCGGCAAGGGCGTCGGCGCGACGCTGCGGCGCGGTGCGCTCGTCTCGTACCCTCACCCCGCCCACAGGAGTCGCTCCCCGGCCGGCACCGCCACCCGCACCGGTGTCGGGGGCAGCACCGCCAGCGCGTTCAACGCCCTCTCCCCCAGGGGCGCCGTCAAGTCTGTCCAGGGCTTCAGCCAGGGGCGCGGTCACGGTGGGCGCGGGCTTGGACGCGGCGTCGAGGGCGGCCTTGATCCACGCGCCGGTGACCGGGTCGAAGCGGCCGCGCACGTCGACCCAGCCGTCGGAGTGGACGGTGACGTGGGTGTAGCGGCGCTCGAGGTCGTCGGGGTCGAAGCCGCGGTCGGCGCGGTCGGGGTCCAGGCGGTGGGCCAGGGTGGTGCACACGAGCTGGGCCTCGGCGTGACTCAGGCCGGGCAGCACCGTGGCGAGGTAGGTGTCGGCGGTGGACATGGCGGCTCGGCGGATGCGGGCGGGCAGGTCGGCCATGGTGCGCACGGCCAGGGCGGCGACGTCGGTGGAGACCGTGCCGGTGGCGTGGGCGGCACCGAGCAGTCCCAGGGCGACCTGGGAGGAGCCCGCGCTCGGCCCAGCTGCCGCGCCCTCGCCGTCCTCGGCGTCCTCGGCGTCCTCGGCGTCGTCTCCGGTGTCCGGGGCGGGTGGCTGGACGGGTGGGGCGGTCAGGGCGGTGGCGAGCTTGAGGGTGGCGGCGGCGTTCCTGGCCTCAGCACCGGTGTGGGTGATGAGCAGGTCGGCGGCACTGGTGGCGCCCAGGGCGCGGACCTCGTCAGGGGTGAAGGAGACCGCGACGCGAGCCAGGGCGGCGTCGGCGACGTGGCGGGCGGCGGCGAGCTGACGCAGGGCGTCCAGGCGCTGGATGGGCCCCGTCGAGGCCAGGTAGCGGGCAGCGGTGACCGCGTCGTCGAGGGAGGTGCGGGCCCCGACGAGGGCGTCGGCCAGGGGTCCCGTCAGAGGTGGGGGCGGGAGGTCGTCGACGAGCGTGTCGGTGTCGAGCGCGCCGGGGTCAGCACCGAGGGCCCCGGGGGCCAGGGGCTCCCACACCGGACCTGCGCCGGAGCCGGAGCCGAGACCGCCATCGTCGCTCTCCTCGCGGGGCGCCTCGGCGGTGGTCCAGGTCATGTCAGGGACGCTAGGGGCAGCCTCCGACAGTCGAACAGGTGTTCAGAAGGCCTGCACAGAGTCATGATTGACGCAATGTGGAGTTCACCCGGACGGACCAGCGCCGCGGCTGCGGGAAGATCACCGCATGACCGCGTGGGTCCCCGTCACCACGGGGAAGTCGGGAGCGCGCGTCTGGCGCGGCCCCGGCGTCCACCGCAAGCAGGACGACCCCGCGCAGCTCGCCGCCGAGGCAGCCCGACTGATCTGGCTGAGTGAGCACGGCATCCCGTGTCCCACCGTCATCAGCCTCGATGACGACGGCCTGGTCACCACCACGCTGCCCGGTCGTCCGGCGCACGAGCTCCCGTCGCACCTGTGGCCGCGGACCGCCGCCGCTCACGCTCAGGTCCTCCACGACCTGCACCGACTGCCCGTCGAGGCGTGCCCCTTCGACGAGATGCTCGCGACCACCCTCCCCCGCGCCCACCGTGCAGCGCTGACGGGCGGGGTGGATCTCACCGACCTGGACGCTGCTCGGCGCGGCTGGTCCGCAGCTCAGCTGCTCACCGCCCTCGAGGCGACCACCCCGTCCGACGAGGACCTGGTCGTGTGCCACGGCGACCCCGGTTGCGCCAACGTCCTGTTCGACGACGACGGGGAGCTCGCCGGCGTCCTCGACGTCGACAGGCTCGGCGTCGCCGACCGCTGCCGCGACCTGGCTATCGCGGCGCGGAGCATCCGCGACCGCCTGGGCCCACCCGCGGCACAGGCGCTCCTCGACGCCTACGGCCGCTCCGTCGACCCCGCCCGCCTCGCCTTCTACCGGCTGCTCGACGAGTTCTGCTGACCTCCCCCGCCCTAACCTCCGGTCATGAGCCCAGCCCCTCCCCGGACCGCAGCGCAGCAGGCGGCGAGGCGCTGGTCCTGGTGGGCCCTGTGGCTGTGGCTCGCGGTGCCGTTCCTGCTGGTGCTCACCGCTGTCGTCACCCTGCCGATGGCCTTCGAGCAGGCCCCTGCCGACCGCGCTGACGCCGTCGCCATCCTCCGGCTGCCTGTGGCCGTGCTCCTCGCCGCCTCAGCGCTCGCCGCCGCAGCCGGTCGGCGCGCCGCACGCCGCGCGCGTCACGCCCCCCGCCCCAGTGGTCCGGAAACCGCTGGCTCCCTGCCGCGCTGACGATCACGATGGGTGGGGTGTCCCGCCGCCACGCCACCCCGTCAGCGCCGTCGGCTCCCGGCGAGCACGTCGGCCGCCCCGTCGAGCTCGGCGAGCCGTCGTGGACCGACGACGGCCGCTCCTGGGACGGCCGGCGCCTGTGCGCGCTGGTCGACGGCGACGTCCGCAGCCACCAGGCCGCGCTCCTGGCGGAGGCCGACGTCGTGGTCGAGGCGCTGGATGACTGCACCCCCGGCAGCCCGGAGGTGGGAGGGATGCGCGTGCTGTCCGACGCCTCCCGCGCACGACCCGCCGCCGCAGGCTCCGTGCGCCTGGCCCGGGGGCGCGTGCAGTCGTGGCGCGCCGACGACGGCACCCG
>JAKONK010000111.1 GCA_022701985.1 Actinomycetales bacterium
GCGCTGACCAGCTGCAACCAGGTCACCGGGAGCCTGGTGGCCTCCGGCCTCGGCATCGAGGTGGGCCGCTGGTCGTTCCACATCCAGGGCGACCTGGACCCGGCGGTCATCGCCGGCGGCGCCGAGGGCAACGCCAACTTCGACAAGGTGGCCGTCCAGGTCTCGGTCGAGACCGACGCGACCGATGAGCAGTTCGCCACCTTCTCCTCCGAGACCGAGCGCCGCTGCCCCGTGACGCAGATGTTCAAGCGCAGCGGCCTGGCGTACACCAGCGACTGGAAGCGCCTGCCCCTGTCCTGACCCCTCCGAGCGGGTGGGAGCGCCCGGGCGCGCCGTGGTTGACGGTGCGCCCGGGCGGCCCCTACCGTCACCTCCACCATCCAGAGCGGCCGAGAGACGTGGCTCGTCGACGCCGCAGCAACCAGTGCTCCCTCGCGGGCGGCACCAGGTGCTTCCGCCACGGCCGATGGAGGAGCACCTCGTGGACCGAGTCCCCACCCGCCTGACCCGACGCCTGCACATCGACCTCGCCCTCGTGGCTGCCGGTGGCTGTCGGCGCTGACCAGCGCCCACCCACCCCCACCCCGCGCGCACCCGCGCCGCCCGCGACCCGGCCCGACCGCCGAGCCGCCGCGGTGACCCGCGCAGCCCCGAGAGGTCCCACCCGTGGTCGACACCGCCTTCGCCCCGCCCCGCCCCTCCCACGCCGTCCGGCCGGTGGAGCCCGCCCTGCCCGGTCCCGCCCCGCTCACCGCGCCCTCCGCCGCAGGGGTGCGGCGGGGCTTCAGCACCCAGCAGGTGCACGGGGGTGACGACCCCCGCGACGTCCGCGACCACGGCCACGGCGCCCGGGTGGCGCCCCTGCACCTGAGCGCCGGGTTCCGGTTCGACGACGTCGAGGACGCCGCCGCCCGCTTCTCCGGTGACGGCAGCGGGTACGTCTACTCGCGGGTGGGCAACCCGACGACCGCGGCGCTCGAGCGGCGCCTCGCGGTGCTGGAGGGCGGCACCGAGGCGGTCGTCGTCGGCTCGGGACAGGCGGCGGTCACCACCGCGCTGCTCGGGCTCCTGCGGGCGGGAGACCACCTCCTCGCCTCGGCGAACATCTACGAGGGCTCCCGCGGCCTGTTCACGGAGAACTTCGCCGCGCTCGGCATCGACGTCGACTTCGTGGACGCCGCCTCCGACCCGCGCGCCTGGCGCGCGCTGCTGCGCCCCACGACGCGCGCGCTCTTCGCCGAGAGCATCTCCAACCCCCTGAACGAGGTGCTCGACATCGCGGCGGTCGCCGCCGTCGCGCACCGCAGGGGCCTGCCGCTGGTCGTCGACAACACCCTGGCCACGCCGTACCTCCTGCGGCCGCTGGAGCACGGCGCCGACGTCGTCGTCCACTCGGCGAGCAAGTTCCTCGCGGGGCACGGCACGGCCCTGGGCGGGGTGGTCGTGGTGGGCGGCGGCTTCGACCCCGGCACCGGGCCGTGGGGGCGCTCAGCCACCGGCGAGGGGCTGTTCCCGCTGCTCACCGACCCCTCCGACCTGCTGGGCGGGCGCAGCTGGCACGACGTCCACGGGGCCCGGGCCTACGTGGAGCGCACCCGTCACGTCGTCGCCGCCCGGTTCGGTCCGGTGCTGTCCCCGTTCAGCGCCTTCCTCGTGACCCAGGGGGTGGAGACGCTGTCGCTGCGGATGGCGCAGCACTGCCGCTCCGCCGCGCTGCTCGCCGGCTGGCTGGAGCGGCAGCCGCAGGTGGCGCGGGTGCACCACGCGAGCCTGGCCTCCAGCCCGTCGGCCGAGCGCGCCCGCCGCTACCTCCCGCGCGGCTCCGGCGCGGTGGTCGCGGTGGCGCTGCACGGCGGCTGGCCGGCCGCGAAGGCGCTCATCGAGGAGCTCGAGGTCTTCACGCACATGACGCACCTGGGCGACGTGCGCTCCCTGGTGGTCCACCCCGCGTCGACCACGCACGCGCACCGCGACCCGGCCGACCTCGACCGCACCGGCATCACCGCCGGCACCGTGCGCCTCAGCGTCGGCATCGAGGACGTCGAGGACCTGCAGGCCGACCTCGCCCGCGGCCTCGCCGCCGCCGCCCGCGCGGCCGCCGCCGCGGAGGGCGCCGCGTGACCCGGCAGCAGCACGTCGGCTACTTCTTCTCCCGCGGCTTCGGTCCGCAGGGCTGGGGCCGCCCCGACCACCGCTGGGGCTGGGACTGGCGCCGCCCGGAGGTCTACCAGCAGGCGGTCCGCGAGCTGGAGCAGGCGGGCGTCGACCTGCTCGTCGTCGAGGACGCGGTCTCCCTGGGCAGCCCGGAGACCCTCGACCTGCGGGTCCGCGGCGCCTACGGCGGCCCCAAGCTCGACCCGCTGCTGCTCGCCCCGTACCTGTTCGCCGCCACCCGGCGCATCGCCGTCGTCCCGACGGTCAACGCCGGGGTCACCCCGCCCTACCTGGCGGCCCGCCAGGCGGCCACGCTCCAGCACCTGTCGGGCGGGCGCTTCGGCCTCAACGTGGTGACCGACACCGGGAGCGCCCGCCACGTGGGCGCTCCCGCCCTCGACCACGACGCCGCCTACGACCGGGCCGACGAGTGGACCTCGCTGCTGCGCGACCTGTGGCGCTCGTGGGACGACGGCGCCCTGGTCGCGACCGACGGGCACGCCCCGACGGGGCGGTACGCCGACGGCACGCGCATCTCCGCGCGCCACCACCGGGGCGCCTACTTCGACGTCACCGGGCCGCTCAACGCGCCGCCCTTCGACGGCGGCCGAGACGGCGAGCCGCTCGTCGTCTCGCCCGGGGGCTCGCCGCGCGGGATCGCCTTCGCGGGGGCGCACTCCGACGTGCAGCTGGCCTACGCCCCGCTCGACGTCGCGAGCGTCCGCTCCTACCGCGAGAGGGTGCGCGCTGCGGCCGTGGCCGCCGGCCGCAGCCCCGACGCCGTCAAGGTGCTGTTCTGGGTCAAGGCGGAGGTGGTGGCCAGCCGCGAGGAGGCCGAGCGCGTGGTCGCCGCCTCCCGGCACCCCACCGACGCCGACCTGCTCGCCGTGGCCGCCGCCTGGTCCAGCGACCTCGAGACCGACCTGACCCTGCACGACCTCGACCGCCCGCTGACCCCGGAGGCCTTCGGGCAGCACGTCTCGCGCGGGACCCTCAAGGGGCTGTTCGCCGGCGTCGACGACCCGGGCTCGACGCCGCTGCGCGAGGTGCTCACCCGGCGCTCCCGCAAGGGCCTGGTGGCGGAGGGGGAGGGGCTGGTCGGGACCGCCGAGCAGGTCGCCGACCTGGTCCAGGAGCTGGGTGACGACGCCGGCAGCGACGGCGTGCTCCTCTCCGGCGACCTGCACCCCGTGACGCTGCACCGCCTCCTCGACGACCTCGTGCCCGAGCTGCGGCGCCGCGGCGTGCTGCGCAGCGACCCGGCCCCCGGTGCGGGCGGCGGCGGGGCCAGGGCGGCCCTGTTCGGCTCCTGACCCCCGCGGCGGTCGAGCACCGGCGCGCCACCTCCGCGGGCGTCAGGAGCGCTCGGCCAGGAAGGTCGCCCGGCTCTCGACGCCGGTGTCGGGGGCGTCGGTGAACACGCCGTCGACCCCCGCGCGCCAGAACGCCAGCAGCTCGGCGTCGGCCAGGCCGTGGGCCGCCGGGTCGGTGCCGAGGTCGAGCTCGGCGGGCAGGTAGTCGTTCTCCGGGCGGAACGTGTACGGGACCACCAGCAGGCCCGCGGCGTGGGCGTCGGTGACCAGCGACGTCGGCTCCCCGAGCGTGCCGTCGGCGGCGAGGGGGATGACCTGCGACTTGTCCGGGCCGAGGACGTCCGCGTACTCCGCGACGTCCGCCAGGCCCGCCGGGCTGACGACGTCGGCCCAGGTGCGCGGGTCGCCCGCGGCCACCAGGTCGGCCGGTGACCCGGTCGGCGAGGTCAGCTGCACCAGGGGGACGTCGACCTCGCCGTCCAGCTCGCGCAGGTTCGCCGTCTCGAACGACTGGACCGCCGCCGGTGCGTCGGCGCCGTCGAGGCCGTGCTCGCGCAGCGCGGCGACCACGGCCTCCTCCATCGACAGCCCGAGGGAGTCGAAGTAGGTGCCGTGCTTGATCTCGGGGATGACGCCGACCTCGCGCCCCAGCTCGGCGGAGAGCCGCTCGCGCAGCTGCAGCACCTCCTCGAAGGTCGGCACCTCGTAGGCGCCGTCGTAGGGGGTGTTGCGCTGGCGCAGCTCCGGGACGCGCTCCACGGCGCGCAGGGTCTTGAGCTCGGCGAGGGTGAGGTCCTCGGTGAACCAGCCGGTGTGGGTGACGCCGTCGATCGTCTTGGTGGTCCTCCGGTCCGCGAGCTCCGGGTGGTCGGCCACGTCGGTGGTCCCGGAGATCTCCGGCTCGTGCCGGTCGACGAGCACGCCGTCGGCGGTCATCACCAGGTCGGGCTCGATCATGTCCGCGCCCATCCGGGCGGCCAGCTCGTAGGCGGCCAGGGTGTGCTCGGGGCGGTAGGCGCTGGCGCCGCGGTGGCCGACGACCAGCAGCTCGTCGGTCAGCGCCACGGGCGCGTCGGGGGCTGCGGGTGCCGCGAGGGCCGCCGGGCCGGCCGCCACGAGGGAGGCGGCGGTCAGGGCGACGGCGGTGGCGGCTGCTGCGGCGGTGCGGGGGACGGGCACGACTGCTCCTCGGCTCGACGGGCTCGGGGCTCTCGGTCGACGGGGGAGTTCCCCGCCGGGGCCCGGCCCACGCCTGCTGGCCGGTGGACACCAGGCGGCGCTCAGGTGACGCGCCCCTCGTGCCGATGCTCCGGGAGAGTGAGCCCGCCCCCGCTGGAGGTCCCGTGATCAGCGTTGTTGTCGTCGAGGACGACGACGTGTCCCGCGAGCTCGTCGCCTCGCGCCTGCAGCGCGCCGGGCACGACGTCCGCGCCGCGCGGTCCGCGCCCGAGGCGCGGCGGATGGTGGCCGACCTGGTCCCCGACGTGCTGGTCAGCGACATGTTCATGCCCGGCGGCAGCGGGCTGGGCCTGGTGGCCGACCTGCGCTCGGACCCGCCCACCGCCGACCTGCCCGTGGTGTTCCTCTCCGGGCGGGCCCTGCCCGCTGACGTCGAGGCGGGCCTCGCCCTCGGCTCGACGTACCTGCGCAAGCCCTTCGCGGTCCGCGCGCTGCTCGACGCCGTCTCCGAGGCCGCGGGCTCGCGGGGCACGGCCCTGGAGGCCGCCGTGCGGCGGCGCCTGGCCGAGCTCGGCGACCTCGACGAGGCCGCAGAGCGCGCCCTGTTCTCCCAGCTGCTCACGAGCTACGCCCAGCAGCTGCCCGCCGGCGCCGGGTCGCTGACCACCGCCGTCCGGGCCCGCGACGGCGCCGAGGTCGAGGCCGTGGCGCACCGCCTGGCCGGCGGTGCCGCCAACCTGGGGGCCTCGCGGCTCGCGCTCCTGCTGCGCGAGCTGGAGGGCGCCGCTGCTCGCGGGCAGCGGCTCCGCGACGCCGACCTCCAGCCGCTGCGCGCCGAGGCGGCCCTCGTGACCGCCGTCCTGCTCCGGGTGGCGCGCGACCTCGCCTGACACCCGCGCACGGGGTGCGGGACCATCGTCCGCGTGCCCGACCGCAGCCGCGACAGCGTGACCCCCGCCGCCGAGGACTACCTCAAGGCCGTGTGGTCGGCCCAGGAGTGGGACGAGGCCCCGGTGACCACCACCGGTCTCGCCGCCCGCCTGGGCCTGGCCGCCTCCACGGTCTCCGAGCAGGTGAAGCGCCTCGTCGACGCCGGCCTGGTGGTCCCGGCCCCCTACCGCCCCGTCGAGCTCACCGAGGCCGGCCGCGTGCACGCCCTGCGCGTGGTGCGCCGCCACCGGCTGCTCGAGACCTACCTGGTCGAGCACCTCGGGTACGGGTGGGACCAGGTGCACGAGGAGGCCGAGGTGCTCGAGCACGTCGTCTCCGACCTGTTCCTCGAGCGGGTCGACGCCCTGCTCGGCTCGCCCCGGCGCGACCCCCACGGAGACCCGATCCCCTCGGCGGACGGCACCTACGAGCGCCCGGAGGCCGTGCTCCTGAGCGAGTGCCCCGCTGCCCGCCCGGTGCACGTGGTGCGCATCTCGGACACCGACCCCGAGCTGCTGCGCCGCCTCGCCGACTCCGGCGTGGTGCTCGACGCCGAGCTGGTGGTGCGCGAGGCGGCTGCGCCGGCCGGCGCCGGTGGCGCGGGCGCCGTGCTGGTGGTCGAGGTCGTCGGAGCCGGGGCGCTGCGCCTCACCGAGGACGAGGCCTCGGCCGTGCGCGTCAGCGCGGCCCAGCCCGTGGGCGCCGCATGAGCGCGCACCACGTCCCCGGGGGCCTGGCGGCCGGTGGCCGCGCCGCGGCCTGGGGCGGCCCGGGCGCAGTGGCCGCCTTCTTCGACGTCGACGGCACCACCACCGAGCACGAGCCGGCCGCGTCCGCGGCCGTTGCGGCGGGCTTCGCGCGCGCAGCGGCCGCCGGGGTGCGGCTCGGCTTCGCCACCGGGCGCCCGCCCCAGGGCGTCGCGCACCTGCGCGAGCAGCTCGGCTGGCCCGCCGGCGCCGCGGAGGACGCCGTCGACGTCGTCCACAACGGCGCCGCCGTGGTCGGCCGCGGCGGGACCGTCGCCTCCTGGCCGCTGCCGCGTCCTGCCGCCGACGCGCTGGCGCGGTGGTGCGCGGCCGAGGGCGTCTACGCCGAGCTCTACTGCGGACGCCGCCTCTTCGTCACCGACCGGCGCGAGGCCGCGCAGATCGGCTGGGACGAGGTCAGCGGGCCGCCCGACGGCGACAGCGGAGACCTGCTCGCGGGCGCCGGGCGCGCGCTGGAGGTCGAGAAGGTGACCGTCAACTGCTTCGAGGTGGAGCGCACGGCCGAGGCCGTCGCCGCCTTCGAGGTGCTGGGACTGCACGTCGAGCGCTCCTCGGCGCCCTTCCTGCCCGGTGTCCCGGTGCTCAACGTGACGGCGCCCGGCGTCACCAAGGGCGCGGCGCTGCGGTGGTGGTCCGAGCGCACCGGCACCCCCCTGGCGCGGGTCCTGGCGCTGGGCGACGGGCTGAACGACCTGTCGATGCTCGAGGCGGCCGGCACCGGGGTGGCCATGGGGCAGGCGGGGGAGCGCGTGCGCGCGGCGGCGCACCTGGTCACGAGGTCCGTCGAGCACGACGGAGCGGCGCTGGTGCTCGAGCACCTCGCCGCGGGCGCGCTCTGACAGCATCTGGCCCACGGCGGCGCCCCTCATCACCTACCGTGGGCACCTCCGGCCACCAGATGACCCCGAGGCAGGCAGAGCAGCAGATGGTCAGCGACCCGGGCGCCGTCGCGGCGTGGGAGCGTGAGGCGCACGTCGCCTCGCCGTCCTACCCCGCACAGCTGGAGTCGGTGCGCCTGGCGCGCCGCTTCGTGCTGTCGGTGGTCGAGGCGGTGGGGCTGGACGGCTGCGCCGACGACGCGGGCCTGCTGGTCTCCGAGCTCGCCGCCAACGCCGTGCTGCACGCCCGCAGCGGCTTCGCGGTGCACCTGCGGCCCACCCTCGAGGGCGGGGTGCGGGTCGAGGTGGCTGACGCCTCCCCGCTTCCGCCGGTGCGCACACCGCACTCCGCCAGCGCCATGAGCGGCCGCGGCCTCGACCTCGTCGCCTGCACGGCGGTGCGCTGGGGCAGCCACCCGCACGGCGCGGGCAAGGTGGTGTGGTTCGAGGTGGAGAACGCCGAGGCGCTGCCCGCCCCCGACCTCGACACCGCCCAGCTGCTGGCGCTGTGGAGCGACGACGAGGGGCCCGACATGCCGGTGGGACACCCCTCGGCGCCGGTGCGCACCGCGCCGCGGGTCGTCGTGCCCCCTCCGGCCGACGCGCCCGCCGCGGGCGCGCACCCGCCCACGGCGGGGATCATCACGTCGTCGATGGTGGCTGTGGAGCCCACGCACGAGGTGCTGCTGCGCGACCTGCCCGTGGCCGAGCTGCTCGGCGCGGAGGAGTCCATGGACGACCTGCTCCGCGAGCTGCAGCTGCTGCTGCTCGCGACACCGGCCGCCGGCATCAGCGCCGCCACGGGCGGGCTGTCGCTGCACCGCCGGGCCGACCCCGCCGGCCACGCCGCCGGGCTCGGGGTGGCCGCCCGCCTCGACGCGGCGGCGCGCTCCTTCGAGTCGGGGCGCCGCCAGGTGCGCGAGCAGGCCGCGCAGGCCGCCGCCTCCGGTGCGGCGCTGGTCACGCTCGTGCTGCAGCTGCCCGCCTCGGCCCGGCGCGCCGCCCAGGACTACCGCGAGGCCGCCGACGCCGCCGCCGACCTCGACCGCACCGGCCAGCTGCTGGTGGCGGTCGACGGCCAGCGCACCCACGCCGACGTGCGCCGCCGCTACCTCGACGAGGTCGTCCGCCAGCTCCCGGGCTGACCGCTCCAGCCGGGGGGCCCGCGTGCCGATGGGAGGAGATCCGTCGTGCACGCCTGGAGGTCCCGCAGTGAGCAGTGACGTCGCCGCCGGTGCGGTCCCCCGCACCGAGGAGCAGCGCCTCGCCGCGCTGCACCTGCTGGGGCTGCTCGACGCGCCCGCGGACGACGAGCTGCAGTCGGTGGTGCGGGTGGCGGCCGCCGTCGCCGGCGTCCCGTTCGCGACGCTGAACCTCATCGACGCCGACCGCCAGTGCCAGCTCACCTCCACCGGCTTCGAGGGCTCCACCAGCGCCCGGGCCGACTCGATGTGCGCCCTGCACTTCGAGGAGGGCCGCACGGTGCACGTGGCCGACGCCTCGCTGGACCCGCGCTACGCGCACAACCCCTGGGTCGACGGCCGGATCGGCGCGGTGCGGCTGTACGCCTCGGTGCCCCTCGTCACGGTCGACGGCGACGCGCTGGGCAGCCTCTGCGTCTTCGACACGCGGCCCGGGCACCTCTCCGCAGCGCAGCTGGAGCGCCTGGAGGACCTGGGCCGCGTGCTCCTGGCCCTGTTCGAGCGCCAGCGGCAGGTGCGCACCACCGAGGCCGCCCACGAGGAGGTGCAGCGCCAGCGGCGGGTGGCCGACGCCGCCCTCGCCGCGCTGGAGGAGCGCACCGAGCTGGTCGAGGCCGTGCTCGACACCATCGACGTCGCCGTCGTCGCCGCCGGGCCCGACGGCCGCCTCACCCTGTTCAACCGCAGCGCCCAGCAGTGGCACGAGATGGACGCCGATCCCACCGCCGCGCCGGAGGAGCACGCCGCGCGCTACGCGCTGCTGGAGGCCGACGGCGTGACCCCGATGGCCGCCGAGCGGGTGCCCCTGCACCGCGCCCTGCACGAGGGGGAGGTGGTCAGCGAGGAGATGGTCATCGCGTCGCTGAACGGGCACCCGCGCACGGTGCTGGCCTCCGGCCGGGCGATGGCGCGCTCGGACGGTGCTCCGCTGGGCGCCGTGGTCGTGATGAGCGACGTGACCGCTGCCCGCGAGCACACCCGCGCGCTGGAGGAGCTGCACGCCGAGCTGGCCGAGCGCGGCGCCGAGCTGGAGCGGTCCAACACCGAGCTGGCGCGCTTCGCCGCGGTCGCCAGCCACGACCTGCGGGCACCGCTGACCGTCGTCGACGGCTACCTCGAGCTCCTCGAGGACGAGCTGGCCGACGGGCCCGCGCTGCAGTCCGGCTGGGTGGCCGCCGGGCGGCGCGGCGTGCGCCGCATGCTGCACCTGACCTCGTCGCTGCTCGACTACGCCGCGGCGGGGGCGCCAGCGAGGCCGCTGGAGCTCACCGACGTCGCCGAGCTGGCCCGCGAGGCGCTCAGCGACCTGGCGGCGACGGTCGAGGAGGCCGGCGCCGTCGTCGAGGTGGGGCCGCTGCCCTCGGTGCCGTGCGACCCGGTCGCCGTGCGCCAGCTGCTGCAGAACCTCGTGGCGAACGCCGTGCACCACCGGCGCCCCGGGCGGGCCTGCCGCGTGGTCGTCTCGGCGCGGCCCGCCGCGGACGAGGGCGGCGGGTGGGTCTTCTCGGTGGCCGACGACGGCCCCGGGGTGCTCCCCGAGGACCGGGCGCGCGTGTTCGAGGTGTTCACCTCGCTGGCCCCCGCGCACGAGGCGGCTCCGACGGGCGCGGGTCCCCGGCGCAGCGCCGGTCACGGCCTCGGGCTCGCCACCTGCCAGCGCGTGGTGGAGCGCCACGGCGGGCGCGTGTGGCTGGAGGAGACCCCCGGCGGCGGCGCGACGGTGCTGTTCACCCTCGCCGGCGCGCCCACCGCCTGACCCCGGTCGTCAGCCCAGCCAGGTGCTGGTCTCGGAGCACTCCCCGGTCGTGGGGTCCGGTTCCGCGGCCGGGGGCTCGGGGGCCCGCGGCGGGGCCGCGGGCAGGGTCACCGGGAGCATCCCCGTGCCGAGCGCCTTGGGCCGCAGGTCGAGCACGGCGTCGTCGCGCACGTCGACCTCGCGCACCGCGCTGAGCCGCCGGCGGTCCACGGGGGAGCGGGGCGAGGGCACGTCGCCCGCGGCGAGCGCGAGGGTCCCGTCGACCACCCGGGGGTCTCCGGCGTGCCAGTGGTCCTCGGGCAGGTCGACGTCGACGCCGTTGCGGCGCGCTCGCGCGCGGAGCCTGACGAGGAAGGACGTGGACGGCGAGGCGGAGGACGTCGTCGAGGACACGGGCGCACCTGGCTCTCTGCGGTGGGGGACGTCGGGTGGTGCGGTGCTGCGGGCCGCGGCGTCGTCGCTGTGGCCCGTGTGACTGAAGTTAGCGAAGTGGCACGAGGGAATGATGGCGACACGCCGAGCGCGCTCCCGGCGAGGCCGGGCTAGCGTCGACGCCGTGACGGACGCCGCTCGCACCCCCACCTCCGGCCAGCCGCTCCCGGCGGCTGCGCCCTCGTCGCAGGGGGTCGACGCCCGCGGCGTCCTCGCCCTGCTCGACGCGCTGGAGGCCCACCCCCTCGTCGACCCGCACAGCCTCGTGCTCGTGCGGCACGGCCGCGCCGTCGCCCAGGGGTGGTGGGCTCCCTTCAGCCCCGAGCAGCCGCACCTCCTGTACTCCCTCAGCAAGTCGTTCACCTCGGCCGCGCTGGGGCTGGCGGTCGCGGAGGGGCTGCTCTCCCTGGACGACCGGCTCGTCGACGTCCTGCC
This sequence comes from Actinomycetales bacterium, assembly GCA_022701985.1. Taxonomy (GTDB): domain Bacteria; phylum Actinomycetota; class Actinomycetes; order Actinomycetales; family Quadrisphaeraceae; genus Quadrisphaera. Next base: position 11,047 of record JAKONK010000111.1, read on the forward strand.
CGAGCTGGCGGACGCCGCCGCCGGTGAGCGGGCGCGCTCGGTCCGGCTGCGCGACCTCGCCGCCATGAGCAGCGGGCACCTCGCCGAGACCTGGGACCGCGCCGTCGCCGCGGACCCCGACGAGCCGCTGCGGGGGTTCCTCGGCATCGAGCCGGAGCGGGAGCCCGGCACGGTCTTCGCCTACAACCAGCCGTGCACGCACGCCGTCGCGGCCGCCGTCCAGCGCGCCAGCGGCCAGACGCTGCTGGAGTACCTGCGGCCGCGGCTCCTGGAGCCCCTCGGCGTCACCGGCCTCGACAGCACCGGGTGGAAGCAGCACCCCGCCGGCCGCGACCTCGGCTTCAGCGGGCTGCACGCCACCACCGACGCCGTCGTCAAGCTCGGGCTGCTCCACCTGCAGCGCGGCGAGTGGCGGGGCCGGCAGCTGCTGCCCGCGGCGTGGGTCGATGAGGCCGTGCGCCCCCACGTCACCACCCCCCACGAGGCCGAGGTCGACTGGCGCCAGGGGTACGGCTACCAGTTCTGGACCCAGCGCCACGGCTACCGCGGCGACGGCGCCTACGGGCAGTTCTGCGTGGTGCTGCCCGAGCACGACGCCGTCCTCGCCGTCACCGCCGACACCCCTGACATGCAGGCGGTGCTCGACGCCGTCTGGACCCACCTGCTGCCCGCGATGACCGCCGCACCGCTCGACGACGACGCCCGCGGCTGGGACGCCGAGCTCGCGGAGCGGATGAGCGCGCTGGCGGCGCCCCCGGCCCCCGGTGGGGCCGCTCCCACCGGAGCCGCGGACTGGGACGGCGTGCTGTTCACCCCCACCCACCTCGCGCGCGGCGGTGACGCGGAGGTGCGCGACGTCCGCGTGGAGCGCCGCGGCGAGACGTGGCACCTCGTGGTGCGCGAGCCCGGCGGTGACGGCGCCGGGTGGGTGCTCGACGCGCCCTTCGCCGCCGGGCGGTGGACGACGACCGAGGTCCCCGTCGGCGACGGGGGCGACGGCGTCGTCCCCGTCGCGCTGAGCGGCGGGTGGGTCGGCGCCGCGGGCGCGGAGTCGCTGCGGGTCGAGGTGCGCTTCCTGCAGACCCCGCACCGCCTGGTCGTCTCCGCCGAGCGCGAGGCGCTCAGCGCCCGCGCCCGCTGGGTCACCGCGCCCCTGCACGGCGGGCCGCTGGCCGGGATGCGCAGCCCGGTGCCGACCGGGCCCGCGCGCTCGGCCACCTCCGGGGGTCAGGTGTAGAGCGTGAACTCCGGGTGGGTGCCGTTGAGGAAGTGGTCGCCCACCTCGCGGGCCTTGTACTGCACCGGGTCGTGCAGCGTGTGGGTGCGCACGTTGCGCCAGAACCTGTCGAGCCCCACGCGGTTGCTCGTGGCGCGGGCCCCCGTGACCTCGAACACCGCCGACGTCGCCTCGACCGCCAGGTCGGAGGAGACCACCTTCAGCGCCGCGACGAGCTCGGCCAGCTCGCCGCGCTCCTCCCACGAGAGGTCGTCGCCGGCCTCGTCAGCTGCGGTGAGGACGAGACCGACCTGGTCGGCCAGGGCCTCGGCCGCGCGCAGCCGCGCGACCAGGCGCCCGTAGGTGGCCAGCACGTACGGGTCCTGCGCGGCACTGGGGGAGTCGGACAGCAGCCAGGCCCGCGACGTGGTGCGCGTGTACTCCGCCGCGGTCTGCAGCGCGCCGCGCACGACGCCGACGTAGAAGTTGCCGAACACCGCCTGGATCGCCGGGGTCACCAGCGAGGCGCGCGGGGTGGCGGCCTCGCCGTCGAGGAACCCGAGCACGTTCTCGGCGGGCACCTCCACGTCGGTGAACGTGACGCTGCCCGAGGCCGAGAGGCGCTGGCCGAGGTTGTCCCAGTCGC
>JAKONK010000139.1 GCA_022701985.1 Actinomycetales bacterium
AACATGCCCGCCGTCGTCTTCTCCCTGGAGATGGGCAAGACGGAGATCACCATGCGCCTGCTGTCCGCGGAGGCCAAGGTGCCGCTCCAGCACATGCGCAAGGGCACGATGCGCGAGGAGGACTGGACCCGCCTGGCCAAGACCATGGGCGCGGTCAGCGAAGCCCCGCTGTTCATCGACGACAGCCCCAACATGACGCTGATGGAGATCCGCGCCAAGTGCCGGCGCCTGAAGCAGCAGCACGGGCTGAAGCTCGTCGTCATCGACTACCTGCAGCTGATGACGTCGGGCAAGAAGGTCGAGAGCCGCCAGCAGGAGGTCTCGGAGTTCTCCCGCGCGCTGAAGCTGCTCGCCAAGGAGCTCGAGGTCCCCGTCATCGCGATCTCGCAGCTCAACCGAGGCCCCGAGCAGCGCACGGACAAGAAGCCGGCGATGTCCGACCTGCGCGAGTCCGGCGCGATCGAGCAGGACGCCGACATGATCATCCTGCTGCACCGCGAGGACGCCTACGAGAAGGAGAGCCCCCGCGCGGGTGAGGCCGACCTCATCGTCGCCAAGCACCGCAACGGGCCGACGGACACGATCGTGGTGGCCTTCCAGGGCCACTACTCGCGGTTCGTCGACATGGCCGCCGGCTGACGCCGGCAGCCCCGCGAGCCCGCAGGACCCGCGGGGGCGCCTCAGGCGACGTCGGCGTCCATCGCCGAGATGAAGTCGCGCTTGACCGCGCGCCACGCCTCGTCGGTCATCGTGCGGCGCCAGTACGGCGAGCACGACATGTCCGAGCGCTGCAGCCCCCGCTCGAGGAGCAGGTGGCGGCGCACCGACCGGATCTCCTCGGCCTCCCCGTGCACGAACGCGTGCACCTGGCCGGGAGGGAAGTCCAGGGCGCGGGTGGCCTCGACGAGCAGCTCGCCGTCGGCGGAGCTCCCCGTGCGGTGCAACCACGCGACGTCGATGTCACCGGGGCTCGACAGCGGCACCTGGTGCTCGGGACCGTCGCAGACGAGGCGGACCACGGCCCTCGCGTCGGGGTGCAGCGCCTCGAGGGAGGCCGCGACGGCCGGGAGCGCCGACTCGTCGCCCAGCATCAGGTGCCAGTCGGCCTCGGCGTCGGGCCGGTAGCCGCAGGCGGGCCCCTCGAGGACCAGCACGTCACCGGCCCGGGCGGCCGCGGCCCAGGGCCCGGCGACACCGGTGTCGCCGTGGACCACGAAGTCGATCGCCAGCTCGCGGACCGCGGGGTCCCACGAGCGGACCGTGTAGCGGCGGCGCACGGGCTGGAGCTCACGGGGGAGCCCCAGCCCGCGCACCTCCTGCGGGTCGAAGACCGGGCCGTAGGGCGCGCCCTCGGGCGCGAAGGCCAGGTTGACGTAGGCGTCGGTGCCGTCGGCTGCGGTGTAGCCGTCGAGCCCGGGGCCGCCGAGCACCACCCTCACGAGGCCTGGGGTCAGCTTCTCGGTCCGCACCACGTCCGCATGCACCACGCCATGTTAGGCATGCCTAAGACGGCGTGGTGCACGCCAGGAGGGCTCAGACGGAGAGGGTGGTCCCCACCCGGAGGCGGTCCGGGTCGGAGCCGATGACGGCGGCGTTCGCCGCGTGCAGGGCCTGCCACGACGTGCCGTGGGCCGCGGCGATGCGCGACAGCGTGTCCCCACCGCGCACCACGTAGGAGCCGCCGGACGTCGGAGCGGTGGCCGGAGCCGCGGCGCGGTCGCTGGAGCGCGAGGCGCTGGACGCGCTGCGGGAGGCCGTGACCTCGTCAGCGGCGGCCGAGCCGCCCCGGTCGGCGGCGCCGAGCCCGAGCTTCTTGGAGCAGGAGGGCCAGGCTCCCCAGCCCTGGACGGCCAGGACCTTCTCTGCGGTGGCGATCTGCCCGGCGCGGGAGGCCAGGTCGGCACGGGAGGCGTACTGCCCGCCGCCGAAGCCCTGCCAGGTGCTCTGCGAGAACTGCAGGCCGCCGTAGTAGCCGTTGCCGGTGTTGATCGACCAGTCGCCGGTGCTCTCGCACTGGGCGAGGCGGTCCCACGTGGACCCGGTGGCGGCCTGCGCCGCGGTCCCGGTCAGGGCCACCAGCGGAGCGGTCAGGAGCGATGCTGCTGCGACGCCTGCGAGGAGGCGTCGGGTCGAGGGACGTCGGACGCGGGAGGTTCGAGTCATTTCAGTCATCGCGACCCAAACTGACACACATCACTCAGAGTGTCGACCTCCCCCTCGGAGGTCGCTCTGCGTCACCATGATCGTCCGTGGTGACCGCCGGACCGGCTCCGGCGGGCGTCCGTCGAGGTCAGCCCGGCGATCCGCAGCGCCCGGTCCAGCGCCTCAGACGCTGAGGACCTGGCCCGAGAAGATGCGGTTCGGGTTGCTGCCGATGACGCCCCTGTTGGCCGACCAGATGGCCTGCCAGCTGGTGCCGCGCGCCGCCGCGATCGAGGCGAGGGTGTCGCCCGCACCGACCGTGTAGGAGCCGCTCGGCGCCGCCGGAGCACCGGTGCGCGCCGCCGAGCGCGAGGCCTGCGCCGTCCGCGTCACGTCGGGCGTCGAGGGCGCTGCAGCGGCCGACCCGGCCTTGTCGGCGTTGCTCAGACCCAGCTTGCGCGAGCACGCGGGCCAGGCGCCCCAGCCCTGCACGGCGAGCACCTTCTCGGCGGTGGCGATCTGCTGCTCGCGGGTGGCCAGGTCGGCGCGGGAGGCGTGGTCGCCCCCGCCGAAGGCCTTCCAGGTGCCGCTGGAGAACTGCAGCCCGCCGTAGTAGCCGTTGCCGGTGTTGATCGACCAGTTGCCGGTGCTCTCGCACTGCGCCAGGCGGTCCCACGTGGCCCCGGTGGCTGCGGACGCCGGAGCCGCGACGGCCACCACGGGCGCGGCGGCCACGGCGGCGGTGGCGGCGATCCCGAGCGCGCGGCGCGCCACCCGGTTCGGCTGCGGCTGGGCGCGGTGGCGTGCCGTGGACGAGCGCAAGGGTCATGACCTCCGTGTCGGCGGGCCCCGGGCGCGCGCCGTCCCGGCGGACGACGCGGTCGACCGGGGCCCAGCGCTGCGGGGCGAACGCCCACAACCTACGCAGGGCCTGTGCGTCTCCGACAGGTTTTGGTGGGAATCCGGCCAGATCTGTGGACGACCGGTGGCCGGTCGTGGCCGGTCACGGCCGGTCGCGTCCCGGTCGCCGGCTCCGGCGCGAGCGCGCAGCGCTGCGGGCGCCTACCGTCGTCGGGTGCCGCCCACCCCCGCGGGCCCGGCCGGCCGGACGGTCCTGCACGTCGACCTCGACGCCTTCTACGCGGCCGTCGAGCAGCGCGACAAGCCCTCCCTGCGGGGCAAGCCGGTGGTGGTCGGTGGCACGGCGTGGCGGGGCGTCGTCGCCACGGCGTCCTACGAGGCGCGGGCCTTCGGGGTCGGCTCGGCCATGCCGACGGCGGCCGCCCGCCGGGCCTGCCCGTGGGCGGCCTACCTCGCGCCGCGGTTCGCTGCGTACCGGACCGCGTCGTCGCAGGTCATGGCGCTGCTCGCGGAGCTCGCCGGGCCCGCCGGCCTGATGGAGCCGCTCTCCCTCGACGAGGCGTACGTCGACCTGTCCGGCTCCTCCACCGGCCCGGAGGACGACGGCGTGCTCGCCGCCGCGGCGGCCTTCCGCGAGCGGGTGCGCGCCGAGGTGGGGCTGACCGCGTCGGTGGGCGTCGGGACGAGCAAGCTCGTCGCGAAGGTCGCCTCGGACCTGCGCAAGCCCGACGCGCTGCTGGTCGTCCCCGCCGGGCAGGAGCGGTCGGTGCTGGCGCCTCTGGGCGTCCGGAGCCTGCCGGGCGTGGGACCGGCCACGCAGGCGCGCCTGGCGGGTCTGGGCGTGAGCACCGTCGGGCAGCTGGCGGCCACCGACGAGCGCGAGCTGGTCGGCCTGCTGGGTCGAGCCGCCGGTGCGGCGCTCCACGCGGCGGCCCTCGGCGTCGACCACCGACCCGTGGTGCCCGAGCGCGAGGCGAAGTCCGTCTCCGCGGAGGAGACCTTCGCCACCGACGTCGTCGACAGGTCGGTGCTCGTCGGGGAGCTGCGCAGGATCGCCGGCCGCGTGGCCGAGCGGCTGCAGGCGGCGGACCTGCGCGGACGCACCGTGACGGTCAAGGCCAAGCGGTACGACTTCTCCACCCTGGCCCGCTCGGCGACGACGGCCGCCGGGACGACGACGGGCGCGGGGACCGTCGCCAGCGCCGAGGAGATCGTGGCGGCCGCGCTCCCGCTGCTGCAGGCGATCGACGCGACCGGCGGCCTGAGGCTGCTCGGGGTGGGCGTCTCGGGGCTCGTGGGAGCCACGGACGACCTCGACGCCCCGGTGCAGACGGACCTGCTCGCGGCCCTCGCCGACGTGGGGACCGGGCGCGGCGACGACGCCCCCGGCGCCGTCGAGCCGGTGGCGGAGGCCGCTGAGGAGGCCGAGGCGGAGGTCGAGGAGGCCCAGGTCGCCTCGCCCGGTGCTGCCGCGGTGGCCCTCGAGCGCCGGTGGCGCCCGGGGCAGGACGTGGCGCACGACGAGCACGGTCCCGGGTGGGTGCAGGGCTCGGGCGTGGGGCGCGTGACGGTCCGCTTCGAGGGGCCGCACACGGGTGTCGGGCGGGTGCGCACCTTCTCCGTGGACGACGAGGCGCTGCAGGTCACCGATCCGCCGACCTGGTGATTCCGAGGTGTGACACGTGAGTCGTGTGTTCCACGTGAGACGGATGTGGTGTGTCGTCACCGGGCTGCGGTCGGCATGAGGCACACTGGGGGTGCGCGGCAGCGCCTGGGACGACGAGCGCGAGCGCTCGACCCGGGCTGCCGATCCCCCAGCACCACCTCCCGCGCCGCGCCGGCGTGACGCCCCGGCGGGAGGTGACACGCCCCGAGCGGCCCCCAGCGGGCCCGCCCGACGCCCTGCTGCCGCGCCCTGCGCGTGCCCGGGGCACGAGACGACAGGACTCCCATGACGACCACCCCCGGTCACCACACCCCCGGCCACAGCGGCCCCGGCCACAGCGCCCAGGGGCCGGCCCGCGAGGCCGGCTCCGGCGCCCCGCGCCGCCGCCGCGGCGGCCGCGGCCGCAGCGGTTCGCCCCAGGGCCCCCCGGCTCCCGGCCAGGCCCCCCGCGACGCCGCACCCGCCGACCGCTCCGGCGCGGTGCCCGCGCAGCGGCCCGTCCGCTCCGCCGCCGCGACGCCCGCCCCGGCGGTCCCCGCCGCCGCGACCCCCGCGGCCCCGGTGGCCGGCAGCGGCCCCGCGACCACCGCCGCCGACGCCTCGGCTCCCTCCTTCGCCGCCCTCGGCGTCCCGACCCCGCTGGTGGCGAGCCTCGCCGCGTCCGGCGTCACGAGCCCGTTCCCGATCCAGGCGGCCACGCTGCCCGACACCCTCGCGGGCCGCGACGTGCTCGGCCGCGGGCGCACCGGCTCGGGCAAGACCATCGCCTTCGCGCTGCCGCTGGTGGCGCGCGTGGCCGCCGGCTCCGCCGCCCGGGCCCCCCGCCGCCCCCGCGGCCTCGTGCTCGCCCCGACCCGCGAGCTCGCCACCCAGATCGCCGCGACGGTCGAGCCGCTGGCCAAGGCCGCCGGCCTGCGCACCACCGTGATCTTCGGCGGGGTCCCGCAGGGCCGCCAGGTCACCGCCCTGGCCGGGGGCGTCGACATCGTCATCGCCTGCCCGGGCCGCCTGGAGGACCTGCTGCGCCAGCGCGAGCTGACCCTCGCCGGCGTCGAGGTCACCGTCCTGGACGAGGCCGACCACATGGCCGACCTGGGCTTCCTGCCCGGCGTGCGCCGCCTGCTCGACGCCACCCCCGCGGGCGGCCAGCGCCTGCTGTTCTCGGCGACGCTGGACAACGGCGTCGACGTGCTGGTCAAGCGCTTCCTCGTGGACCCGCTGACCCACTCGGTCGACAGCGCCACCGCACCGCCGCCGGCGATGACCCACCACGCGCTGCACGTCTCGGACGTCGGCGCCAAGAACGACGTCGTGCGCCACCTCGCGTCCGGCACCGGGCGCCGCGTGCTGTTCCTGCGCACCAAGCACCAGGCCAAGAAGCTGGCCAAGCAGCTCACCGCCCAGGGGATCCCCGCGGTCGACCTGCACGGCAACCTGTCGCAGAACGCCCGGGTGCGGAACCTGGACGCCTTCTCCTCCGGCGAGGTGAAGGTCATGGTCGCCACCGACATCGCGGCCCGCGGCATCCACGTGGACGACGTGGAGCTCGTGGTCCACGTCGACCCGCCGACCGAGCACAAGGCGTACCTGCACCGCTCCGGGCGCACGGCGCGCGCCGGCTCGGGCGGTGACGTGGTCACCGTCGTGCTGCCGGAGCAGAACCGCGAGGTGGCCGTGATGATGCGCCAGGCGCGCATCAGCGCCGAGCAGCACCAGCGCACGACGGCGACCTCCGACGTCGTCCTGCGCCTCACCGGCGAGGTCGCCCCCCACGTGGAGCCGGCCCCGGAGGCCCCGGTGCAGCAGCAGCCGGCCCGCTCCTCCGCGGGGCGCGGCGGCTCGGGCGGCCGAGGCGGCTCGGGCGGTCGCGGCGCAGCCGGTGGTCGTGCTGCGGCCGGTGGTCGTGGCACCGGACAGCGCTCCGGTGGCGGCCAGGGCCGCGGCGGCAGCGGCCGTCGCGGTGGCACGGCGACGACGTACACCACCTCGTCCTACCGCTGACGCGGAACACCTGCCGAAGAGGAAGGGCAGCCTTGCCGAACACCGGTGAGGCTGCCCTTCCTCTTTCTCGTGAGGGCAGCCTCACCGAATATGAAAAGCGAGCCGTTGTTTATCTCGAACGGCCTCTGACCTGGGGTGTCGTGGTGGCGGAAGTGGTGATCACCGGTTTATGGTGAGCACGTCGAATTCGCTTTCCGACGACCTTGGAGGTCACCATGGCCACGCTCGAGATGCCCGCCGTCAGCGAGTGCACCGTCGCCGGCTGCTCCTACAACCACGACGGCTGCCACGCCTTCGCCATCACCGTCAGCGGTGGTGACGGCTCCGCCGACTGCGGCACGTTCATCCCGCTCGGCACCAAGGGCGGCCTGGACAAGGTCGTCGCCCAGGTGGGTGCGTGCTCGCGCACCGAGTGCACGTTCAACGCCGACCTCGAGTGCTCGGCCAGCTCCATCCGCGTGGGCGCGGGCGCCAGCGGCGCCGACACCGCCGCCTGCCTCACCTACACCGCTCGCTGAGCCCCTCGGTCCGGCGCGCCGCGCGCCCCGGAACCGCCCCGACCGCCGGTCGTCACGCGCTGTGACGGCCGGCGGTTGCCGTCTGCGTCCGCCGGGGGAGACTGAGACCCCCATGGCGCGTCACCTCCCTCCCCTCGACACGGTCCGGGTCTCCTTCGACCTGCCGTGCGACGTCGCGTCCGCGGGGGCTGCGCGCCGCCTCGTGGTGCAGCGCTGCCGCGGTGCCGGCGTCGGGGAGGAGGAGCTCGAGACCCTCGAGCTCCTCGTCAGCGAGGTGGTCACGAACGCCGTGCTCCACGGCCGCAGCGACGTCCACCTCGAGCTGGCCGTGCACGGTCGCCGGGTCGGCGTGCGCGTGGGCGACGACAACTCCCGCCGCCCCAGGGTGCAGAAGAACGACTCCGGCGCCCTGGACGGCCGCGGCCTGGCCATCCTCGACGTGGTGGCCCGGCGCTGGGGCGTCGACGACGCGCCCGTGGGCAAGGTCGTCTGGTTCGAGCTCGACGTCTGACCACCCGCCAGACTGGAGCCGTGGCGAGCACCCGATCACCGTGGCGCGCCTGGACGGTCTGGGCGGTGGCGGTGGCGGCCTACGTGGTCGCCGTGCTCCAGCGGACCTCCTTCGGCGTCGCCGGGCTCGACGCCGTGGAGAGGTTCGGCACCACCGCGAGCGCCGTGGCGCTCTTCACGGTGCTGCAGCTGGTCGTGTACGCGGCGCTGCAGGTGCCCGCGGGGGTGCTGCTCGACCGGTACGGCACGCGGCGCCTCGTGGTGGCGGGCGGCCTGCTCATGGCCGCGGGGCAGCTCGTGCTCGCGGTGGGGGCGGTGCTCCCGCTGGCGGTGCTGGGCCGGGTGCTGGTGGGCGCCGGTGACGCCCTGACGTTCATCAGCGTGCTGCGGCTGGTGGGTGCGTGGTTCCCGGCGCGGCACGCGCCGGTGGTGACGCAGCTGACCGGCCTGATGGGCCAGCTCGGCCAGGTGCTCTCCGCGGTGCCGCTGGTGGCGCTGCTGGCGGTGCGCGGGTGGACGACGGCGTTCGCGTCCGCCGCGGCGCTGGGCGTGCTGGCGGCGGTGCTGGTCGCCGTCGTGGTGCGCGACGCCCCCGGGGTGCGCTCGCGCTCGGGGCCGCCGCTGAGCTGGTCGAAGGCGGGTCACGACCTCGTGCGGGCGTGGCGCCACCCCGGGACCCGGCTGGGGCTGTGGAGCCACTTCGTCACGCAGTTCCCCGGGACGGTGTTCGCCCTGATGTGGGGCTTCCCCTTCCTGGAGCGGGGCGAGGGGGTCCCGCAGGCCGTGGTCAGCGCGCTGTTCACGGCGTACGTGGTGGCCGGTCTGGTGGCCGGCCCGCTGCTGGGCGTGCTGGTGTCCCGGCACCCGCTGCGGCGGTCCTGGCTGGTCCTCACGATCGTGGCGCTCAACGCGGCGGCGTGGACGGCGGTGATCGCCTGGCCCGGCCCGGCGCCGCTGTGGCTGCTCGGGCTCCTGGTGCTGGCGCTGGCCAGCGGTGGCCCGGGCTCGATGGTGGGGTTCGACTACGCCCGCACCTTCAACCCCGCCGACCGGCAGGGCACCGCGACCGGCATCGTCAACGTCGGCGGGTTCGTCGCGAGCCTGGTGGTGGTGCTGGCGGTCGGGGTGGTCCTCGACGCGACCGGCGGCGACTACTCCCTCGACGACTTCCGCACGGCGTTCAGCGTCCAGTACGTGGTGTGGGCGGTCGGGCTGGTCGGGGTGCTGGCGACCCGGCGGAAGGTCAGGGCCCAGCTGGCCGCCGAGGGCGTGGTGGTGCCCCCGATCAGGGTCGCGCTCGCGCAGCGGTTCCCGCGGCGGGTCCGCTCCGACGAGGGCCGCCGGCGGGGCTGAGGCCCTCGCCCGCGGGCCCCGGCCGGGCCGGGCCGGGTCTCAGGCGGGGGGCGGCGTCGCCTTCACGACGGGGATCATCCCGGTCGTGACGGGGTCCGGCGGGGCGAGGTCGCTCGGGCGCAGCCGGAACGCGCGCAGGTGCAGGTCGTAGTACTTGTCCGTCTCGCCGACCCACTCCATGCCCAGGCGGCGGGCGATCCACTCGGCCCGCTCGTTGCCGGGGCGGATGACGGCGAACACCTCGGCGGCGCCCTGCTCGAAGGCCCACGCGGCGAGACCGCGCACGCCCTCGCTGGCGTAGCTGTGCCCCCAGTGCTCCGGGGCGAGCTGCCAGGCGATCTCCAGGTCGGCGTCGTGCGGCGGCATGGTGCGGAGGACGAGGGCACCGACGACGACGCCGTCGTCCTTGCGGGCCAGCGCCCAGCGGCCCACGAACTCCTCCAGGTCGCCGTCCTGGCGGACCTGCTCGCGCTCCCACGCCTCGAAGAGCTCGAGCATCTCGGCCTCGTCGGCCACCGCCTCGGCGGCCGGGGCCAGCCAGCGGGCGACGCGGTCGTCACCGAAGACGGCCAGCGCCGCGGCGACGTCGGAGGGCTCCCAGTCGCGGACGACGAGGCGCTCGGTGGTCACGATGGTGCTCACGGGCGACACGGTAGCGCTCGCCCGGGGCCCCTCGGCGTGACGATCACCAGCACGTGGGCGAGCATCGACGGGTGCGACGAGGGTCCCTCCCGGCAGACGCGGTGCTCCTGGGCTCCGGGGGAGCGGGCACGGCGGTGCTCCACCAGCTCGCCCTGGCCCTGGAGCGCGGGTCGTGCGCCGGCGGGGCGCGCCGAGCGCCGCTGCGCGTCGTCGTCGTCGACCCCCTCGACCGGCTGGTCGAGCGCCCCGCGGACCGCACGTGGTGCTCCTGGGTGGAGCGGGGCTCGGCCGCCGAGGCGGCGCTCGCCCCCGCGGTGCACCGCGCCTGGGGCTCGGTGCACGTCGTCGCGCCCGACGGCGCGGACCTGCCGCTCGACCTGGGGCGCCTGCGGTACGCGATGGTCCGCGGCGAGGACTACTACGCCCACGTCGCCTCGCTGGTCGAGCGCGCCCGCGAGCGCGGCGCCCTGGAGGTCGAGCACCTCGCCACGACGGCGGACGGGGTGCGGGAGGACGGCGCGGGGGCCGTCGTCACCACGGGGTCCGGCGAGGTGCGCGCGTCCCTGGTGCTCGACTCGCGACCCGCGCCGCCGGTGCGGGCGGCGACCAGCTCGCTGGTCCAGCACTTCCTCGGGGAGCGGGTGCGGGTGGCGGTGGCCGGCGTGGACCCCGGCCGCGCGGTGCTCATGGACTTCTCGGTGCCGCAGCCGCCGACGGGCCTGGCGTTCGGCTACTGCCTGCCCACCGACGCCTCCACCGCGCTGGTGGAGCACACCGCCTTCGTGCCCGAGCTGCTCGACGGCGCGACCCAGGCGGCCGAGCTCGCCGCGTACCGCGAGCGGGTGCTGGGGACCTCCGGGGGCGTCGTCGAGCACTCGGAGACGGGTGCCATCCCCATGACGGACGCGGTCTTCTCCCGGCGCGCCTGTCCGCCGCCGGGTCTGGTGCGCAGCCGGGTGCTGCGCCTGGGGACGGCGGGCGGCGCGGTGCGCCCCTCCACCGGGTACGCGTTCTCCGCGATGCAGCGCGGCGCCCGCGCCCTGGCCGACCAGCTCGTCGGCGGGGTCGCGGGCGACCGCGTCGACCTGCCCCGCCCCTACCCCCGCCGCCACGCCTGGATGGACGCCCTCGTGCTGCGCGGCCTGCTCGCGGGACCCGGCGGGGGCGGCCTCGACGGGCCGGACTTCTTCGTCAGGCTCTTCCGCCGCAACCCTGCGGACCGGGTGCTGCGCTTCCTCGACGGGCTCACCCCGCCCCGGGAGGAGCTGGCGCTGATGTCCACCGCGCCGCTGGGGCCGATGCTCCGCGCCACCGCTGCCGACGCGGGCGCGCGCGCCTCCCGCCTGGCCGGCGGGAGGGAGCGGTGACGCGCACCGCCCGCCGCCGGCTGCTGGTCGCGGCGGCGGTGCTGCTCGCCCTGGCCGTGGCCGTCTGGGCCGATGTCACCCACGACGGGCTGCTGGCCCGTCTCGACGCGCCCGCCAAGGCCGCCGGCGAGGCGCTGCGCTCGCCCGGGCTGACGCCGGTGGTGCACGCCGTCTCCGACCTCGGCACCACCCCCTACCGGTCGGTGCTGGCGGCGGCGGTCGCGGTGCCCCTCGCCCTGCGGTGGCGCTCGTGGCGGCCGCTGGTCTACGCCGCGGTCGTGGTGGGCCTGTCCCCGGCCGTCAGCGCCAGCGCCAAGCGCCTCGTCCAGCGGCCGCGACCACCCGCCGCCGACGCCCTCGAGGCACCCCTCGACCCGTCCTTCCCCAGCGGCCACGCCACGGCGTCGGCATCGCTGGCCACCGCGCTCGCCGTCCTGGCCGTGCTCGCCCTCCGCAGCGCCTGGGCGCGGGTGCTCGCAGCAGGCGCGGCGGGAGTGTTCGCGCTGGCGGTCGGGCTCACGAGGGTCTACCTGGGGGCGCACTGGCTGACCGACGTGCTGGCCGGCTGGTGCACCGGCGCGGCGCTCGCGCTGCTGCTGGCGGCTCTCGTCAGACCCGCCCGTCCGTCCGTCGCCACCGGCGCGCGGGCGTGAGCCCCCGGACGGCGCCGGAGCCGACGCCCACGACGCCGACGACGGGGCTGCGGACGCTGCTGCCGCACCTGCGCGAGCACCGCGGTGCGCTGCTCGGGGCCGCAGCGCTGTCGCTCGTGGGGGCCGCCGCGTCGCTGGCGCAGCCGCTGCTGGTCAGCCGGGTCATCAGCACCGTCGAGGCCTCGCGCCCGGCGGGCCGAGCGGTCGTGGCCGTCGTCGTCGTGCTCGTGGCGGGCTCGCTGCTGGGCGCGGCGCAGCAGTACCTGCTGCAGCGCACCGCCGAGGGCGTGGTGCTCGGCACGCGCCGTCGCCTGGTCGACAGGCTGCTGCGGCTGCCCGTCGCCGAGATCGACGCCCGTCGCACCGGCGACCTCATCTCCCGCGTCGGCGCCGACACCACGCTGCTGCGGGCCGTGGTGACCTCCGGGCTCGTCGAGGTGGCGTCCTCGGTGGTCGTGGCCGTGGGCGCGGTGGTCGCCATGGCCCTGGTCGACCCCGTGCTCCTGCTCGTCACCCTCGCCGCCGTCTCGGTCGGCATGGTCGCCGGGGTCTCGGTGGGCCGGCGGCTGCGCGCCCTGGCCCGCGCCTCCCAGGAGCGCGTGGGCGCGATGACCGCGGCCGTCGAGCGGGCCCTCGGGGCGGTGCGGACCCTGCGCGCCTCCGGAGCCACCGACCGCGAGGTCGAGGCCGTCGGCGCCGCCGCGGGCCAGGCCTACGACGCCGGCGTCCGCGCCGCCCGGGTGCAGGCGCTCATCACCCCGCTGGTCGGCATCTCGGTGCAGGGGGCCTTCGTGGCCGTCCTCGGCGTCGGCGGGTACCGCGTGGCCAACGGCGCTCTCGGCGTCGCCGAACTGGTCGCGTTCATCCTCTACCTGTTCCTGCTGGTCATGCCCCTGGGACAGCTGCTCGGGGCCTACTCCCAGCTGCAGCTCGGGCTCGGAGCGCTGGAACGCGTCGAGGAGGTCCTCGCGCTCGACCCGGAGGACCCGGGACCCCGGCCCCGCGGCGCCACCGCGACCTCCCCGCGGCCGGGTGGCGCGCCGCCGCTGCTCGAGCTCGACGGCGTCTCGTTCGCCCACCGCGGCAGCGACCGGCTCGTGCTCGACGGCGTCTCCCTCACCGCGGCGCGCGGCACCCGCACCGCCCTGGTCGGACCCTCCGGCGCCGGCAAGTCGACCCTGCTCGGGCTGCTGGAGCGCTTCGACGACCCGACCTCCGGCAGCATCCGCCTCGACGGCACCGACCTGCGCGACCTGCCCCGCGCCGCCCTGCGCGCCCGCCTGGGGTACGTCGAGCAGGAGGCCCCCGTGCTCGCGGGGACGCTGCGCGAGAACCTCCTGCTCGCCGCACCGGGCGCCACCGAGGAGCAGGTCGCCGACGTGCTCGCCGCCGTCGGGCTCACCGCGCTGGCCACCCGCTCGCCCCTCGGCCTGGAGGCGCAGGTCGGGGAGGGCGGGGTGATGCTCTCCGGAGGCGAGCGCCAGCGCCTGGCCATCTGCCGCTCGCTGCTGGCCCGCCCCGAGCTGCTGCTGCTGGACGAGCCCACCGCCAGCCTCGACGCCCGCAACGAGGCCGCCCTGGCCGAGGCGCTCGCCGCCGTGCAGCGCCACGGCGGGGGGACGGCGCTCGTCGTCGTCGCCCACCGGCTCTCGACGGTGGTGGACGCCGACCAGATCGTGGTGCTCGACGGCGGGCGCGTGGTCGGGGCGGGGCGGCACACCGAGCTGCTGGAGACCACGCCGCTGTACCGGGAGCTCGCAGCGACCCAGCTGCTGGTCCCCCGTCCATGAGCCGCTCGTGAGGCGGGAGCGCGGGGCCCGGGGGAGGCTCGTGCGGTGAGCACCGTTCCCGGCGACGACAGGTTCGCCACCCCGACGGCCGACACCTCCCGCGACGCCGCGCGCGAGGGCGGCGACGCCCGCGACGGCGCCGAGCCCGCGCTGCGCGTGGTGCTCCTGGACGTCAACGGGACGCTGACCGACACCTCGCAGCTGGCGGGGGCGTTCGAGGGCGTCGGCGCGCCCGGGCACCTCGCGCAGACCTGGCTGACCGGGGTCCTCCGCGACGGGATCGCCCTCACGCTGCACGGCGACGCGCAGCGCTTCGCCGACGTCGCCCTCGCCGGTGCGCGGTCGGTGCTCCACCACGCCGGCCTGCCCGCGGAGCAGCTGGACGAGGCCGCGCTCGCCGTCGTCGAGGCGGTGGGCGAGCTGCCCCTGCACCCCGACGTGCTCCCCGGCCTGCAGGCGCTGCGCGAGCTCGGCCTGCGTCTGGTGCCGCTGTCCCAGGGGGCGGCGGGCACCACGGACCGCCTGCTCGCCGCGGGCGGCGCCGGTGACCTCGTGGAGGGGGCGCTGTCGGTGGCCGACGCCCCCGGCGGCCTCTGGAAGCCCGCCCCCGGCACCTACGCCTGGGCGCTCGACCAGGCCGGGGTGTCACCGCAGGAGGCGCTGCTCGTGGCCGTGCACCCGTGGGACGTCGACGGCGCCGCCCGCGCCGGGCTGACCACCGCGTGGGTCGACAGGCCCGGTCCCACCGGGGCGCTCGGGCCGCACCCGGGCACGATGACCGAGCCCGACCTCGCGGTCCCGGGGGTCGACGCCCTGGCGGACCTGCTGCGCTGAGCCCGCCGGCAGCCCGCCGGCAGCCCGCTGGCAGCCCGCTGGCAGCCCGCTGGCAGCCCGCCGGCAGCCCGCTGGCAGCCCGTCAGCGCAGGCCCAGCGCACCTCCGAGGTACTGGTAGCCCACGAACGCGACGACGTCGAGCAGCGCGTGCGCCACCACCAGCGGCATCACCCGGCGGGTGCGCCAGTAGACGAGGGCGAACACGACGCCCATGACCAGGTTGCCGAACCCCGGACCGTAGCCCTGGTACAGGTGGTAGCTGCCGCGCAGCAGGGAGCTGGCGGCCACCACCCACACCACGGTCCACGTCGAGGGCGACAGGCGTCCGAGCCAGCGCGGGCGCCGCAGCCCGAGGCGCGGGAGCCTGTCGAGGAGGTACGCGACGACCACGACCTCCTCCAGCACCGCGTTCTGCACCGCGGACAGGACGAGCACGGGGACGGTCCACCACAGGGTGTTCAGCGCCGACGCCTGGATGTCGGCGGTGAACCCGAGCTGGCGCCCCAGCCAGTACAGCCCGAGGCCGGGGATCCCGATGACGGCGGCCAGGCCGACGCCCTGCAGCAGGTCGCGCCCGGGCCGGCGCAGGTCGAAGCCGATCCGCCGGCAGGCGCGCCCCAGCGCCGGCAGCAGCGGCCCGCGGCCCGACGTGCCGCCGGCCAGCAGGAACAGGCACAGCGCCACCGGCACCAGCGCGAAGCCGATGCCCAGCAGCTGGTAGGTCAGGTCGAGGTAGGGGCGCTGGCTGCGGGAGGGGTTCAGCGTCGCGGTGCCGGCGGCCACGCCCCCGGCCGCCGTCGCCAGCGCGATGAGCTGGACGACGGCGTACGCGCCCGAGCGCCCCAGCGACAGCGCCGCCACCAGCAGCACCTCGGCGGCCACCCGGCCGCGGGCGAGCTCCTGCCCGGCACCGTCCGGCTGGTCCGACCCGTCGTGCTCGGCGCGCTCCACCTGCGTCACGGCGGCAGTGTCCGAGGGGGCGCTGGGAGCGCGCTGTGAGCGGCGGGTCAGCGGTGGGGTCAGCGGTGGACGGCGTCGGCGGCGTCGCCGCGGGCGGTCTCCGTCGCGGCGTCGTGGGAGCCGCCGCCGTGCCCGTCGTCGAGCATCGTGGCCTCGTCGAAGGGCCGCCGGCCCGCCAGCACCTCGGTGACCCGCTCGCGGTCGAGCTGGCGCGTCCAGTGCCCCACGAGCAGCGTCGCGACGGCGTTGCCGGAGAAGTTGGTGACCGCGCGCGCCTCGGACATGAACCTGTCGATGCCCACGATGAGCCCCACCCCGCCGACCAGCTCGGGGCGGTGGCTCTGCAGGCCGGCGGCGAGCGTCGCCAGGCCGGCGCCGGTGACCCCGGCAGCGCCCTTGGAGGCGATGATCATGAAGACCAGGAGGCTGACCTGCTCGGGGATGCTCAGCGGCTGCCCCGTGGCCTCCGCGATGAAGATCGACGCCATCGTCAGGTAGATCGCGGTGCCGTCGAGGTTGAACGAGTACCCGGTGGGCACGACGATCCCGACCACCGGCCGGGCGACGCCGAGGTGCTCCATCTTGGCGATCAGCCGCGGCAGCGCCGTCTCCGACGACGACGTCGAGACGATGAGCAGGACCTCCCGCCCGAGGTACTTCAGCAGGCTGAAGACGCTCACCCCCGTCACCAGGCGCAGGATCGTGCCCAGGACCCCGAAGACGAAGATCGCGCAGGTGGCGTAGAAGGCCAGCATGATGCGCAGCAGGCCCAGCAGCGCGTCCCACCCGGTCTCGGCGACCACCCCCGCGATGGCGCCGAAGGCCCCGATGGGCGCCACCCACATGATCATGGCCAGCACCTTGAAGACGACCTTCTGGAACGTCCCGATGCCCCGCAGCGCCGCCTCGGCCGTGCTCCCCCCGAGCGACTGGATGGCGAAGCCCACGAGCAGCGCCACGAACAGGGTCGAGAGCACCTGCTCCTGCACCAGCGGCGAGACCAGCGTGGTGGGGATGAGGTTGAGGAGGAACCCGCCCTCCTCGGCCTCCCCGGCGGGCGGCTCGTAGGTGCCCTGCACCTGCAGCCCGTCTCCGGGGTGCACGAAGTTGCCCACCACGAGGCCGATGGCGAGGGCGAACGTCGACATCGCCACGAAGTAGACGAGCGCCAGGACGCCCACCTTGCCCACCGTGGCGGCGGCCCGCACCGAGCCGATGCCGAGCACGATGGTGCAGAAGATGACCGGCGAGATCATCATCGTGATCAGCCGGACGAACGCCTCGCCGAGGACCGACAGCGACGACCCGGCGTCGGGGAAGAAGCCGCCGACGAGGGCGCCGAGCACCACCGCCGCGATGACCGCGATGTACAGCCAGTGCGACCTGTCGCGGCGCCTGCGCCCGCCCTCCGCGGGAGCCGCGGCGGAGGAGCCCTGCCCTGAGGCTGCTGTCGGCGTCGACACGCAGCGGACGCTAGACCCGGACCGCGGCCGGCGCCCGTCGTGACCGGGACCACTCGCGACGGCGCCGGTCGGGACCACACCCGCAGCGGGCCTACCGTGGTGAGGTGAGCTCGGGCATCGTCGGGATCGTCCTCTGGGGGACGATCATCCTCATCGGCTTCTTCATCGCGATGGTCGCGCACGCGATGCGCACCGAGCGCCGGGAGGGACCGCGGGAGGCCATCCGCGAGCCCGTCCTGAAGGGCTGGGACCAGGTCACCCCGCCCGACGCGGAGCGCCCGCCGCGCCGCTGACGCATCCCGGGGCCGGGCGCGGGTAGGGCCAGCCCATGACCACCAGCTCCAGCGCTCCCACCAGCACCCCCGCCGACCCCGCGGGCAGCACCTCCGTCACCGGGAGGGGCACCGTCGCCCTCGGCGAGACCGGTGTGGGCCTCTTCCCCCTGTGCCTCGGGGGCAACGTGTTCGGGTGGACCGCCGACGAGGGCGCCTCCCACGCCGTCCTGGACGCCTACCGCGAGGCCGGTGGCAACCTCGTCGACACCGCCGACGTGTACTCGGCCTGGGTCGAGGGCCACAGCGGGGGCGAGAGCGAGGCGGTGATCGGCCGCTGGCTCGCCCGCAGCGGCGCCAGCGAGGGAGGCGTCCACATCGCCACGAAGACCGGCGCGAAGGACCCCACCGACCTCTCCCCGGCCTCGGTCTCCCGCTCCCTCGACGGCTCCCTCGAGCGCCTCCAGCTCGACGCCGTCACGCTCTTCTACGCCCACCGCGACGAGCCCGGCCGCGCCGTGGAGGAGGTCGTGGAGGCCTTCGCCGCGACCGTCGCCGACGGGCGCGCCCGTGCCTGGGCGGTGAGCAACTGGTCTCCCGAGCGCATCGAGGCCGCGGTCGAGGCGGCCCGCCGCGCGGGCGTCCCGGGACCCGTGGCCGTGCAGGACCCGGGCAGCGCCGTCGTGCCGACCGCTGCCGGGGTGGTGGACGCCGCCCGGCGCCACGGGCTGGTGCAGCTGCCGTACTCGACCCTCGCGTCGGGGTTCCTCACCGGCAAGTACTCCCGCGGCGGCGAGCTGCCGACGTCGCCCCGCGCCAGCGGCGTGCAGGGCAAGCACTTCACCGACAGCGGCTGGGCCGTGCTCGACGCCGTGCGCGCTGTCGCGCAGGACCGCGGCACCGAGCTCGCCACCGTGGCGCTGGCGTACCTGCGCGCGCTGGGCGCCGTGCCGATCGCCTCGGCGAGCCGCCCCGAGCAGCTGCCGGCGCTGCTGGCCGTCGCGTCGGTGGAGCTCTCCGCCGACGAGGTGCAGGCGATCTCCGCCGCCCGCGGCTGACCTCCTCGCCGCGGGGGCCCGGCCCGGTCGGGAGCCCCGACCGGGCCGGGCGGCCCGTGGTCAGACGGTGCGGGCCAGCTCCGCCGCGAGCCCGGTGTAGCCGGCCGGGGTGAGGGCCAGCAGGCGGTCGCGCGCCTCGTCGGGCAGGCCGAGGCCCGCCACGAAGGTCCGCATGCCCTCGGCGTCGACGCGGCGGCCGCGGGTCAGCTCCTTGAGGCGGGAGTACGGGTCGTCCATGCCCGCGACGCCGGCGACGGAGGCCGCGCGCATCACCGACTGCACCGCCTCGCCGAGCACCTCCCAGTTGGCGTCGAGGTCGCGGGCCATCGCGGCCTCGTCGACGTCCAGGCCCGCGAGGCCCTTGCGCACGTTCTCGACGGCGAGCAGCGAGTGCCCGAAGGCGGTGCCCGCGTTGCGCTGCATCGAGGAGTCGGTGAGGTCGCGCTGCAGGCGTGAGGTCACCAGCGTCGAGGCGAGCACGTCGAGCAGGGCGCTGGAGACCTCGAGGTTGGCCTCGGCGTTCTCGAAGCGGATCGGGTTCACCTTGTGCGGCATCGTCGACGAGCCGACGGTGCCCATGCCGCGCACCTGCGCGAAGTAGCCCAGGGAGATGTAGCTCCAGACGTCGGTGCACAGGTCGTGCAGCACCCGGTTGAAGCGGGCGACGTCGCTGTAGAGCTCCGCCTGCCAGTCGTGGCTCTCGATCTGGGTGGTCAGCGGGTTCCAGACCAGGCCCAGGCCCTCCACGAACGTGCGGGAGACGCCCGCCCAGTCGGTGGTCGGGACGGCGACGGCGTGCGCGGCGTACGTGCCCGTCGCGCCGTTGAGCTTGCCGAGCACCTCGGTGCGCTCCACGCGGCGCAGCTGCCGGTCCAGGCGGGCGGCGGTGACGGCCAGCTCCTTGCCCAGCGTGGTCGGCGTGGCCGGCTGGCCGTGGGTGCGGGCCAGCATCGGGGCGTCGGCGGCGTCGTGGGCCATGCCCGCCAGCTGGACCTGCAGGGCGCGCGCCGCGGGCAGCCAGGTGCGGTGCACGGCGCCCTGGACCATCAGGGCGTACGACAGGTTGTTGACGTCCTCGCTGGTCAGGCAGAAGTGCACCAGCTCGGTGAGGTCGGCGCTGGCGGTGCCGGCCATCTGGCGGCGCAGCCACACCTCGACGGCCTTGACGTCGTGCACGGTCTCGCGCTCGATCTCCGCCATCTCCGCGACGGCCTGCGGGCCGAAGCCGGCGACCAGGCCGCGCAGGTGCTCGGCCTCGTCGTCGCCGGGACGGCGCGCACCGGGCACGGCACCGGTGGTCGTGAGGTGCAGCAGCCACTCGACCTCGACCCGGAGCCGCTCGCGGTTCAGCGCCGCCTCGGACAGGTGCTCCACCAGCGGGGCCACCGCACCGCGGTAGCGGCCGTCGAGGGGGCCGAGGGCGTACCCGGCGTCGGCGAGGGGGGTGCTCGAGGTGGTCACGGAGCCCGATCCTCCCAGGTGCGCGAGGGCCCCCGCGCCGAGCGGTGCGGGGGCCCTGCGGGACGGGCGGCCGATCGGGTGACCGGCTCGTCGCCGTGAGGTCAGGGGAGCTGGACCACCAGGCGCAGCGGGACGCCCGCCGCCACCCGCAGGCGGGGGGTGTCGACGCAGAGCAGCTGGGCCTGGGGCTCGGCGACGGCGCCGGAGCACCCCACCGAGCCGAGGACCTGGCCGGGGAGCACGCGGTCGCCGCGCGACACGCGCACCGAGCGGCGCTGCAGGTGCGCGAGCACGGCGTAGCGGCCGCCCCCGCAGTCGAGGACGACGTGGTTGCCCAGCACCGCGCGGGCCCCCAGCAGCTCGCGGCCGGCGTCCAGGAGCCCGCCGAGCACCCGTGCGGGGGCGCTGGCCCGGCAGGCGTGGTCGCGCACGCCGTCCACCACGCGGACCACGGTGGCGTCAGCCGGTGCCAGGACCGGCTCGCCGAACGTCGCGGCGTCGCCCACGGGGAGCAGGCCGAGGCGGCGGGCGAGCGCCGCGCGCCGCCCCGGGACGGGCACGGCGGCCGGGTCCGGGACGGCGACGTCGAGCACCAGCCCGACGGCGTGGGCGCGTCCGTAGGCCGCGGGGCCGGCGCTGGAGTCGTCGACCTCGACGCTGCGACCGGCCAGCGGGGAGCCCATGACCTGCAGCGCGCTCCAGCGGCCCCGGGGCGCGAGCACCGACAGCAGCGAGGCCAGGCCCACCAGGGCCACCCCCGCCAGGCCCGCGGCGGTGGCCGCGTCACCCGCGAGCCGGGGCCAGGGCAGCGGCAGCAGGTGCAGCGCGACGCCGGTGACGACCAGGACGAGGCCCGTCGCCGACGCGGCGCCGCGGACCCGCGCGCAGGCGCGGACGGCCAGGGGGACGGCGTCGGTCGCGGCGGGTCCCGCGACCAGCTGGAGGTCGGTGCGCGGGCGGGGGACGCCGGCGACGGGCCGCTCGCGGCCACCGCCCTCCAGCAGCGCCAGCTCCTCCAGCAGGGAGCGGGAGGGGTGCGGGATCTCCGGCACAGCGGTCACCACGAGAACGCTAGGTACGCAGCGTGATCGAACGGTGGCGCCACGCCGCGGGCGCGTCGAGATCCTTCCGGCGGGTCCGGGTGGTGTAGGGGGACACCGCCGGGGGTGGGCCGCCTCAGGGGAGCCGGCGGCCTCCGCGCGGGAGGACGGCGTCGCCGGCCCGCGCCGGGTCGAGCGGCACCGGCGACAGCAGCACGGCGGGACCGCGGCGCAGCCGGCCGGAGCCCAGCGGCTCGCAGCGCAGGCCGCCCCGCCCCCGCAGCGCGGCGTGCGCCCCGGGCGCCAGCTGCCGGTCCATCCAGGCGCACGGCGCGGCGGGGCGCCGTCCCGCGAGGAGCACCGGGCCGTCACCGCAGTCGAGGGCGAACGCCGCACCGCGCAGCGGCTCGAGCTCGGCTCCGCGCAGGACGGCGTTGCGCCGGGCCAGCAGCGGGTCGAGGGGCGGGACGCCGAGCTGGGCCGCCACCGCCTCCAGCGCCTCGACGGCGAGCAGGGTGACGGCCGCGTCCATGTGGGCGGCCTTGCCGAAGAACCGGTCCCCGACGATCCCGCGGCCCGCGACGACGTCGGCGGTCTCGCGGTCCTCGCTCGCCGTGCCGCGCTCGCCACCGGCCTCCGCGAAGGGCAGCGGACCGTCCTTGGGCCTCCCGAAGTACCGGTGGACGGGGGAGACCAGCAGGTGCAGGACCTCCACCTCGACCCGGTGGACCAGGCCGTCGAGCAGCTGCTCGACGGGGGTGCCGGCCGGGTGGGTCACCGGGAGAGCACCCCCGGGCCGCAGCGCACCGGGACCTCCGCCACCCGCCACCCCGCGCCCGCGGCGGCCGCCAGCAGCTCGTGCGGGCCGGCGACGGGCACGGCCCCGAGCAGCTGGCGGCGACCGGCGAGGGCGGGGGCGGCGTCGGTGAGCCGCAGCCCCGCCAGCGCCGGGTCGCGCTGCAGCCGCCGCGCCGACCGGCGCGCTGCGAGGCGGCGGTGCGGGGGCCAGCTGGTCAGCGCCGCCGCGCCGAACCCGGCCCGGCGCGCACCGACGACCACGTCGGCGCTGCCCCGGGCCACCGGCTCGGCCAGGCGCTCGAGCTCGCGCGGGTCGACGCCGCTGAGGCCGTCGAGCAGCGCCACCACGGGAGCGGTGGAGCGCGACAGGCCCACGGTCCAGGCGCTGCTCAGGCCGTCGGGCGCCGAGGCGTCCATCGGCACCGGCACCGGCCGGTAGCCCTCGGGGAGGCGGCGCAGCACCCACGGCGGGACCCGGCCGCCCGCGGCCGCCAGGACGACGTCGACGCGCGCCGTCCCCGGAGGGGGCGAGCAGGCGAAGGTGGGCTCCTGCGGCTCGGCGAGCCCCTGCCAGACGGGTCGTGCGTCCACGGCACCGGACGGTACGTCGCGGGCGACCGGTCGCGCACGCCCGGCCCCCTCGCTCACGGGGCCAGGTGCTCCGCGCGGCCGCCCGGTCCCCGGCTCATCCACAGGCGGGCCCGGTGTCGCCGCAGGTGGGAGCCCGTTCCTGCCAGCCTCTCGCCATGCCCGCGATCGTGCCCCACCCCGCTGCGTCCTCCACGTGGGGAGCGCCCCACCTCGACGTCGCCGGTCCCGGCGGTGCCGCCGCGGTGCAGGCCCGGCTCGCTGCGGCCGCCTCCGACGCGCTGGACGCCCTGGCGGGTCGGGCCCGGGCCGCTGCCGCTGAGGTGTCCACCCAGGTGGCGGTGCACCGGCAGCTGCTCGGCACCGACTGGCACGGCGTCGCGGCGCGCGCCTTCACGGGAGCCCTGGAGCAGCGCTGCACCCGGCTCCTGGAGGTGGAGCGCCACCTCACCGCCCTCGCTGACGAGGCCGCCCGCCGCGCTCGTCTCGTCGCGGAGGGTGCCCTGTGACCGACGGGGTGCAGGTGCGCGGTGGCCCGGGCGGCACCGCGGTGCAGCTGGAGGAGCTCGACGTCGCCGTCACCCGGCTGCGCTCCAGCGCGGCTGCGCTCGAGGACGCGGCGAGCGACCTCGGCCTGGGGCGGAGCCTCCTGGACGGCCTCGCGGGTCTCGCCGCGGGTCCCGGCGGTGTGCTCGCGCTGGAGGACGACGTGGTGACCGCCGTCCGCCGCCTCCTCGACAGCAGCGAGGAGGAGGAGCTGCTCGCCGAAGCCGTTGAGCTGGCCGCCGGGACCTACCGGAGCGCCGAGGCCGCGGCCGGCGGCCTGTGGATGGTCACGCGACTGGGTGTGGTCGCCGGCTCCCCCCTGCTGCTCGGTGCCGCGGTCGTGGCGCTCCCCGTCACCGGCTCGCTCCTGCGAGACGGCGGCTCGGGAGCCGCGTCCGCCGGCGGCGAGCCCCCCGAGGGAGCGGCGGGTCCGCTCGGGGGAGACCCCCTCGACGGCGCCCGAGCGGCTGGGGGCCCGTTCGCGGGGGTCCGCCTGGCCGACCCGGGGCTCCTGCTCTCCGCGCTGCTCGGCACCGCGGTCGGCAGCGCCGGAGCGGTGCTGTCGGGCCGGTCGCCCGCGCCCCGCACCGCCCGGGGCCTGGTCGAGGTGGGAGCCGCCTCGGGCACCGCGGACGCCACCCGGGTGACCACGACCCGGGTCCCCGTCCCCTCCTCCGTGGCGGCCGCCGGCCCTCCCCGCGGGACGGGGGCCGTCATGGCGCGCGTCCGGCAGACGGCGGACACCGACGGCGGACCGGCCGGCCGGGTCCGCGTCGAGGTGGTCACCGCTGCGGACGGGAGCCGGAGCGCCGTCGTCTACATGCCGGGGGTGCAGGACTGGGACCCCGACTCGCGCAACCCGATGTCGGGAGGCACGGCGCTGCGGGCGGAGGCGGGGATGACGTCGGCCTACACCGACCTCGTGGTCCAGGCGCTCGAGGACGCCGGCGTCGCGCCCGACGAGCCGGTGATGCTCGCGGGCCACAGCCTGGGGGGCATCGCCGCGGCCCAGGTCGCGAGCGACCCCGCCGTCGCCGAGCGGTTCACGGTGACCACGGTCGTGACCGCGGGGTCACCCGTCGGGGCGGCCGACGTCCCGGCCGGCGTCACCGTCCTCGCGCTGGAGCACCCGGACGACTGGGTGCCCCGGTTCGACCTCAGCGCCAACCCCGACGCGCGCAACGTCACCACCGTGACGGCCCCGACCCCGGCCTGGGCGGACGACGCGCACGGCAGCGACGGCTACGTCGAGCTCGCGGCGCAGGTGGACGCCTCCCGCGAGCCGTCGCTCGTCGCCTGGCGGGAGCACGTCGCGCCGTTCCTCGCCAGCCCCGGCGCCACCTCGGTGGTCACCGAGGTGGCGGGCAGGACCCTCGACCCGACGCCCCACCGGTGAGGGGGCGGGTCGGTGGACGCGGGCGTCAGGCGCTGGCGCGCTGGCGCCGCTCGACCTTCAGGTCGTCCATGTCCTCCAGCTCGCGGCCCTTCGTCTCGGGCACCGCCCGGAGCACGAAGAAGAACGACAGCAGCGCGAGCACGGTGTAGAGCCCGTACGCCACCGGCAGCCCGATCTCCGCCAGCGGCGGGAACGTCGTGCTGATCGCGAAGTTGGCGATCCACTGGGCGGCGGCGGCCACCGACAGCGCGGCCGCGCGGATGCGGCCCGGGAACATCTCGCCGAGCAGCACCCACACGATCGGGCCCCAGGTGATGCCGAAGGAGACGATGAACAGGTTCGCCGCGACGAGGGCCACGGGGCCCCAGGGGGCCGGCAGGGACAGGTCCGTGCCGTCCGCGGTGCCCTGGGTGAAGGCCAGCGCCATGGCGCCCAGGGACAGGGTCATGCCCACCGAGCCCGCCAGCAGCATGGGCCGGCGGCCGACCTTGTCGACCAGGGCGATCGCGATCAGCGTCACCAGCACGTTGGTGACCGCGGTGATGACGGAGAACAGGCTCGCCTGCGACTCGTCGAACCCGACCGAGGCCCACAGCGACGTGGAGTAGTAGAAGATCACGTTGATGCCGACGGCCTGCTGGAACACCGAGAGCAGGATGCCGACCCACACGATCGGCTTGAGCCCCAGGCGCGGTCCCCTGAGGTCGCGCAGCGACGGGTCGCGCTCGGCGGCCAGGTGCTTGGCGATCTCGGCGATGCGGCGCTTCACGAGGGCGGCGTCGCGCAGGCCCTGGATGCTGGCGAGCACCCGGCCCGCCTCCTCCTTGCGGCCCTTCGCGACGAGGTAGCGCGGGGACTCCGGCACCGCGAGCGCGAGCCCGGCCCAGACCACGGCGGGGATGACGCCGACGAGGAACATCCAGCGCCACGCCGGGAGCCCGAACCACAGGTCGCCGGCGGCGCCGCCGGCCACGCCCGAGAGCAGGGCGTTGGACACCAGGGCGGCGAGGATGCCGATGGTGATCGCGAACTGCTGCAGGGAGCCCAGCCGGCCGCGGATGGCGGCGGGGGAGACCTCGGCGATGTAGGCGGGGGCGATCACCGAGGCGGCGCCGATGCCGACGCCGCCGACGGCGCGCCACAGGATGAGGTCCCACACGTTGAAGGCCAGGCCCGAGCCGACGGCGCTGATGGCGAAGATGGCCGCGGCGATGACCATGACGCGGGTGCGGCCGTACTTGTCGGCCAGCGGTCCGGCGAACCACGCGCCCACGGCGGCGCCCAGCAGGGCGCAGGACACGGTGAAGCCCTCGAGCAGGGCCCCGATCTCGAACTGCTCGGCGAGGGCCTTCACGGCGCCGTTCACCACGGAGCTGTCGAAGCCGAAGAGGAAGCCGCCCACGGCCGCGACCACGGCGATCGCGATCACCTTGCCGGTGGTCTTCTCCTGGCCCTCTGCGCCGCCTCTGCGCGGCTGTGTCGTGCTGCTCACCTCGCGAGGGTGCTCCTGCCGGACGAGGTCCGCACGCGGGAGTGATCACCGGCCCACCGCTCGGAGCACGCGGTGCACCCGGCGGTGTCTACCGTGACGCCCATGACCGCCCCGCTCTCCCCGCGCGTGCGCGCCGCCGTCACCGCGCTCCCCGGCTACGTGCCCGGCAGGCCCGCTCCGCTCGGTCCCGGCGGCGCCTCGCACAAGATCTCCTCCAACGAGAACCCGTACCCGCCCCTGCCGGCGGTGCTCGAGGTGGTGCAGCGCGCAGCGGCGCAGCTCAACCGCTACCCCGACATGGGCTCGGCCGACCTCGTCGGCGCGCTCGCGGAGCACCTCGACGTCCCGGCGGCGCGCGTCGTCCCGGGCACCGGCAGCGTCGGGGTGCTCGGCTCGCTGCTGCAGGCCGTCTGCGAGGCCGGTGACGAGGTCGTCTTCGCGTGGCGGTCCTTCGAGGCCTACCCGATCGTCGTCGGGCTGTCGGGGGCGACGCCCGTGCCGGTGCCGCTGGACGGCGCGGGGCGCCACGACCTCGACGCGATGGCCGACGCCGTGACCGAGCGGACCCGGCTGGTGCTCGTGTGCACGCCCAACAACCCCACCGGCCCGGTGGTGGGGGCCCAGGAGCTGGAGGCGTTCCTGGCGCGGGTGCCCCGCGACGTGCTCGTCGTCGTCGACGAGGCGTACCTGGAGTTCGTGCGCGACCCGCAGGCCGCCGACGGCCTGGCCGCGCACCGCGCCCACCCCAACGTCATGGTGCTGCGCACCTTCTCCAAGGCGTACGGGCTCGCGGGCCTGCGGGTGGGCTACGCCGTGGCGCACGAGCCGGTGGCCGAGGCGCTGCGCCGCACCGCGGTGCCCTTCGGCGTCTCGGGCATCGCCCAGCTGGCGGCGGTGGCGTCGCTGGAGCAGTCCGAGGCGCTGCTGGAGCGGGTCGACGCCATCGTCGACGAGCGCGAGCGGGTGGTGGCCGAGCTGGTCCGGCAGGGGTGGCGGCTCCCGCGGTCGGAGGCGAACTTCGTCTTCCTCCCGGTCGGGAGCTCGACCGGGGCGCTGGTGGCGGCGTGCGCCGAGGCGGGCCTGTCGGTGCGCGGCTACGGCGACGACGGCGTGCGCGCCACCGTGGGCGACGTCGCCGCCGACGACGCGCTGCTCGAGGTGTGCGGCGCCTTCCTGCCCACGTGGAGCCCGGACCGCGTCGGCTGACCCGCCGACCCGACCGCGCCCGGAGGCGCCGTCCGGCTGGCGGGTGGCACGGCTTCCCCTCGGACCTACGGAACCGTAAGGTACGGACCCGTAGGTGTTCCGTCCGAGGAGGTCGCGTGCCCGACGCCGTACCCGCCCCCGACGCGGCGGTCCAGCTCCTGGACCCCTCGGGGACCCGTCGCGAGGACGCCCGCTGGGGCGCCCTGGTCTCCGGCGTGGGTGCCGAGCAGCTGCGCGAGCGCTACCGCGACATGGCCCTGGTCCGCCGCTTCGACGCGGAGGCCACGGCCCTGCAGCGCCAGGGCGAGCTGGCCCTGTGGGCCAGCGGCACCGGCCAGGAGGCCGCGCAGGTCGGCGCGGCCAGGGCCCTGGCCCCGCAGGACCACGTCTTCCCGACCTACCGCGAGCACGGCATCGCCTGGGTGCGCGGCGTCGACCCCCTGCAGGTGCTGAGCCTGTACCGCGGTGCGAGCCACGGCGGCTGGGACCCGCGGGCCTCGGGCTTCCACCCCTACACGCTCGTCATCGGCGCCCAGCTGCCGCACGCCACCGGCTACGCCATGGGGGTCCAGCGCGACGGCGACGTCGCCACCGGCGACCCCGCGCGCGACACCGCCGTGCTCGCCTGCTTCGGCGACGGCGCCAGCTCCCAGGGAGAGGTCAGCGAGGCCCTCAACTGGGCGGCCGTCTTCCGCGCCCCCGTCGTCTTCTTCTGCCAGAACAACGGCTGGGCGATCTCCTCGCCGACCTCCCGCCAGTTCGCGGCCCCCCTGGCGCGCCGCGCCGAGGGCTTCGGCGTCCCGGGGGTCCAGGTCGACGGCAACGACGTCCTCGCCGTCGAGGCCGTGGTCCGCGAGGCCGCCGACCGCGCCCGCAGCGGCGGCGGACCGACCCTCGTCGAGGCGCTCACCTTCCGCGTCGCCGCCCACACCACCTCCGACGACTCCTCGCGCTACCGCCCCCGCGAGGAGGACGAGCTCTGGGCCACCCGTGACCCGCTGACCCGCGTGGAGGCGCACCTGCGCGCCACCGGCGGAGCCGACGACGCCTTCTTCGACGCCGTGCGCGCGGAGGGCGACGAGCTCGGCGCCCGGGTGCGCCGCGGCGTGCGGGAGATGGCCGACCCCGAGCCGCTGAGCATGTTCGACCACGCCTACGCCGGCGACCACCCGCTGGTCGCGCAGGAGCGCGCCTGGCTGGAGGGCTGGATCGCCACCGAGCCCGAGGAGGCCCGATGACCACCACCGCCACCCGTCCCGCGCCGCACGCCGAGGCGACCGCCCCCACGACGCTGACCCTGGCCAAGGCCATCACCGCCGCGCTGCACGACGCGATGGCCGCCGACGAGAAGGTCCTGCTGATGGGCGAGGACATCGGCCGCCTCGGCGGCGTCTTCCGCGTCACCGACGGGCTGCAGGCCGCCTTCGGCGAGGACCGCGTGGTCGACACCCCGCTCGCCGAGGCCAGCATCCTCGGCACCGCGGTCGGCCTGGCGCTGCGCGGCTACCGGCCCGTCTGCGAGATCCAGTTCGACGGGTTCGTCTACCCCGCCTTCAGCCAGATCGTCAGCCAGCTGGCCAAGATGCCCGCCCGCCTGGCGGGCGCCGGCACGGTCCCCGTCGTCGTGCGCATCCCCTACGGCGGCGGCATCGGCGCGGTGGAGCACCACAGCGAGTCGCCCGAGGCGTACTTCGCGCACACCGCCGGGCTGCGCGTCATCGCCCCGGCCACCCCGCAGGACGCCTACTGGATGCTGCGGCAGGCGCTCACCCAGCCCGACCCGGTGGTCGTCATGGAGCCCAAGCGCCGCTACTGGGACAAGGGCGCCGTCACCGCCGGCGCCGCCTCCCTGGCCGAGGCCCCCGCCCTGCACTCCGCGCGGGTCGCCCGCCCCGTGTCCGCCGAGCGCGCCGCGGCGGGCGGCGCGGTGACCGTCGTCGCCTACGGGCCCACCGTGCGCGTCGCCCTCGACGCCGCCCAGGCGGCCGCCGAGGAGGGCGTCGAGCTCGAGGTCGTCGACCTGCGCAGCCTCTCGCCGCTGGACACCGGCACCGTGGTGGAGAGCGCGCAGCGCACCGGGCGCGTGGTCGTGGTCCACGAGGCGCCCGTCTTCCTCGGGATGGGCGCTGAGGTGGCCGCGCGGGTCACCGAGGCGGCCTTCCACTCCCTGGAGGCGCCGGTGCTGCGCGTCGGCGGGTTCGCGGTGCCCTACCCGGCGGCCCGCGTGGAGGAGCACTACCTCCCCGACGCCGAGCGGCTGCTCGACGCCGTCGACCGCGTCCTCGCCCGCTGACCGCCGCCGTCCCCGCCGCCGAGACCGAGAACCCGGAGAAGCCGTGAGCACCCAGCAGTTCCTGCTCCCCGACGTCGGCGAGGGCCTCACCGAGGCCGAGGTCGTCACCTGGCGCGTCGCCGTGGGCGACGTGGTCACCGACGGCGACCCCGTCGTCGAGGTCGAGACCGCCAAGTCGGTGGTCGAGCTGCCCACCCCGTTCTCCGGCACCGTCGTGTCCCTGCTCGTGCCCGAGGGCACCACCGTCGACGTCGGCACCCCGCTCATCGCGGTGCAGACCAGCGCACCGGTGGTCGAGCCCGACCACCCGCACCGCCCGGCGCCCGTGGCTCCCACCGGCCAGGGCGGCTCCGGGCGCGAGGGCGGCCCCGTCTCCGCCGTCGAGCACGAGCAGGAGGCCGAGCGCGAGGCCGTCCTCGTCGGCTACGGCGTGCGCCCCGCCACCGCCGGGCACCCCGCCCGCCGTCGCCGCACGGTGCCGGCGGCCGCGCGGTCCGGCGGCACCTCCGCCCCCGCCGCGCCCGCGCGCGTCCCCTCCCAGGAGACGGGGCGGCCCCTGGCCAGCCCGCCGGTGCGGGCCCTCGCCCGCGACCTCGGCGTCGACCTCGCCCGCGTGCCCGCCTCCGGCGACGGCGGCGTGGTGACCCGCGACGACGTCCGCGCCTTCGTCGACGCCCGCGTCGACCTCAGCTCGCCGCCCCCGCCGCGCCACGGCGCCGGCCCGGGCGCCGGCGCCTCGGTCACCGAGCCCGCGGCCCCCGACGACGTGCTGGTCGGCGGGGTGCCGATGGTGCCCGCGCAGCCGCGCGAGACCCGGATCCCCGTGCGCGGGGTGCGCCGCGCGACCGCCCGCCAGATGGTGGCCAGCGCCTTCACGGCCCCGCACGCCACGGCCTTCGTCACCGTCGACGTCACCCGCTCCATGAAGATGCTCGAGCGCATCCGCGGCGAGCGCGAGTTCCGGGACGTCCACGTCTCCCCGCTGCTGCTCGTGGCGCGCGCGGTCTGCCTGGCCGCAGCCCGCCACCCCGGCATCAACGCCAGCTGGGACGAGCTCGCCCAGGAGATCGTGGTCAAGCACTACGTGAACCTCGGGATCGCCGTCGCCGCACCGCGCGGCCTGATCGTCCCGAGCATCAAGGACGCCCACACGATGTCCCTCAAGGACCTCGCGCACGCCCTCGGCGACCTCGTGCAGACGGCGAGGGCGGGGAAGTCCTCGCCGGCCGACCTGTCGGGCAGCTCGATCTCGGTCACCAACATCGGGGTCTTCGGCGTCGACTCCGGCACGCCGATCCTCAACCCGGGCGAGGCCGCGATCCTCTGCGTCGGCCAGGTCAAGAAGAAGCCCTGGGTGCACAAGGGGAAGGTCCGCCCGCGCGACGTCGTCGACCTGTCGGTGTCCTTCGACCACCGCCTCGTCGACGGCGACCTCGGCTCGAAGTTCCTGGCCGACGTCGCCCGCGTGCTGGAGCGCCCCGACACCGCCCTGCGCTGGGCCTGACCCGCTCACCGGACCGCAGCCGGGCGCCCGGCTGCGGTCCGCAGGGGGCCGGGAACCGCGATGGGGCGCCCGGTTGCGGTCCGCAGGGGTCGGGGCCGCCAGGTGGCCCTCGGCTCCCTCCCCACGACGACGGCTGCGGCCACCTCCGGGGACGGGACGGGGGCGCTCACGGCGCCTAGGGTGCGAGCCGTGGCGAGGTCCGTGAGGGTGAGCGTCCTGCAGGTCGGCTACGGCGACGACGAGCCGGTGGCCGCGCGCGTCGAGCGCGTCGCGGCGCTGGTGGCGGAGCAGCGCGGGGCCGACCTCGTCGTCCTGCCCGAGCTGTGGGCCCCGGGCGGGTTCAGCTACCGGGAGTGGCCCGAGCGCGCCGAGCCCCTCGACG
>JAKONK010000057.1 GCA_022701985.1 Actinomycetales bacterium
GCGCCAACCAGAACTTCCCCTTCGGCGGCACGTCCATCCTCATCGTCGTGGGCGTCGGCCTCGAGACGGTGAAGCAGATCGAGTCCCAGCTCCAGCAGCGCCACTACGAGGGGTTCCTCCGTTGACCGACACCACCGCCAGCACCGGCACCGCCCGTCCCGCCCGCGTCGTCCTGCTGGGCCCCCCCGGGGCCGGCAAGGGCACGCAGGCGGCCCTGCTCGCCGAGCACCTGGGCGTGCCGGCGATCTCCACGGGTGACATCTTCCGCGCGAACGTCGCCGGTGGGACCCCGCTGGGCGTCGAGGCGAAGCGCTACATGGACGCGGGGGAGTACGTCCCCGACGAGGTCACCAACCGCATGGTCGTCGACCGCCTCGCCGAGGGCGACGCCGCGCGCGGCTTCCTGCTCGACGGCTACCCGCGCACCACGGCGCAGGTGCGGACCCTGGACGAGGCCCTGGCCTCCGCCGGCACGCACCTGGACGGCGTCCTGGAGATCACCGCCGACACCGACGTCGTGGTCGAGCGCCTCCTGAATCGGGCCGCCGAGCAGGGCCGCAGCGACGACACCGAAGAGGTCGTGCGCCGCCGGCTCGAGGTCTACGCCGAGCAGACCGCCCCCCTGGCCGCCGCGTACGGCTCGCGCGGCCTGCTGGTGAGCGTCGACGGCGTGGGCCCGGTCGGCGAGGTCCAGCGGCGCGCCCTCGCGGCGCTGGCCTCGCTGCTCGAGCCGGGCGCCGGCGCCAGCGCGGCCGGCGGGGCCTGAGGTCGGCCCGGTGCTGGGCAGGGAGCGCATCGAGTACAAGACCCCGGAGCAGGTCCTCGCCATGCGGCGGGCGGGCCTGGTGGTGGCCGACGCGCTGGCCGCCGTCACCGCGGCCGCGCGGCCCGGGGCGACCACCGACGACCTGGACGCCGTGGCCGCCGAGGTGCTCCGCTCGGCGGGCGCGACGTCGTCGTTCCTGGGCTACCACGGGTACCCGAAGGTCCTGTGCGCCTCCGTCGGCGCCGAGGTGGTGCACGGGATCCCCGGCCCCCGGGTGCTCGTCGAGGGCGACGTGCTGTCGGTCGACTTCGGCGCGGTCGTCGACGGGTGGCACGGTGACTCGGCGGTGACCGTCCTGGTCGGGGGTGCGCAGGCGCACGACCCCGCGGACGTCGAGCTCGTCGACACCACGCGGGACGCCCTGTGGGCCGGCATCGCGGCCCTCGCCCGCGGGCTGGCCTCAGGCGGGCGCCTCGGCGTCGTGGGTGACGCCGTCCAGGACCTCGTCGAGGCCCGCGCGGCGCAGGGCCGGCCGCCCCTCGCCATCGTCGAGGGGTACGTCGGCCACGGGATCGGCACCGCGATGCACCAGGCCCCGGAGGTGCTGAACCACCGCAGCCGCTCCCGGGGCCCCAAGCTGCGCCCCGGGCTCTGCGTGGCGGTCGAGCCCATGCTCTCGCGGGGGAGCGACGAGACCGAGGTCGGTGACGACGGCTGGACCGTCGTCACCGACGACGGCTCGACGGCCGCCCACTGGGAGCACACCGTCGCCATCGTGGAGGGCGGCGTGTGGGTGCTCACCGCGCCCGACGGCGGCGCCGCGGCGCTCGCCCCCCACGGCGTCGAGGTCCGCCCGCTGGCCTGAGCCAGGAGGGAGCCAGCGCCGGTCGGAGGACCGATTTCGTCCGGGGGGCCGGCGTGGCTTAACATGGAGGGTCGCTCTCGTGCTCCAGCCCCTGACGGGCCGGTGACGAGGGCCCGTCCGGCCCCCACGGCCGGTCGACGACGATCAGTTGCAAGGGCCGGGAGCGCAGCGACGCTGCGCCTCCGGTCGGTGAGCGGAGGACATGCCCAAGAAGGACGGCGTCATCGAGATCGAGGGCGCGGTGGTCGAGGCGCTGCCGAACGCCATGTTCCGCGTCGAGCTCTCGAACGGCCACAAGGTGCTCGCTCACATCTCGGGGAAGATGCGGCAGCACTACATCCGCATCCTCCCGGAGGACCGGGTGGTCGTGGAGCTGAGCCCCTACGACCTCTCGCGGGGTCGCATCGTCTACCGCTACAAGTGACCGCTCGCTCGCAGCCCCCAGCCGCCAGCCGCACGACAGGACGATCATGAAGGTCAAGCCGAGCGTCAAGCAGATCTGCGACAAGTGCAAGGTGATCCGCCGGCACGGTCGCGTGATGGTGATCTGCGACAACCTGCGCCACAAGCAGCGCCAGGGCTGATCGCAGCTCCACCCGCTCCACAGCCCCACCAGCTCCACGCAGCACCGAACAGCAGGCCCCGTCCTGCGCCGCCCCCGGGCGCGCCGCAGGACGACACCCCCGGTCCGGAGGCCGGGGACCGCCACCACGGCGGACAGGTCCTGCTCCACACCCCCGGATGACGGACAGGACAGCAGTGGCACGCATCGTCGGCGTCGACCTCCCCCGCGAGAAGCGGCTCGAGGTGGCGCTCACCTACATCTTCGGCATCGGCCGGACCCGTGCGCACGAGGTGCTCGCGGCCACCGGCATCAGCGGTGACACCCGTGTGCGCGACCTCGGCGAGCCCGAGCAGGTCGCCCTGCGCGAGTACATCGAGGCGAACTTCCGGGTCGAGGGAGACCTGCGCCGCGAGGTCGCCGCCGACATCCGCCGCAAGGTGGAGATCGGCTCCTACGAGGGCCTGCGGCACCGCCGCGGCCTGCCCGTGCGCGGCCAGCGCACCAAGACCAACGCGCGCACCCGCAAGGGCCCGAAGCGCACGGTCGCCGGCAAGAAGAAGGCCGGGCGCAAGTGACGCGCGGCTGAGCGCCCGGGCCACCCGCCCGGCAGCGCGCAGCCGCCCCACGGCCACGCCGGCCAGCCGCACACGAGACCCTCGCACCCAGGAGAACAGCCATGCCCCCCACCGCCCGTCGCGCCTCCGCCGGCGCCGCCCGTCGTCCTCGCCGCAAGGAGCGGAAGAACGTCGCCGTCGGCCAGGCGCACATCAAGAGCACCTTCAACAACACCATCGTGTCCATCACGGACCCGTCCGGTGCCGTCATCTCCTGGGCCTCCGCCGGCCAGGTCGGGTTCAAGGGCTCGCGCAAGTCGACGCCCTTCGCCGCCCAGATGGCTGCCGAGGCCGCTGCCCGCCGCGCCCAGGAGCACGGCATGCGCAAGGTCGACGTCTTCGTGAAGGGCCCGGGCTCGGGCCGCGAGACCGCGATCCGCTCCCTGCAGGCCACCGGCCTGGAGGTCGGGCAGATCTCCGACGTCACCCCCGCGCCCCACAACGGCACGCGCCCCCCGAAGCGCCGCCGCGTCTGACCCGCTGACGACCCCCGGGGCCGAGGGCCCCGGGGGTCGAGCAGCTCCACCAGCACCACCCCCGCGCAGCAGACCTCGCCGCCCGGGGCGATCTCGATCCGAGGGTCATATGGCGGACCCCGGCAGGAAGGCAGGCACCCGTGCTCATCGCACAGCGCCCCACGCTCCTCGAGGAGCCGATCTCCGAGCACCGCTCGCGCTTCGTCATCGAGCCCCTGGAGCCCGGTTTCGGGTACACGCTCGGCAACTCCCTGCGCCGCACGCTGCTGTCGTCCATCCCGGGCGCCGCCGTGACGAGCATCCGCATCGACGGCGTGCTCCACGAGTTCAGCACGGTGCCGGGCGTCAAGGAGGACGTGACCGAGCTCATCGTGGGCATCAAGGCCCTCGTCGTCTCCAGCGAGCACGACGAGCCCGTCGTGATGTACCTGCGCAAGCAGGGCCCGGGCACGGTGACGGCTGCTGACATCGCCCCGCCCGCCGGCGTCGAGGTGCACAACCCCGACCTGGTGCTCGCCACGCTCGACGAGACCGCCCGCCTCGAGGTCGAGCTGACCGTCGAGCGCGGTCGCGGCTACGTCTCCGCGGCGCAGAACAAGGACCTCGACGCCGAGATCGGCCGCATCCCGGTCGACTCGATCTACTCGCCGGTCCTCAAGGTCACCTACAAGGTCGAGGCGACGCGCGTCGAGCAGCGCACCGACTTCGACCGCCTCGTCGTCGACGTCGAGTCGAAGCCGTCCACGCGTCCCCGCGACGCGATGGCCAGCGCCGGCAAGACCCTGATGGAGCTCTTCGGGCTGGCCCGCGAGCTCAACGTCGAGGCCGAGGGCATCGACATCGGCCCGTCGCCGTCGGACGCCGCCCTGGCGGCCGACCTGGCGCTGCCGATCGAGGAGCTGGAGCTCACGGTCCGCTCCTACAACTGCCTCAAGCGCGAGGGCATCCACACCGTGGGCGAGCTCACCGCCCGCAGCGAGGCCGACCTGATGGACATCCGCAACTTCGGTGCGAAGTCCATCGACGAGGTCAAGGTCAAGCTGACCGGCATGGGCCTGCAGCTGAAGGACAGCCCGCCCGGGTTCGACCCCGGCCTGGCCGTCGACAGCTACGGTGCGGACGACGACTCCGCGTTCGCCGAGACCGAGCAGTACTGAGCACCGGGCTCGAGCGCCCGCCCCGCTGGGGCGGGCGCTCGAGCCCCGCACCACCACGCGACGACCGACAGCACGACTGAAGCACTGGAGAAGAGATGCCCACCCCCACCAAGGGTCCGCGGCTCGGCAGCGGCCCGGCGCACGAGCGCCTGCTGCTCGCCGGCCTGGCCACCCAGCTGTTCGAGCACCGCAGCATCACGACCACGGAGGCCAAGGCCAAGCGCCTGCGCCCCCTGGCCGAGCGCCTGGTGACCTTCGCGAAGCGCGGTGACCTCGCCGCCCGCCGTCGCGTGCTGTCGACGGTGAAGGACAAGGGCGTCGTGCACGCGCTCTTCACCGAGATCGGCCCGGCCATGGCCGAGCGCCCGGGTGGCTACACCCGCATCACGAAGATCGGTCTGCGCAAGGGCGACAAGGCCCCCATGGCGGTCATCGAGCTCGTCATGGAGCCGATCACCGCCCGCGCCGCCACGGTCCGCGAGGCCGAGGCCGCCACCGGTCGCGCCGCGCGCGGCAACACCGACGCCCCGGCCGCTGCGCCGGCCGACGGCGCCGACGCGTCCGACGAGGCCACGACGCAGGCTGCGCCCTCGGCGCCCGCCGGCGAGACCACGGCGGTCACCGACCAGCAGGCCGAGGTCGACGACGCCGCGGGCTCCGCGCCCGCCGACGGCGACGCGGCGAAGGCCGACGAGGGCCCCAAGGCCTGATCCCGCTCGTCCAGGACCCCCGCACCCGACCAGGGTCCGGGGGTCCTGCGCGTCCGGGCGCCCGTGGCAGGGTCGCCCCGTGCAGGAGGCGACGGTCCGGGTGCGGCTCGACCTGGGGTACGACGGCGGCGGCTTCGCGGGGTGGGCCCGCCAGCCCGGCCTGCGGACGGTGCAGGGGGAGCTGGAGGCGGCCCTCGGGCGGGTCCTGAGGCTGCCCGAGCCGCCCACCACGGTGGTCGCGGGGCGCACCGACGCGGGCGTCCACGCCCGCGGCCAGGTCGTCCACGTCGACGTCCCCCGCGGTGCGTGGGAGGCGCTCCCCGGGCGGTCGACGCGCAGCCCCGCGGTGGCGGCCGTGGCGCGCCTCGCGGGGGTCCTGGAGCGCGACGTCGTCGTCTCCCGGGCTGCCGAGGCGCCACCGGGGTTCGACGCGCGCTTCGCGGCGCTGCGCCGCCACTACGCGTACCGCGTCAGCGACGACCCGGGCGGGCCGTCACCGCTGCGCCGCCACGACGTCGTGGCGGCCGGGCACGCCGGGGGCGGGCGCGACCGGCTCGACGTCGGGGCCATGGACGCCGCCAGCCGGGCCCTGGAGGGCCTGCACGACTTCTCCGCCTACTGCCGCCCCCGCGAGGGCGCCACGACCACCAGGACGCTCCTGCGCTACCGGTGGAGCCGCGCCGCGGCCGACGCCCCGGCGGGGGAGGCGGGGCTGCTCGTGGCGGAGGTCTCCGCGGACGCCTTCTGCCACTCGATGGTGCGCGCCCTGGTGGGCGCCGCGCTCGCCGTGGGCGCCGGGCGCCGGCCCGTCGGGTGGCCCGCCGAGGTGCTCGCGCGGGGCGTCAGGGACGGCGGGGCGGCGGTCGCGCCGGCCCACGGGCTCGTGCTGGAGCGGGTCGACTACCCCGACGACGCCCACCTGGCGGAGCGGGTCGTCGAGGCCCGCGCCCGGCGGGTCCCCGCGGGGGACCTCCGGCGTGACGCGTGAGGTCCGCCGTGGCAGCCTCGGGAGCATGAGCACCCCCGGCAGCACGCCCGAGCAGGACCCGGTCACCACCCTCGCCGACTCGCAGGACGACGCCTACGCCAGCGCGCTCCTCGACGAGGGGCACTCCCCGAACGAGCGCGAGGTCAGGGTCGGCAGGTACGGCCTCACGGCCGACGAGGAGCTGGCCGGCGAGCCGCTCGACGAGCGGCTGCAGGAGGAGGAGCCCGACCCGGCCGCGTCGGTGGCCTACGGCGAGGACGCGACCGCCACCGGCCCGGGGGCGGAGGGGGCCGGTGACGCCGACGACCTCGAGCTGTCCGCCGACGAGCCGGCCGACGGCGACGTCGAGGGCGAGCTGCTCGACGACGAGGTCGGCGACGCGCGCGCCGGCCGCCTGGTCGAGCCCGACCAGGGAGCGGGCGGCGACCGCGAGAAGAGCGCCGTGGCGAGCGACGCCGGCGTGGACGGCGGCGCCGCCTCGGCCGAGGAGGCCGCCGTGCACGTGGTGCCGGACGTCGAGGACCCGACGGCCCGGGCCTGACCGACCCCCGGCGCCCCCCGCTGCGGGGCGGGCGGGGACGGCGGCGGGGCGCCGGGCAGGCGTTTTGACCCGGCGCCCCGCCGCCGAGTACTGTGCAGGACGTCGTGCGCTCCGTCTGCGCCGTGGAGGGTGACAACGCCTCCGGCGCGGCTGGGTGAGCCGCACACCGCTGAACCAGCGAGCACCACCGATCCACCCTGACGAACCACTGTCGAACGAGCGAAGGTCCGAGCGTGCGCACGTACACCCCCAAGCCCGGCGAGGTCCAGCGCGCCTGGCACGTCATCGACGCCTCGGACGTCGTCCTGGGCCGTCTGGCGAGCCAGACCGCGAACCTGCTGCGCGGCAAGCACAAGCCGGTGTTCGCGCCGCACGTCGACACGGGCGACTTCGTGATCATCATCAACGCCGACAAGGTCGTGCTGACGGGCAGCAAGTCCGAGCAGAAGCGCGTCTACCGCCACTCGGGCTACCCGGGCGGTCTGAAGTCGGAGCGCTACACCGACCTCCTGGCCCGTGACCCGGAGCGCGCCGTCGAGCGCGCGATCCGCGGCATGATCCCCCGCAACGCGCTGGGCCGCCAGGTCATCGGCAAGCTCAAGGTCTACGCCGGCCCGGAGCACCCGCACTCCGCGCAGCAGCCCACGCCCTACACCCTGAACCAGGTCGCCCAGTAAGGGCGCAGGAGGACCTCCGTTGAGCACCGACACCGTCAACACCGACGACACCGACCTCGTGGAGGGCGTCGACGCCGACTCCACCGAGGGCCTCGACGACGAGTACAGCTCCTACTCGACGACCACCCCCGGCATCGCCGGCGGCGGCTCGAGCATCACCGCTCCGGGCGGGGCCACCGGCCGCCGCAAGGAGGCGGTGGCCCGCGTGCGCCTCGTCCCCGGCTCCGGCCAGTGGACGATCAACGGCCGCACGCTCGACGCGTACTTCCCGAACAAGGTCCACCAGCAGATGGTGAACGAGCCGTTCCGGGTCACCGAGGTCGAGGGCCGCTTCGACGTCGTCGCCCGCATCGACGGCGGTGGCTCCTCGGGCCAGGCCGGTGCCCTGCGCCTCGGCATCGCCCGGGCCCTCAACGGCATCGACCTCGAGGCCAACCGCGCCCTGCTGAAGAAGGCCGGCTTCCTGACCCGCGACGCGCGGATCAAGGAGCGCAAGAAGGCCGGCCTCAAGAAGGCCCGCAAGGCTCCCCAGTACAGCAAGCGCTGATCGGGTCTCCGGGCTGCCGCAGGGCAGCCCGGAGCCGGACCACGAGCTGACATGGGTCGGTACTTCGGAACGGACGGCGTCCGCGGTCTCGCGAACGTCGACGTCACTGCGGAGCTCGCTCTCGACCTCTCGGTCGCAGCAGCCCACGTCCTGGCCGACGCGGGTGCCTTCTCCGGGCACCGGCCCCGCGCCGTCGTGGGGCGGGACCCCCGGGCGTCCGGGGAGTTCCTCTCCGCAGCCGTCATCGCCGGCCTCGCCAGCGCAGGAGTCGACGTCGTGGACGTCGGCGTCCTGCCGACGCCGGGCATCGCCCACCTGGTCGCCGCCACCGGCGCCGACCTCGGGGTGGTGCTGTCGGCGTCTCACAACCCGGTGCCGGACAACGGCATCAAGTTCTTCGCCCGGGGCGGCCACAAGCTGCCCGACGAGGTGGAGGACGCCATCGAGGGGCGCCTGCGCGAGACGTGGGCGCGCCCCACGGGCGCCGGCGTCGGGCGGGTCACCGCCGACGCCGGTGCCGGCGGTCGCTACGTCGAGCACCTCCTGTCGACGCTCCCGCACCGCCTGGACGGGCTGAAGGTCGTCGTCGACTGCGCCCACGGCGCCGCCTGGTCGGTCGGACCGGAGGCGCTGCGGCGCGCGGGCGCCGAGGTCGTCGTCATCGGGGCGAGCCCCGACGGGCTCAACACCAACGACGGTGTCGGGTCGACGCACCTGGAGCCCCTGCAGGCGGCCGTCGTGGCTGAGGGCGCCGACGCGGGCATCGCCTTCGACGGCGACGCCGACCGCTGCCTCGCGGTGGACGCGTCCGGCGCGGTGGTCGACGGCGACCAGATCATGGGAGCGCTGGCGCTGGCGCTCGCTGACCGCGGCCAGCTCCGCGGCGCCACCCTCGTGGCGACCGTGATGAGCAACCTGGGCCTGCTGCTCGCCATGCGGGCGCGCGGCGTCGAGGTGCTCCAGACCGCCGTCGGTGACCGCTACGTGCTCGAGGCCATGCGCCAGGGCGACTTCTCCCTCGGCGGGGAGCAGTCCGGCCACGTGGTGATGCTCGACCACCAGACCACCGGTGACGGAGTGCTCACCGCGCTGCACCTGCTGGCGCGCGTCGCCGAGGTGGACCGTCCGCTGGCCGAGGTCGTCGGGGTGGTCCAGCGGCTGCCGCAGGTGCTCGTGAACGTCAAGGGCGTCGACAGGTCGCGCGCCGCGACCGACGCGGGCGTCGCCGAGGCGGTGGCAGCAGCGGAGGCGGAGCTGGGCACCACCGGCCGGGTGCTCCTGCGGCCCTCCGGCACCGAGCCCCTGGTGCGCGTGATGGTCGAGGCCGGTGAG
>JAKONK010000162.1 GCA_022701985.1 Actinomycetales bacterium
TGGGGGACCTGCACGAGGCGGGCTGCGACATCATCACCATCACCCAGTACCTGCGGCCCTCCCCGCGCCACCACCCGGTGGAGCGCTGGGTCAAGCCCGAGGAGTTCGTGGCCCTCTCGGACGAGGCCACCCGGGTCGGGTTCCTGGGGGTGCTGGCGGGTCCGCTGGTGCGCTCCTCCTACCGGGCGGGGCGGTTGTACGCCCAGGCGCTGGCGGCCCGCGGTGGGGTGCTGCCGGTGCAGCTGGAGCACCTGGGGGCTGCTTCGGCGGCGGGCCCGGCCCGCCAGGAGGCCACCGCCGTGCTGGCCCGCCACGGCAGCAGCGCCGCGAGCTGATGGGCGTCTCCTTCGGGCTGGACGGGCGGGTCGCCGTCGTCACCGGGGCGAGCAGCGGCATCGGCCGCGCCGTGGCGCTGGGTCTGGGCGCGCAGGGCGTCGCCGTCGCCTGCGTCGCCAGGCCCTCTGACCGCCTCGACGGCGTCGTGGCCGAGCTGCGCGAGCGCGGTTCCCGGGCCGTCGCCTGCCCGGCGGACGTGCGCGACGAGTCCGCCGTCGACGCGGCGGTCGCCACCGCCGAGGCGGAGCTGGGCCCGGTGGTGCTGGCCGTGAACTCGGCGGGCATCGCGAACGCCGCCCCCGCGCTGGAGATGCCGACGGCGCAGTTCACCGAGGTGCTCGACGTCAACCTCACCGGGGTGTTCACGTCGTGCCGCGCGCAGGGCCGCGCCATGCGGCGCGCCGGCGGCGGGTCCATCGTCAACATCGCGTCGATGTCCGGCACCATCGCCAACCGCGGCCTCCACCAGGGCCACTACAACGCCAGCAAGGCCGGCGTCATCCACCTCGGGCGCACGCTGGCGTGGGAGCTCGCCCCCCACGGCGTCCGGGTCAACACCGTCAGCCCCGGGTACACGCTGACGCCCATGGCGGCCCGGCCCGAGCAGGTCGACCTGATGGCCGGCTACGCCGCTGACACCCCCCTGGGCCGCAACGCCGAGCCCGAGGAGGTCTTCGGTCCGGTGGCGTTCCTGCTGTCGGACGCCGCGTCGTTCGTGACCGGGGTGGACCTCCTGGTCGACGGAGGGCACACCATCTGGTGATGACCGCACCGACCGAGGGCCGCGCACCCGCGATGA
Organism: Actinomycetales bacterium; assembly: GCA_022701985.1. GTDB lineage: Bacteria > Actinomycetota > Actinomycetes > Actinomycetales > Quadrisphaeraceae > Quadrisphaera. The sequence continues at coordinate 1,136 of JAKONK010000162.1, forward strand.
CGGGACCGTTCGACCTGGAGGACAGGACCGACACCTCCGTCCACCCGCCCCTGGCCGCCGCCGACGACGCCGCCCGCCGCCTGGCGCTGCTCACCGAGGTGGGGGAGGGGCGCAGCCCGCAGCTGGTCCGCCTGCTGCGGCCGGCGCCGACGGCGGCGTTCAGCCGGCGCGACGCACTGCTGCCCGGCTTCGCGGCCGCGCAGGAGGCCGCCCGCGCCCGCGGGTTCGCCCCCGTGGTGAGGCCGGTCGGCGGGCGGATGGCGCCCTACCACCCGGACACCCTGGTCATCGACGTCATCGGCCGCAGCGACGACCCGCGCCGCGGCATGACCGAGCGCTTCGAGGTGGTCGCCGACGTCCTCGTCGACGTGCTCTCGGGCCTCGGGCTGGACGCGCGCGCCGGTGAGCTGCCCCGCGAGTACTGCCCGGGCCAGCACTCGGTGCACGTCATGACCCCGGGGCTGCCGCCGGGCGCGACGAAGGTCGCCGGCACCGCGCAGCGCCAGACGCGACGCGCCTACCTCGTGTCGGCGCTGCTCGTGGTCGACGGCTCCGCAGAGCTGCGCGCTGTCACCACCGACGTCTACGCCGCCCTGGGGCTCGAGCTCGACCCGGCGACCGTCGGCGCCGTCGCCGACCACGCCGCGGGGGTGACCGTGCAGGAGGTGGCCGCGGCGCTGGTCCCGGCGCTCGCTGGCAGGCTGGAGCCGTGACCACGAGTGCGGGCCCGCTGGCCGAGACCCTCCGCGAGCACGTGGCGACCTGGCCCGACCGCGCGGCCAGCGCCGCCGTCCTCGGCCCGGTGGACGGGGTCGCCAGCGGCGTCGTCGCCTCCGCCGGCGACCTGGACGTCGACCGCCGCTGGGCCTCGGTGACCAAGCTGCTCTCCGCCCTGACCGTGCTGGTGCTGGTGCACGACGGCGAGGCCGACCTCGACGAGCCGCTCCCGCAGGAGACGGCCCCTCCCGGGGCGACGCTCTCCCACCTGCTGGACCACACCACCGGCCTCGACTTCGAGGCGGGTGGTCCCGGCACCTGGCGCGTGCGGGCGCAGCCGGGCCAGCGGCGGATCTACAGCAACACCGGCATCGAGGTGGCAGCGGCGCACGTCGAGCGGCTCACCGGGGCGCCGTTCGCCGAGCTGCTGCGCGAGCTGGTGGCCGCTCCGCTGGGCATGGCCCGCACCCGCCTGGAGGGCTCCGCCGCGCACGGGCTCGTCGCGCCGACGGCCGACCTGGCCCTGCTCGCCGGTGAGCTGCTCGCGCCGCGGGTGCTCCCGGCCGCCGTCGTCGACCTGCTGCGCACGCCGAGCCGCCCCGGGCTGGTCGGGGTGCTGCCGGGCTTCGGGCGCCAGCAGCACAACGACTGGGGCCTGGGCGCGGAGGTGCGGGCCGACAAGTCCCCGCACTGGACCAGCCCCGACAGCCACCCGGCGACCTTCGGCCACTTCGGGCAGAGCGGCACCGCGCTGTGGGTCGACAGGTCCCGCTCGCTCGCGCTGGTCACCGCGTCGTCCGAGCCCTTCGGGGAGTGGGCGACGACGGCGTGGCCGGCACTGGCGACGGCCGTGCTGCAGACCTACCGCACCTGATCCCGGCTGGGGTCGGTCCACGCGCCCGGGGGCAGGGCGGGCAGGCCGCCGTCGTCGTCGAGGTCGGGGGAGCACAGGGGCAGGCGCTCGCCGAGCACCCTCAGCACCACGGCGCCCAGCACGGCCGCCAGCAGCGACCCGGCGAGCACACCGATCTTCGCCTCGGCCTGCAGCGCCGGGTCCTCGAAGGCGAGGTCGGTGATGAACAGGGCGATGGTGAAGCCGATGCCCGCCATGAAGGCACCGCCGACGAGGTGGCCGTAGCGCACCCGGCCGGGCAGGTCGCCGAGCCCGCCGCGCAGCGCCAGCCCGGCGAACAGCGAGATGCCGAGCGCCTTGCCGACCACCAGCGCCACGAGCACGCCCCACGTCAGCGACGACGTCGCGGCGGCCGCCAGCACGTCGCCGGAGAGGGCCACCCCGGCGTTCGCGAGCCCGAAGACGGGCACCACGAGGTAGGCGCTGAGCGGGTGCAGCGCGTCCTGGAGCCGGTCGTTGGCGGGCACGGCGGCGCGCACCGCGGACGTCGCGAGGCGCGCGCGGGTGGGGTCGGCGCGCTCCAGCAGGGCACGCCCGAAGGCGCGCACCCGGTCGCGCTGCTCCGGCTCGACGGCGGTGGCCGGGACCACCAGGCCCACCAGCACCCCGGCCAGCGTCGCGTGCACCCCCGACGCCAGCACCGCGCCCCACAGCGCGATCCCCACCAGCACGTACGGGGTCAGCCGCCACTCGCCGGCCAGGCGCAGCCCGACCAGCACCGCGAAGAGGCCGCCCGCCACCAGCAGCGCCGGCACCGAGACGCCGTGGCTGTAGAAGACGGCCATCACCAGCACCGCGCCGATGTCGTCGACGATCGCCAGGGTCAGCAGGAACAGGCGCAGCTGGTCGGGGCACCTCGGCCCGAACAGGGCGAGCACCCCCACCAGGAACGCGGTGTCGGTGGAGATGGGCACGCCCCAGCCGACGGCCCCCGGGGTCCCGGCGGTGAAGGCGAAGAACACCAGGGCCGGCACGGCCAGGCCGCCGAGCGCTCCGAGGGCGGGGACGACGACGGCGCGCGGGCTCCTCAGGTGGCCGACCGTCACCTCGCGGGAGATCTCCAGCCCGACCGTGCAGAAGAACACCGCCATGAGCGCGTCGTTGACCCAGTGGCCCAGGTCCATGACCAGCCCGCCGTCACCGAGGACCACCCCGGCGCTCGTGCCCCAGAACGCGGCGTACGTGCCGCCGGG
>JAKONK010000173.1 GCA_022701985.1 Actinomycetales bacterium
CCCCAGCGCCCAGCGACCGCGCGAGGGCAGCACCCACTGGTAGAGCCGGGGCAGCGTCGCCGCCGACCACGACACCTCGACGCCGAGGCCGTCGGGGGAGGTCACCCGGGCGCGGGCGAGGCCGTCGCCGTCGACGCGCACCCCGACGTGCTCGAACACCGCCTCGGTGACCTCCTCGCACGCCTGCGGCAGCACCGCGTGCGAGGGGACCTGCGGGCAGGGCTCGCGCAGGTCGCTCCGCTCGGCGTCGACGTCGACGGCGGTGCCCGGCAGCACCAGCGGCGCCCCGAGGTTGACGTGGTAGAGCGCCGCGACCGGCGCCGGCAGCGACGACGTGTTGACGACCCTGTCGGCCACCTCCAGCTGCGGGCGCCCCTGCAGGTCGAGGCCGTTGGTGATGCGCCGCTCCACCCGCACGGACGGTCCAAAGACCGTCGAGCGCTCGACGTCGCCCTCGACCACCACCTCGGGGAGCCCGCGGGAGGGGGTGGCGCGCACGTTGCGCGCGGGCAGGTGGTGCACGTCGCCGTGGACGCCCAGCCCCGTCGCGGCCGCGTCGCGGGCCGGCCCGAAGTTCGCCAGGCCGCACGTGGCCAGCAGGCCCCCGGTGAACCTGTCGATCCAGGCCTCGCCGACGGCGCGGTCGAGGGTGCGCGCGTCGGCCACGGGCGAGGCCCAGGCCAGCGGGTGCCCCGCGACGCTCGCCGCGCCGACGTCGAGGCCGCGGGCGGGCAGGACGTCGACGGCGAGGCCACCGGTCACCTGCGCGTGCAGCACCCGGGCGTGGTCGGAGGACCCGGGCTGAGCCAGCCGGTCCGTGACCGAGGCGACGGACTCGTCGCGGGCGAGGTAGCCCCGTCGGCGCAGCTCGGCGATGCGGTGGGCGGCTGACGCTGCTGACGTGGCTGACGCGGACGGCATGGTCGACATCTCACCAGGGGGCCCGTGCGCCCGTCCGCGTGGGACGGCTGCGCCGCCCGGGTGGTGCTGCGCCGGGGCGCGCGTCGTCGCGGGCCGTCACGGGCACCAGGGGGACATGAGGGTCGACGGGATCAGGAGCGGGGCGGGGGCCGGCGGGCCGACCGTCAGCCCGCAAGACGAGTACCGCTACGAGCTGCTGCAGCGGCTGCGACGCCGGGCCCTGGACCGGCGGCGGGCGGGCGGCGGAGCCCGCGACCGGACGGTCACGGGCTCCGCGTACGAGGAGGCTGCCGCCGAGCTCGCCACCTACGAGGCGGCTGCCCGCCTCAGGCAGCGACCGAGCGGCTCTCAGCCCTAGCGCCGGACCTCGCGGCCTTGCGGGCCGCCTCGTCGACGAGGTCGTCGGCGAGGGCCTGGCGCAGGTCGGGCCGCAGCGGCTCGCCCATCGACCACAGCAGCCGCGCGGCGGTCCCGGAGGACACCGGGGTCGTCGCGCCGCGGCGCATGAGGTCGCGGACGGTCGCCAGCGGCACGTGCGCCACCGTGGCGAGGCCCTCGACCGTGCGGGGGGCGCTCTCCTCGGCGTCGTCGAGCCACTCGCTGATGGTCGCGCGCAGGGCCGCCGCGGTGACGGTGGCCCGTCGGCGGTCCGTGGTGGGCACGACCGGCAGGTTCAGCTGGGCGGGCGTGGGCAGCCGGTGCAGCGCCGTCGGCGTGCCGGTGGTGCTGGTCGTGCGGCTGCGGGGGTCCTTGCGCGGAGTCGCTGTCCTCACCCTCTCGGTGGTCTCGTTCCTGCTGGGTACAACACCGTGTTCGTCCCCGGAAGTCCTTCAGGTGGGTCCGCGTGACGAGCGCCACTGCGCGCGTCGTGGCCGGGTGCGCCCCGGCGGACGGCGCCTGCGAGTCTGGGCCGATGGAGCACAGAGCACTCGGACGGTCCGGCCTGAAGGTCTCGACGATGACGATGGGCACGGCGTCCTTCGGCGGGGGCCTGGCGGCGTTCGGCGACACGCAGCTGGAGGGCGCCAAGCGACAGCTGGCGATGGCGAGGGAGGCCGGCGTCACCCTCGTCGACACCTCCGACGCGTACTCGAACGGCCTGTCGGAGGAGATCGTCGGTGAGGCGCTCGCCGACCAGCGCGACGACTGGCTGATCGCCACCAAGGTCCGCTTCCCCATGGGGGAGGGCCCGAACGACCGGGGCCTGTCGCGCCACCACGTCATCCGCGCCTGCGAGGCGAGCCTGCGCCGCCTGCGCACCGACCACATCGACCTCTACCAGCTGCACGAGTGGGACGGCCAGACGCCGGTCGAGGAGACGCTCGCCGCGCTGCAGCACCTGGTCGACTCCGGCAAGGTCCGCTACACCGGCGTCTCCAACTTCTCCGGCTGGCACCTCATGAAGACGCTCGGCGCCGCCGAGCGCGAGCACCTCGTGCGGCCCGTGGCCCAGCAGATCTACTACACGCTCGAGAGCCGCGAGGCGGAGAACGAGCTGCTGCCCGTCGCCGCCGACCAGGGCCTCGGCGTCCTGGTGTGGAGCCCGCTGGCGGGGGGCCTGCTGTCGGGCAAGTACACCCGCGGTGAGGACGGCTCGGTCCAGGGACCCAAGGGGTCGCGCCACCTCGGTGACTGGAGCGAGCCGCCCATCAACACCCCGGACCGGCTGTTCGCCACCATCGACGTGCTGCGCGAGATCGCCTCGGGGCGGGGCGTCTCGGGGGCCCAGGTCGCGCTGGCGTGGCTGCTCACCCGGTCGACCGTCACCTCGGTCATCGTGGGCGCCCGCACCGACGAGCAGCTGGCCGACAACCTCGCCGCGGCGTCCCTGGAGCTGACCGCCGACGAGGTCGCGGCGCTCGAGCAGGTGAGCCGCCAGCCCCTGCAGTACCCGTACTGGCACCAGTCGATGACGGCGGCCGACCGCCTCGGCCCCGCCGACCAGGTGCTGCACGGCCACGTGGGCTGAGCCCACCCGGCACACCGATGACCGGGGACGCCCTCGCGGTGAGGGCGTCCCCGGTCATCGCTGGTCTGGGCTCAGCCCAGGGGAGCGGTGAGCTCCAGGTTGATGTCGTCGGGGTCCTGGAGGCTGAGCACGGCCATCTCCTGCGCGGGGATCTCGATGACCTCCCCGTGCTCGATGCCGGCGGCGGCCAGGCGCGCCGACGCGGCGTCCAGGTCGGCGCGCGAGCCGACGGCGAGGCTGATGTGGTCCAGCCCCGGCCGCTCGGGGGAGAACGTCTGGCCCTTCGCGCCCGGGACCGGGCGCAGGCCGAGGATCTGGTCACCGAGCTCGAAGACGGCACCGCCGAACAGCCTGTCCGGGTCGTCGACCGCGCCGGCGTCGGACGCGAGCTCGCCGGTCTTGTCGACCGCCGGCTCAGCACCCACGAGGGCGGTGTAGAAGGCCTTCGACCGCTCGATGTCGGTCACGGACAGCCGCACGTGGTGGATGCCGCGGGGCTGGGCCAGGGCCTCGGTGGACGGGGTCTGCGTCGTGTCGCTCACGACAGGCCCCTACCCGGTCGTGATCTCCCCACACCTGCTGGCCGGTGTCAGCTCCACCCGATCTCGCCGTCGCGGTCGACGAAGCGCCCCGAGCCGTGCCCGGGTCCCTCGGTGGCGAGCCGCACCACGGCGTCGGTGCCCTCGGTGACCGTCTGGGGGCCGCTGCCGCCGTTCAGGTCGGTCGCGGTGTAGCCGGGGTCGACCGCGTTGACCCGCACGTCGGGCAGGCCCTTCGCGTACTGGGTGGTCAGCATGACCAGCGCTGCCTTCGAGGCCGTGTACGCAGGTGCCAGCACGGTCGACTCCACCCGGGAGGTGTCGTGCGTCAGGCGCGTCGACCCCAGACCGCTGGCGACGTTGACGACGACGGGATCCGCGGAGCGGCGCAGCAGCGGCAGGAAGGCGTGCGTGGTGCGGACCACGCCGAGCAGGTTGACGTCGAGGACGGCAGCGACGTCGTCGGCGGTGAGGTCGGCGGCGTCCCGCTGCGCTCCGGTGATCCCGGCGTTGTTGACGAGGACGTCGAGCACCCCCTCGTGCGTCTCGACGTCGGCCGCGGCCGCGGCCACGGACGCCTCGTCGGTGACGTCGATCTGCACGAAGCGCGCGCCGAGCTCGTCTGCGGTGCGTCGACCCGCCTCGGGGTCGCGCGCCCCGAGCAGCACGGTGTGTCCGGCCTCGACGAGCCGGCGGGCGGTCTCGCGGCCGAGGCCCTTGTTCGCCCCGGTGACGAAGGTGGTGGTCATGCCCCCAGCCTGAGGTCCGTTGCCCTTGGCCACCAGACAGCGGTCGGCTCGGGTGGGTCTGGCCACGCCCCGGTGCAGCTGCCGGTGTTGCGCCAACTGGGTGGCGCTCACCGTCGCCGCCGGGGAGGAGGGGCCGGCCCTGTCAGGTGCGAGCTCCTGTGCGTCGATGCAGCGAGCACTCGTCTGAGGAGGGTGCTGCGTGCTGCAGTGGGTGGTTCTTCTGGTGGTCCTCGCGGCCGCCGTCCTGGTGCTCGTCGACAGCGCCCGTCTCGGCGCGCGCCGCGGGGCCCTCGGCGGCGGGCTGCTCGACATCGGCCCCGTCGGCTGGTTCGTCTGCGTGCTGCTGGTGTGGTTCGTGGCGCTGCCGGCCTACCTCGTGGCCCGTCGCCGACTGGTGGCGCTCGGTGCGGCGGGCTCCACCCCGGTCCAGGCTCCGGTCGCTCCAGCAGAGGCTGCGGCCACTCCTGCGGCGGCGCCCGCACCGGTGCGTGAGCGCGGCCGGCACCGCGCCGCGCCCGCGAGCCGCACCCGCCGACCGGCCCGCGCCGGTCGCTCGGCCCGCACCCGTGGCGAGGACCTCCCGGCTGCTCCCGCGGCTGCTGCTGCCCCTGTGGTCGCCCCCGCCCCCGCCGCCGCGGTCGTCGTCAAGCCGGAGCCGCTGGCCCCGCCCTTCGCCGCGGCCACGTCGTGGGCGGCCATCGCTGACGAGCCCCCGCTCCTCGAGGACCAGACCGTCGGTGCCTTCGCTCCTGGTGAGCCGGTCCCCGGGCCGTTCGCCGCCCAGCCCTGGAGCACCGAGTCCTTCGTCGGGGGCGACGAGCCCGCCGACCAGCAGTACGCCGACCAGTACCTCGAGCAGTACGCCGAGCAGTACGCCGAGCCCGTCGCGGGACCGGCTCCCGTCGAGTCCGAGCCGCTGGCCGTGAGCCCCGCTGACTCTCCCTACCTGAGCCGGTTCGCCGAGCTGTGCGCCGACGGGTTGATGAGCCAGGCCGAGCTCGACCGCGTCCGCGCCCGCCTGTCCGGGACGCCCACCCCCTGAGACCTCCGGGTGGCCGAGCGCCCCTGATCACCGTCAGTCGGTCGGGTCGTGGGCGTTCGGCCACCTGCCCCGGCAGGTGAGCACCGGGTGTCGGTGGTCGGCGGCAGGGTGCCGCTGTGGCGACACCCGTGGAGGCGACCCGGCCGATCGTCGTGCCGCCGGCACCGCCGCCGTCGTCTCCCGCGGCAGCGCGCACGATGCGGGCCAACCGCCGTCGTGACACCGCACCGGAGCTCGCCGTCCGCAAGGAGCTGTGGCGCCGGGGGCACCGCTACCTGGTCGACGCCACACCCGACGGCACCAGCAGACGGCGCCGCGCCGACGTCGTGCTCCGCGGAGCGCGGGTGGCCGTCTACGTCGACGGCTGCTTCTGGCACTCCTGCCCCCAGCACCTCCACGTGCCGAAGGCCAACCGCGCGTGGTGGGAGGTGAAGCTGGCGAGCGTCGTCGAGCGCGACCGCCGCAACGACAGCGAGCTGCTCGCCGCGGGGTGGCTGCCGGTGCGGATCTGGGAGCACGAAGACACGGCCGCCGCGGCCGACGCCCTCGAGCGGGTGATGGAGCGACGACGGTGAGTGACTGCCCCGCCCGACCGGAGCGACTGCCGCTGCTCCGTCCGGAGAGCAGCACGCCGCAGGGTGAGTACGGACGAGCAGGCAGCGGCACCCTTCCGGGGTGAGACGCACCGTCATGACCGCCATCGCCGTCGCGCCGCTGGTCGGCTTCG
>JAKONK010000174.1 GCA_022701985.1 Actinomycetales bacterium
GTACCCGGAGCTGCTCGCCGTGAGCGACCGCGTGGTCGTGCTGCGCGAGGGCTCGGTGCACCGCGTCCTGGACCGGGACGACATCCCCGACGAGAACGTCCTCCAACTCTCCGTGCAAGGAGCCTGAGCATGGCCACCACGTCGTCACCACCCGCCACCGCGGCGCAGGCACCGCCGCAGCGCGAGGGCCTCCTCCAGCGCCTCGACTGGCGCCGCTACATCATCTACATCGGTTTCGTCGTCGTCTTCGCCGCGTTCGCGATCACCCTCGGTGACGACGGCTTCCTGTCGACCAACAACCTCCTCAACATCGTGAGGCAGTCGGCCATCATCGCGATCATCGCGGTGGGCATGACCTACGTCATCGCCTGCGCCCAGATCGACCTGTCGGTGGGCTCCACCGCCGGCCTGGCCAGTGTGGTCACCGCGATGGGCATCTCCTCCTACGGCCTGGTGGCCGGCATCGCCGCAGGCCTGCTCGTGGGCCTGGTGGTGGGCTGCATCAACGGGGCCCTCGTGAGCATGCTGAACATCCCCTCGTTCCTCGTGACCCTGGGCATGCTCGGCATCGCCGTCGGCGTCGCGCAGTGGATCACCGACTCCGCGCCGCAGCCGATCCTCGACCGGACGTACAACCTCGTCTTCGGCGGCGGGAACTTCGGGCCGGTCCCGGGCCTGCTCGTGTGGATGGCGATCGTCGTCGCCGTCGGCGCCGTCGGCCTGAGCAAGACCCGGTTCGGACGGCAGGTGCTGGCCACCGGCGGCAACCGGATGGCGGCGGACTTCACCGGCGTCAACACCCGCCGTGTCACGTTCTCGGTGCTCGTCATCTCGTCGGTGCTCGCAGCCCTGGCGGGCATGCTCTACGCGGGTCGCCTGGAGTCCGGGCGCTTCCAGTGGGGCAGTGGTGACGAGCTGTCCGCCATCGCCGCGGTGATCCTCGGCGGGACGAGCCTGTTCGGCGGGTCCGGTGCTGTGATCGGCACGTTCGTCGGCGCACTGCTCATCGGGCTCATCAACAACGGGCTCGTGCTCGCGGGGCTGGACACCAGCCAGCAGCAGGTGGTGCGCGGCGTCATCATCATCCTCGCGGTGGCCCTGGCGAGGCGGAAGTGAGCACCTTCTTCGACCCGCACCAGCGGGCCACCATCGCCGCGGCGATGGCGCGCATGATCCCCACCGACGACACCCCCGGCGCCGCCGAGGCGGGCACGATCGACTTCCTCGACGGGTACCTGTCAGGGACCGACCGCATCTACGCCGCGCCGGACGGCGACGGCTTCGAGGTGCTCACCGGCCGCCGGCTGGACGCGTGGACGCAGCGCCTGGAGGTGGTCCGCTCCCGCTACGCGGCTGGCGTGCTGGCCCTGGACGCCGCCGCGGAGCGTCGCGGTGGGCGCTTCGTCGACCTCGACGACGCCGCGCAGGACGAGGTCCTGCGCGAGGTCGAGCGCCCCGAGGGACGCGAGCAGGAGGCGGACGCCGCTCGCGCGAAGGTCGCCCTCTACGGCGCGCCCGTCGAGGCGGCGCTGCAGCAGACCAGCGCCGAGGTCGACCTCGGCTTCGTGCCGCTCCTGGCGCTGCACACGCGCCAGGGCTTCTACGCCGACCCCGTCTACGGCGGCAACCGCGACCACGTGGGTTGGAAGGTCATCGGCTTCCCGGGGCCGGCGAGCCTCGCCGAGGTCCACCAGGGCCGCTACACGACCATCGACTACTTCGCCGAGGACCGCGTGCACCCCGGCACGGAAGGCCTGTCATGACCAGCCGGACGAGCGCCGAGACCCGCGCTGAGACCCGTCACGACCCCACCGACGTCCTCATCATCGGCGCGGGTGCCTCGGGCGCCACCGCCGCCAAGGTGCTCACCGAGCACGGCCTGCGCGTCGTCGCCCTGGAGAAGGGACCGTGGCGCACCAAGGAGACCTTCAGCGGTGACGAGCTGGCGAGCATCAACCGCTACGACCTGTGGCCGGACCCGCTGCTGAACCCCCGGACCCACCGCACCGGCGTCGACCAGCCCGCCACGACGCAGCTGTTCTGCCCCGTCCCGCAGATGGTCGGCGGCGGCACCGTGCACTGGCAGGGCTGGCTGCCGCGGTTCACCGAGGACGACTTCCGGTTCCACTCGGTGGTCGGTGACGTCGCCGGGGCGTCGCTCGCCGACTGGCCGATCAGCTACGCCGAGCTCGAGCCGTACTACACCGCGGTGGAGTGGGCGTTCGGAGTGTCCGGCCAGGCGGGCGCCAACAGGTACGAGTCGTTCAGGTCCAAGGGCTACCCGTGCCCGCCGATGCCGATGTCGCGGTACGCGGAGAAGTACCACGCCGGCGCCGCAGCCCTCGGGTGGAACAGCTTCCCCACCCCGCAGGCGGCGCTCTCCCAGCCGTTCGACGGGCGCCCGGCGACCGTCCTGAGCGCCTTCGCCCAGCAGCACGGAGACCCGTCGGGCACGCGGTCCAGCGCGCTCAACGTCTTCGTGCCGCAGGCCGTGGCCACCGGCCGGTACGACCTGCGGCCCGACAGCGTCGTGCGGGAGATCACCGTCGACGCGCGGGGGCGCGCCACGGGCGCGGTGTACGAGGACGCCGAGGGGCGTCTGCACGAGCAGAGGGCCGACGTCGTCGTGCTGGCGTGCGGCGCGGTGGAGACGGCCCGGCTCATGCTGCTGTCGCGCTCCGCGGCCCACCCCGACGGCCTGGGCAACGAGAACGACCTGGTCGGTCGGAACGTGACGTTCCACGAGTTCAGCTCCGCCGTCGCCACCTTCGACGACCCCATCTACGCCTGGGCCGGGGGCGGGTACGTCAGCGCGAGCTCGTTCGAGTTCTACGGGCACGACGACAGCCGCGGCTTCGCCGGCGGCGGTCACATGGCGACGTCGGGCGTGGGCATCCCGCTGCCGATCAACTGGTCGCTGCCCGACAGGCCGGCGTGGGGCGCCGAGGCCAAGCGCGTCGACCGGGAGCACTTCAACCACTCCATGGCCGCGTCGATGGTGGTCCACGACCTCCCGCAGCACGACAACCGCGTCGACCTGGACGACGAGGTCGTCGACGACTGGGGCATGCCCGTCGCCCGCATCACCCTGACGCCGCACGAGAACGACCTGGCCATGGGGCGCTTCCTCATCGACCGCAGCGCGGAGATCCTCGAGGCGGCGGGCGCCACGAGCATCCAGAAGGTCTACCCCGACCGCGTCACCGGCAACTGCTCCCACCAGCACGGCACCACGCGCATGGGGGACGACCCCTCGACGTCGGTGCTCGACCGGGACTGCCGGCTGCACACCGCGGACAACGTCTTCGTGGTGGACGGCGGGTCGTTCCCCACGGGGACCGGTGCCAACCCGACGCTGACGATCATGGCCAACGCGTGGCGGGTCGCCGAGCGGATCGCGGCGGGTCGCGACGCGTCGTCGAGGCGCTGACGACGACGAGCGCCCCCGGTCGGCTCCGGCTGACCGGGGCGCCGCTGTGCAGTCGTGGCGGTCAGGCGTCATGGTCGACCTCGCCGGCCACCCCCCTCCTGCGACGATCAAGCCAGCCAGCGTCACACACCGGCGGGCGACGGACCACCACGGCCGGAGATGAGGCGCGGATCTCCTCGATGGTCGAGGGAGGGTGAGAAGGTGGCCGCCGGCTGGTCAGCGGCCGAGGAGGTTGACCCCGCGGCTCCCGCCGCCTGCGCGCTGCCCGGTGTCCCACCCGGAGTACCAGGCCGGGGCGCCGCCGGAGCGGTACACGACCACGTTGCCGTCGGACTGGGCGCGGAGCTCGGAGCCGCCGCTGCCCCAGGTCGAGGAGTGCCACAGCACCCGGCCGTCGCGGGCGTAGACGACGGCGTTGCCGTCCGCCTGGAGGGTGAAGCGGGCACCGGGGTTGCCGTAGGTGCCGGCGTGCCACAGGGGCCGGTAGTCGGGCCCGTAGGCGACCAGGTTGCCGTCGGCCTGGAAGGCCAGGCCGTAGCGCCCGTTGGGAGCCATGAGCCACTGTCCGCCGCTCATCGACTGCCCGGCGGACAGGCGGGAGCCGAGGTTCGTGGCCCCGCCGTTGCTGCCGCCCTGGTCTCCGCCCTGGGTGCCGCCGGGGGCGGGCACGGAGGCCTTGGCGGGGACCTCCACCGGGCTCGAGCCGCACGAGGGCAGGATGGACGCCAGGGCGTCGCGCTCGGCGGCGTCGACGGAGAGGTTCCAGCGGTACTTGATCTGCACCTGCTCGACGGCGAAGCGGCAGACGGCCTGCTGCCCTGCGCTCGGGCGCCACCGGGCGAAGTCCTTGTCGGACTTGGCCTGGTTCGAGGCCGACGACACGGCGACGAGGGTGGGGGCGAAGTCGAGGTCGTTGGCGTAAGCGCGGCGCTGGTCGTCGTTCCAGGTGCGCGCACCGGAGCGCCAGGCCTGCGCGAGGGCGACGGCGTGGTCGACCTCGAAGTCGGCGATGTTCGTGGTGGTGGCACCGTCGTAGTAGGAGACCCAGCTCCCGGTGAGGCTGCACGAGCTGCCCTGGCGGACGGGCACCGTCGACTCCTGCTTGAGCACCTCGCGCCGGGTGTTGCACCCGTCGCCGTTCGCGTCGATCCCCTCCTCGAACCGGTCCCGGTCGTAGGCCGGGGAGTTGGACTCCGGCTCCACCACCAGCTGGCGCAGCAGGTCCGTCGGCAGCGCGGTGGCTGCTGATGCGGGTGCCGCCCCAGCCACCAGGCCGGCGCCCGCCAGGACCGAGGCGCCGGCAGCGGCGAGGATTCGACGGATCGAGTGGTGCATGAGCGTCCCCCCGGACTCGTGCCGGCGTCGTCGCCGGCAGCGCGCGAGGCCGGCACCCGGCGTCTTCAGGCACGTGGACCCTCGCTGCGTCACATGATGCACCCGCGCAGCAAGGGGGCTGGTGGGTACAGCGACGCGGGCGGGCGGAGGCGTCACACCGTCGGCGCCACAGCCCCGTACAGCTCGGTGCGGCGGTCGTCCATGAGGTGCGCGTGCTCGGTGAGCCGCTTGTCCCGCGACGCCGTCAGGTCGAGGTCCGCCTGCGCCACTCCCGTGCCGGCACCCACCGCGGAGACCACCCAGCCGTCGGCGCTGACGATGCTCGTGCCCTCGTTCCAGTCGACCCCGCGCTCGGTGCCCGTCCGGTCCGCGCAGGCGATCGCCACGTGGTTGACGCGCGCCGCCGCCATCGCGATGACCACCTCGGGTGCCCGCTCGCCGTCGGGGCGTGCGACCAGCGGCCAGTTCGTCGGGACGGCGATCAGGTCAGCGTCCGCGAGCGCCGCTGTGCGCGTCCACTCGGGGAACTCCAGGTCGTAGCAGACCATCACGGCGATCCGGCCGTGCGCGGTCTCGACCACGGGCGGCGCTGCGGACCCGGGGGTGAAGACGAGCTTCTCCCGGTCCCACAGGTGCGCCTTGCGGTAGACCGCCCGCACGCCGCTGGCGTCGACGACGGCGGCGCTGTTGTAGAGCAGACCGTCGTCGCCGAGCTCGCAGAACCCGCCGATCACCACGGGGCTCTGCGCGCCGCCACGTGCGGTACAGGCCGCGGCCCACGAGCCCAAGACCCCGTGGTCGGGCCTGATCGCCAGGGTCCGCGCCTCCTCGGGCGAGGCGAAGACGTACCCCGAGGTGACCAGCTCGGGCAGGACGATGACGTCCGCGCCGTCGTCCACCGCCGCCCTCACCGCGGCGGACGACAGCTCGGCGTTCGCGGCCAGGTCGCCGATCACCGGGGCGAGCTGGCACGCGACCACGCGCGTCATGACTGCGACCGCTCCAGGCTCGCCCGCACCCGACCCGCGAGGCCGGGGGTGAAGGAGATGGCGACACCGACGACCAGCCACGCGAG
>JAKONK010000177.1 GCA_022701985.1 Actinomycetales bacterium
GGTGCCATCCGCACCATGATCGAGCGTCTACGCGGGGACCTCGAGGGGTGGCTGACCAAACTGCTCGACTCTGCAGAGGTTCCGACCGATACCGACGTGTCGGTCGACTGGGCCACTTGGCTCGCTCTGGCAAACAGCATCGAGCAGCGCGGCACCAAGGCCAAGCTGAAGATCGAGCCGCGTGTCGGTATGTACAGCCCGTACCTGCCGATCGCCGGACGACGAGTCCGAACCAGTACAGGTGACCTCAGGAACCGGTGGGTTCCCCTGCACCACATCGCCTGGAGCGAGGGAGGCAAGCAGAGGTGGGGCTACGTCGCCCCCAACACCGAGATGACTGACGCTCAGGCCGAGGTCTTCGACGTCTTGCGACGGGACGACCTCAAGGTCGAGAACCACGACCTGGTCGTGGCGCGGGCACTGGCTCTGGAGCCTGCTACCGCCTGAAGCACCACCCCGACGCCCCGCCAGCTCAGTGCTGGCGGGGCGTCTTCGTCTCCCACAGCTTTCCACGAGGTACGCCGCAGGACGGCCTGTCCCACGCTCGTCCCACGGACACGATGGGACGCCACGGTACGGTCTGGGACGTGCTGCAAAGTGACTCTGACCAGGGCGAATGGACGTCTGTGCTGGTCAGCGCCAAGACGCCCCAGAGCCGTCTTCCATTATTGATCGATTTACTACGACATCTGAGCACTGTATGCGGCCTGACCTGAGGAAACGTCGAGGCAGCCTCGACCTAGTCCGCATCTAGTCCGCACTGCACACACGTTCGAGCCCGCACCACCCGCCGTATGACCTGACATGGCGGTGGGTGCGGGCTCGTTCGTCGTGACGCTCAGTGACTACTTCTCGGGCTCTCCGGTCAGCGTCGCAGGGCTGGACCTCCAGGACCAGCACCCGGGTGGCGGGGGCTGTGAGCGGCGATGGCAGTGGCGACGGCCTCAGGGCTGGCTCGAGGCGCCGATCGCGCGGCGCGCTGAGCCATGACATCTCCGATGACCGCTCGAGCTGACTCGTCCGACTCCGGCCACAGGTGCGCGTACACGTTGAGCGTGGTCGTGGCCGCCGCGTGGCGCAGCCGGTACTGCACCACCTTCACGTCCAGGCCCTGGCTGATCAGCAGGGACGCCAGATAATGGCGCAGGTCGTGGAAGCGGAACTCCTTCGGCAACCCGGAGTCCCGACGGGCCTCGATCATCGCGCGGTCGATGGTGCGAGGGCAGATCTGCCGGCCCCGCCCGTCGCTGACCACGTAGTCACTCCCCCATCGCCGCACCGAAGCCACCAGCTGCTCCATCAGCTCCGGCGGGACCGGCAGGGACGTACGGTGGCTGTCGCCCTTGAGGGGCTCCTGGGGGTACTGGAACATCGGGTTCACCAGGGCGCGCTCGACGTCGAGATCCTGCACCCGCAGCCCGCACGCCTCACCGGTGCGCAGCCCGACAAAAGCGCCGAGAAGCACCGCCGGGCTCAGGTGCTCGGGAAAGGCGTCGTGCAGGGCCCACACCTGCTCAGTGCTGGGCACGAATGGCCGCTGGGTGGCGCTGCGTGGGGCGGTGCGTCGCGAGCAGGGGTTGCGGTCCAGCAGCTCGTCGTGGATCGCGTCGGTCATCACCTGTGAGAGGCGCCGGTGCAGGGAGTAGACGTAGCTGGGCGCGAAGCCCTGCTTCTTGAGCGCCGCGACCCAGGCCCGCACGTGGGAGGGCTTGACCTCGCGCAGCGGCATGTCGCCGAAGGCGGCGTTGATGTGCGCCAGGTGGACCCGGGCCTGGCGCACCGTGCGGGTGCGGTTGGCGCCGTGACCCTCCAGCCAGGTCTCGCCCCACTGGGCCACGGTGGTCCTGTCCTGCTGCTGGCGGATCGAGGGGTCGCTGCCGGCGCGGACAACGGGCATGACCTCGTCGAGCCACTGCTGAGCATCGCTCTTGCGCGAGAAGTGCCGCGACACTTCTCGCCCATCGGGTCCTCGGTAACGGGCCCGCCACTTGCCGTCGGAGCGGCGCGCGATGCTCAACGGCCGAGCCGCGACCGACGCCTAGGGCCGCGCCCGGCGACACGGTCGGCGATCAGCGCTTCGGTCGCCCGCTGACAGGGAACCGTCGCTGGCTCCTGCGAGCACTGAGCTTCGAGCCAGGCGAGGACCGCGACACGGCTGTAGAGGACGCGCCGGCCCACCTTCATGCTCGGCGGTCCCGTGCGCACGTGTCGCCAGTATCGGACGGTCGACTCCGGTGTGCGAAGCAGTTCGGCGACCTCGCGGGTGAGCAGGTAGTCGGCGGCCTCGTCATGGAACCGGGCGGGGGTAGAGGTCATGGGGTGACGTCCTCACGGTCGGCGCCCGGCGCCTACGAGAGCCGGGCGGGGACTCAAGGACAGCCATCACGGCTTGCCTGGTACCTGATCTGGGCTCGGCCGACCTTGACCTACAGGCGGGAGGACCTTGCCGCCGACTTGCCGAGACGTTTTCTGTGCGCCGAGGGCGCCTCTTGCCCCCGGCCTGCGCCGTTTCTCCCCTGCAGGCTCATCGCGTCAGACTCAGCACCGGCCGTGGGCTTGCCGAAAGCCACCCGAGCAGGGACTCGGCAAGCGCCGCAGTCCGGAACGACCCCACAGGCCAGGATTCAGGGACACTGAGGCATCGTCGTCACGCCACTCACTCAGGGGTCACCATCGGGACGGGCCGCCGGGTGTGGGCCCCGCCTCCCCGGGCGGTGATCCCCATCAGCGCCTCTTGATCGGCAGCAGTGGAACCCCGAGGCTGGCCGGGTGCCCAGCTCGCAGATCGACATCCGCCACCGGTACGAGCCCGACCAGGAGATCGGCATCATCGACGCCGTTCAGGACTCGTTGATCGCAGCCTTCAAGATTCCCCCGGGTGACAAGCACGTCCGCCTGGTCGTTCACGAGCCGCACCGCTTCGCCGTTCCACCCCGGCTCGACCACCCAGAGCGCTACATGCTGGTCACCATCGACTGCTTCAGCGGACGCTCCACGAACGCCAAGCGGTGCCTCTACCGCGAGGTGGTGACCCGTCTGGCGCCCTTCGGCATCCCCGCCGACCACATCACCGTCCTCCTGCGGGAGAGCGCGTCAGAGAACTGGGGCATCCGCGGCGGTCAGGCGGCGTGCGACATCGACTTGGGATTCACCGTGGCCGTCTGAGCACCACAGAGCTACCCGGTGCTGATCAGCGACTAGCCGCCTGCACCTGCCGGATGGGAGCCGTCGTCACCCCGGTCCGTACCCCGGCGGCCGCGGCAGGTCGCAGTGGGTGGCTTTGGGTGTGACGTCACCACGGTCTTCGGCCCGCGCGATCCGAGTCGTCCGCATCGCCGCTCAGTGACTAGGGCAGAGGGAAGGCGTTACGGCCTGGCGGGGTAGGCCGAGGGTGGCAGGCCAGAGCCGGTCTCTCAGCGCGACGTCGCGGCAGTCGACCGCGAGCGGACCGGCGCAGAAGCGACCGTTCCAGTGCCGCAGCCCGCTGCTCTGTTGGAAGGGTCAAGCGCCAGTAGCGGCAGGAAGTCCCTCGCTGACCATCTCGGAGGTCACCGCCTCCAGGAGCTGCTTCACCTGCTGAACGCCCTGGCTACCCGCATCGGTGATCTCAACGCCGACGACGACGTCACCGACTCGGGCTGCCCCGTGCACCACCGGCACCCCGTTCTGCTGCGCCGACGTCGCTATCCAGGCCTGCGCAGCGCCGGGCACCGTGGTCTCGACCTCAGACTGCTCGCCCGTGAACCGGCAGATGCCGGCGTCCCGGACGACATCGTCGAACGCCCCCGGTCCGCGTCCGGTGCGCCACCCGGTCACGGTGACGCTGACTGAGGCCCACCCCTCGCGGTACCAGCTCCACTGGCGGCCCGCGACATTGAACGGTGGCCTGCTCGAACACGCCTGCCCTGGGACGACCGGCTGCAAGCGGTACTGACCGAGGTCCTGCACCTCCCAGCTGCCCGACGGTGCCGCCGGGACAGCAGCCAGCGAGGTGACGAGATCCGGGATCGGGTAGGCCACCCCCGTCCCCACGGGCACTCCCGCGTACTGCCCGCTCGGGGTGGTGGGTGCCGCAGAGCCGTCCGCGCCTGCGACCGGCGTCAGGTCGGGGAACGGCATGGACTCGGCGGCTCGTGGGTCAGGCGCAGAGGACTCAGGCGATGAGGACGGCATCGTCGACGCAACAGGTGGCGTGGACAGGGCTGCCACCGACTGCCCGACCGGGACGGCCGAGGCGGGACGAGCGGCATCGAGGACCCCGCTTCCCGCCCCCTGCGCCAGCAGCACCCCTATGACCGCGGCACTCGAAAGCACACCGGCTGCGCCTGCTCCCAGCACGAGGACGCTCCTCCGACGCGTCCGCCGCGCAGGAGCCCCATCAAGATGCTCGGCGGGGAAGACCAAGCGCTCCCGCCTCTCGTCCGCATTGACAGGAGTCGGCTCGTCATCAGACCTGGTGCTGGACATGAAGCGCTCCTTCGCGAGCACGTCGTTGACTCACCCCGCCGAATTGACCATGACGGGAGGGGTGCGCCGAGTATGACGCCGGACCGACGTCACCAAGGGAAAACAGCCCGAGTGGCCTGGACGCGGGCGACTTCTTTGCCGGCTCGAGTCCAGCTGCCATCACGGCTGCCGCCCAAGAGCTCGCCAGCATGTGTTTCGTCTGCATGCGTGAGCGGTGGCGGCTGCCCTCGGCGCCCCTCCCCCATCACGACCGCGCCGGTCGTGATGCACTTCGGCAAGGGTCCGTGGACCACTTGGATACCTTGCTCCGCCCCCAGAGCCGCGCCACTCCCCCATCGCCGTTCCTCGCCTCTGCCGTAGACCGCGCCACCGGCCGCCTTTGCTTCAGCAGACAACGAGATCCCGAGGGAACATCAGGTGCGCGTTCGAGCTAAACAAGGGAAGACCACGGTCCAATCCTCTCTTAGAGTGCGGGAGCCGCTTGACCGTCAACGCGCGGTTGCATTCCGCCCGATTGATCTCACCCTCAACGATCCATCAGTCGGCGTGCAGCGCTAAGACTGATCACGCGCGTTGGCTTTCGTAGTGGATGCGGGTATCGCGCAGCCTCACTGGGGCGTCGGCGGCGCCTCTCGCCTCGCCGAGGGTCCAGACGGCCTCCCCTTCGGCCAAGAGCGTCTGCCAGCCCTTGCGGGAGGTGGCGTTGACCACCCGCACCCCGTCGTGGACGGTCGGCGGGCCCACCGTTGGCATGCCGGGCCCGGACAGCACCAGCACGGGGTGCACCGGGATGTCCCGCGCGCTTGAGCGCACCAGTCCGCTGACCCTGCGGGCGGCCTGCCGCGCCTGCTCCAGGTGCCCAGGCAGGCCCCATACCCGGTCCAGCTCGTCCGCGGGGGTCATGAACCACTTCACCTCCAGCACCCAGATCCCGGAGGGGGTCAACACGACGTGGTCGACATCGCACCCCTCGAACAGCAGCGTGCTGACCACCCCGTAGATCCCCGGGACTCTGCGCAGCTCATCGCCAATATCACTTTTCACGCTGCGTCCAATGCGGCGCAGGAGGGAACCGTCCAGCAGCAGTACCAGCACGGTCGCAATGGCCGCCACGAGCCCGGTGCCGAAGCCGAGGTGGAGGTCCTCACCCTCCTGCTGGACGGATCTCTACCGCGGCGCGTCGGCCGCAACATCGAAAGCGACATCGGTGATGATCTACGCAGAATTGGCCGGCTCTACGGAGTGGTCAGTACCGTCCTGGTCGACGGCTGCGACGTCCACTAGGTCGTGCCCATTCCCTGGGGGATCTGGGTGCTGGAGGTGACGTGGTCCATGGAGCCCCCCGACGACATGGTTGCTGATCCAGCGCCGATGACCCATCGCGGCCGGTGGACCCCTCGTGTGTGGGCCCGGGAAGCGACGCGCCAAAGTGCCCTTCGCCTCCTCTGGGTCGGATGCAGGAGGAGCCAGGCGGTACTACGCCTCCACCTCAGCCCAGCCCAACCATCCCACTTCCTAGGTGTTGAGTTATCCATACTCGGCCGGACGGATCACTGCGGCCAACATCTCGCAAGGGGAAGCTGGTTGCGATAAGGGTGCTGCCGAGGGGGACGCTGCGCTTTGGGGAGTGGGCACTGCCGGGGGTGACGCCGCAAATGTTGCCCTATCGGTTGCTGGAGCTGGAGGGCGACGGGTCGGTGCATCGTGAGGTTCACGCTGAGGTGCCTTCGCGTGTGGACTACTCCTTGACGCAGGAGGGTCAGCTTCTGCGAGGGGTCGTGCGTGGGCTGAACTTCTGGGCGAATCAACGTCAGCGGACCCTTCGCGGACCCCCATCGTCCAGTTCCTGGCAGGGCTATTTTCCGTCCCGCTGGGGGATGCTCACGCGGCTTGGTGTGGATGCGGCGGCACGGCCCGGTTAACATTGCTCGGGCGAGCGCGGCGACCAACTGGGCGCTGAGCAGGTCACTCATCCTCGCCTATGACGAGTCCATCGCCGCGCAGACCCGCGCTTAACGTCGACGCCACTTTCCCCTCCGGGGCGGTGGCCACTGCGGTCCGGCCGAGGCGCGGTGGCGGGTCACAGCTGGAAGTTGGCCACTGCTGCCCTGAGCTCAGCCGCCGTACGGGACAGTTCCTCAGATGTGTCGGTGGTCACCGCTGCACTATCGGTGGTCCGGTGCGCGGCTGCGGCAACACCGGTGATGTTCACGCTGATCTCCTCGGCGCCGGAGGAAACCTCGGTGACCGATCGGACCATCTCCGCCGTCGTCGCCGACTGCTCCTCCACCGCCGAGGCCACCGTGGCCTGCAGCGCGTCGATGCGGCCGATGACCTCACTGATCCGCTCGATCGCTGAGCGGGCGTCGGCTGCGTCGGCCTGGGCCGCCTGCACCCGCGTCACGATCTGCTCAGTTGCGCGAGCGGTCTGACCGGCCAGGTCCTTGACCTCACCGGCCACCACCGCGAAGCCCTTACCGGCCTCCCCGGCGCGGGCAGCTTCGATGGTGGCGTTCAGGGCCAGCAGGTTGGTCTGCTCTGCGATGGAGGTGATCATCTTGACCACGTCCCCGATCTCACGGCTGGAGGTGCCCAGGCGCTCCACCGTCGCGCCCGCAGCCTGAGCGGTGCTGACTGCGTCTGCGGCGGTGCGCGAGGCGGTGGAGGTGGAGGTGGCGATCTCGGAGATGGCGGCGCTCATCTCCTCACCGGCTGCGGCGATGGTGCCCATGGACCCGGAGATCTGCTCTGAGGCGGCCGCGACGAGCTGGGCCTGGGCGGAGGACTCCTGTGCCCCGGCTGACAGCTGCGCTGAGACCGCCGACAGGTGCTCTGAGGTCTGCGACAGCGACTCCGCCCTACCGTCGATGCGGCGGACCACCTCAGCCAGGTTCTCGATGGAGGTGTCCGTGGCGGCGGCCAGCTGGCCCACCTCATCGCTGCTGGTGATGCCGGTGCGCTGGTCCAGGCGGCCTTCGGCCAGGCCCTGGACCACGCTGAGCACCCGCGTCAGCGGTCGCGTGATCGAGCGCCCCAGCAGAACGAAGAAGCCCAGGACCACCGCGA
>JAKONK010000179.1 GCA_022701985.1 Actinomycetales bacterium
GGGTGCGAGCGCTCGTCGGGGTCGGGCGGGAGCCCGTAGCGGCTGGCGGCGCGCACGCAGTCGTGGTTGGCCAGCGTCCACGTGCACGAGGCGCCGACCTCGAGCTGCTCCAGCCCCAGCTCGACGCCGCGGCGCAGCTCGGCGGCGTCCCACGCGGCCTCGAAGAGGTCGAAGGTGAACGCCTGGCCGAGCGACGAGGGGTCGGAGTACCGCCACCTGCGGGAGGGGTGCACCGAGGCCTCAGCCACCGCCGCCCGGGGCGGGTCGTAGGTGTCGAAGAGCTGGCGCCACTCCCTGTAGACGTCCATGAGCTCGTCGCGGTCCCACAGCGGGTGGCTGCCGTCGTCGACGAGGCCCGTGTGCGTCGAGGCGAAGTCGACGTGGAGGTGGTTGTCGACGTCGCGGACCAGACCGTGGGCGACGTCGACGCGGAACCCGTCGACGCCGCGGTCGGCCCAGAACCTCAGCGTCTCCAGGAAGTCGTCGCGGACCTCGCGGTTGGACCACTCCAGGTCGGGCTGCTCCCTGGCGAAGGCGTGCAGGTACCACTGGCCGTCACCCACCGGCTCCCACGCCGAACCGCCGAACAGCGACCTCCAGGACGACGGCGGCTCGCTCATCGGGCCGGCCGGGCCGTCACGGCCGTCGCGGAAGACGTAGCGCCCCCGCGCTGCCGAGCCCCGCGGCGAGGCGAGCGCCTCGCGGAACCAGCGGTGCTGGTCGGAGGTGTGGTTCGGCACGATGTCGACGACCACGCGGATGCCCGCGGCGTGCAGCGCCGCCGTCATCTCGTCGAAGTCGGCGAGGGTGCCGAGCTTCGGGTCGACGTCGCGGTGGTCGTCGACGTCGTACCCGCCGTCGGCCAGCGCCGAGGGGTAGAACGGCGAGAGCCAGACGGCGTCGACGCCCAGGTCGGCGAGGTACGGCACCCGGGAGGTGACGCCGCGAAGGTCGCCCAGGCCGTCGCCGTCCGCGTCCGCGAACGAGCGGGGGTAGACCTGGTAGACCACGGCCTGGCGCCACCACGGGGTGGTGGCGCCAGGACCCGCGTCGGCGTGCCCGTCGGGCCGGGCGGTGGAGCGGTGGCGCGGGGAGGTCACTTGATGGCACCCCGCGTGACGCCTGACATGACCCACCGCTGGGCGAAGACGTACACGATGATCGTCGGCGCCATCGCCATGAGGTAGCTCGCGAACGCGACGTTGTAGTCGGTGGAGAACGAGCTCTGGAAGATCTGCTGGATCACGGGGATCGTCTGCAGGTCGGGGTTCGACGTGATGAGCGACGGCATCATGAAGTCGTTCCAGGCGGCGAGGAAGGCGAAGATGCCGACCGTGGCGTTCATGGGCGCCAGCAGCGGGAAGACCAGCTTCCAGAACACCTGCCACGTGGTGGCGCCGTCGAGGCGGGCGCTCTCCTCGAGCTCCTCCGGGATCGAGCGGAGGAAGGCGGAGTAGAGCAGCACGCTGAACGACAGCTGGAACAGGATGTGCAGCACGGCCACCCCGGCGGGGTTGTCCAGGCTGAGGAAGGCCGTCAGCTTCACCTGCGGCAGGGCGATCACCGGGAACGGGATGAACATCGCCGCGAGCAGGTAGAAGTAGCTGTACTTGAACAGCTTGTTCTCCCAGTTGCGCACGATGGCGTAGGCCGCCAGCGACGCGAGGACGATCGCGCCCGCCACGCTCGCGGCGGCGACGACCACCGAGATCACGAACGCCGTCGGGAAGCCGACGAGGTTCCAGGCGTCGGCGAAGCTGCCGGGGTTGAACGGCGCGGGCAGGGAGAAGCCGTTGCCGTCGACCGACTGCTCGGGCGTCTTGAACGCCATGGTCACGGTCAGGTACAGCGGTAGGACGACGGTGAGCCCGCACAGGAGCAGCACCCCCGTCAGCGCCCAGGCCGAGCGGCTGGCGCGGCCGCTGACGGCCCCGCCCGTGTGCTGGTGGCCCTCGTTGCGGCGGGCGCCCTTGGCGGCGGCCTCGACGGTGGCCGGGTCGGCGGCGACAGCCATCAGAGACTCACCCCTCGGCGGTTGATGATGCGGAGCTGGAGCACGGAGATGACCACCGTGATGATGAAGAAGACGACGGCGTTGGCCATCTGGTAGGCGTAGTCGCCGCTGGTGAAGCCGGTGAAGATGGTCATCGCGACCGACGACGTCGCGGTGCCCGGGCCGCCGTTGGTCAGGCCGACGATGATGTCGTAGGCGTTGAGGAAGTTCTTGAAGCCGAGCACCGTGTTGATCACCACGTACCCCGCCACCAGCGGCAGCGTGATCGCGGTGAACTGGCGCCACGGGGTGGCGCCGTCGAGCGAGGACGCCTCGTACACCTCCTCGGGGATGGCCAGCAGGCCGGCGAGGTAGATGATCAGCGCGCTCGGGATGGCCTGCCACGCCGTGACGATGACGACGGCGACCCACGCCCAGCTCTCGTTCGCCAGGATGCTGCTGCTCCAGGCGGTGATGCCCAGAGAGCCGAAGACGGCCGGCAGCGACGTCGAGAAGATGTAGTTGAAGACGTAGGCGATGACGATGCCCGAGACCACCATCGGGATGAAGAACACCCCGCGCAGCGCCGTCTTGAACCTGATCTTCGAGTTGAGCAGCACCGCGAGGAAGAGCGCGATGGCGTTCACCAGCAGCACCGCCACCACGGAGAACCCGAGGGTGAAGCCGTACGCCGCGAGGATGCGCGGGTCGGTGAACAGCACCAGGTAGTTCGCCAGGCCGACGAAGCTGTACTCGCCGTAGCCGACGTAGTTGGTGACGGAGAAGTACATGCCGGCCAGGGCCGGGCCGATGATCAGCAGCGTGAACAGGGCCAGCGCCGGCAGCAGCATGACGTAGAAGGCCGCGTCGACCTTCCGGCGGCGCTGCGGCCGGACGGCGACGGGGGCCTCGGAGCGCCTCGGGGGCGCGGTGGTGCTCACGAGAGGGCCGACCGCGCGGCGAGGCGGTCCCAGTCGGCGTCGAGCGTGCGCAGCATGCCTTCTCCATCTCCGTCGAGCAGGGCGCCCTGGAAGTAGTTCTGGAGCGGGATGGTGTTCGGCACGAACGTCCCCGCCCCCTGGTAGATGCGTCCGGCGTCGAGGTACGGCGCCAGGCCCGCGATGCGCGGGTCGGCGGTCGACGGGGCGCCCTGGAGCGGGGAGAACGCGAGGTTCTCCTGGTTGTAGGCGGTGCAGATCTCGGGCTGCATCATCCAGCTGACGAAGGCCTGGGCGTCCTCGACGCTGGCGCTCGCCGTCGGCACCCACATCGCCAGGTCGAGGTTGACGCGCACGGCGCGGTCGTCGGCGTCCTCGGTCATGGGGATCGAGAACGTGCCCAGCTCGAGGTCCGGGGAGGTCTTGGCGATCTCGCCGAAGGCCCACGGGCCCTGCAGGTACATCGCCACCTGGCCCTGGGCCATGGCGAGGTTGCCGTCGGCGTACGTCTTGGAGGCGAAGTCGGGGTTGAAGTACTGCCGCAGGTCCAGCACGTTCCTCATCACCGGGCTGAACGTCTCGAGGAACGTGGGCTTGCCCGACTCGTCGCCCTCGGCCAGCTTCGCCGCGAAGAACGCGGGCACGTCGGCGCCGCTGCCGGTGGCGTAGTCCCACATCCCCTGCCCGAGGGTCCAGACGTCGCGCGCCGTCGTGTAGATCGGCGTGACCCCGGCGGACCGGAACTTCTGGCAGGCCTCCACCAGCTGGGAGTAGGTCTCGGGGACCTCGACGCCGTTGTCGGCGAACAGCTGCACGTTGTAGATGACGCCGGCCGCCGTGACCGACCACGGGAGCACGCTGGTCTCGTCCTCGTAGGACGCGTACTGCGTGACCAGCGACTGGTAGTCGGGGTTGATCGTCTGCGCCGCGGGCAGGGCGGCCAGGTCCGCCAGCACGCCGCCGCGCACGTAGTTCGAGGTCTCGAGGTTGTAGTTGTAGCAGGCGACGTCCGGCGGCCCGCCGCGCACGAACTGCGGGACGATCGAGGTCTGCGTGCCGTCGTGGTCGATGACGACCCCGCTCTGGCTGGCGTTGTACTGCGCGGCCAGCTCGTCGAAGACGGCGAGCACCTCGGGCTTGTTGGCCACCCACCGCAGCGTGGTGCCCCCCGAGCCGGCGCCGGCGCCGCAGCCCGACAGGGACAGCGGCAGCGCTCCGGCGGCGGCTCCGAGACCGGCGATCCTGAGCAGCGAGCGGCGGCTGATCCCACCGCGGGGAGGTCCGTTCACGAGCACCCCTTCGTGCCTCGCCCCGCAGCCGGGGTCATTTGATTGACGATCTGAAGGAAGTCGGGAGAGAGTGGCACCGTGACCGCCGTAGAGTCAAGGGCCGTGCGCGTCGGCCGACCGAGGACGCAGCCCGTGACCTCGACGAGGGCGCTGCGACGCGCCTCCACCACGGCCGTCCTGGAAGCCGTGTGGGCGGGAGAGCCGGTCACCGGCAGCGACCTCATCGCCACCACGGGGCTGACCCGCGCCACCGTCCACGACGTCTGCGCCGACCTCATCGCCTCCGGGTGGGTCGAGGAGCTGGCCGACCAGCGCGCCCACGGCAGCTACGCGCGCGGTCGCCCCGCCCGCCGGTACGGCCTGCGCGCCCGCGCAGCGGTGGTCGTCGGCGTCGACGCCGGCACCTCGCGGGTCACCGCGCTGGTCACCGACCTGCGCGGCCAGGTGCTCGGTCGCGCCGAGGCCCCGGTGCGCCGCACGCCGGAGCACCGCCGCTCCGTCGCGGCGCGGGTGGTCGAGACCGCGCTCGCCGTCGCCGAGGCCCCGGCTACTGAGGTCCTCGCCTGCACGGCGGCCCTGCCGGCCCCCGTGGCCGCCTCCGGGCGCGTGGAGGTGACCAGCAACCCGTTCTGGCTCGTGATGGAGGCGGGGCTGGTCGAGCACCTCCACGGCGTGCTGGGATGTCCAGTCGCCATCGCCAACGACGCCGACCTGGCCGCCCTCGCCGAGGGGCGCCGCGGAGCCGCCGCCGGGGTCAGCGACCACCTCACCCTGCTCGTCGACGGCGGCTTCGGCGCCGGCGTCGTCTCCGGGGGCGCGCTCGTGCGCGGCCGGTTCGGCCGCGGCGGGGAGATGCGGTGGCTCGACCTCATCTCGGACGTCGGCGCTCCCGTCGGGCTGGCACCGCTGCTGGCGCACTGGGCCGCCCGCGGCGTGGAGGCCCCGCCCCCCGGGGCGCCCGCCGTCGACGCCGAGCCGGGCAGCGGCGACGCCGAGGCCGACCTGGCCGCGGCCCGCGCGGTGCTGCGCAGCGCCGCGACCGGCGGCGCGGCGGCCACGGCCATCACCGAGCGGGCCGGGCAGCACCTGGCGCGCATCGTGGCGACCGCCGGCGGGCTGCTCGACCCCGAGCTGGTGGTGCTCACCGGGCAGCTCGCCCCCGACCTGGGGCCCGTCGTCGCCGTGGTCGAGCGGCAGCTGCCCCTCATGCTCGACGCCCCGGTGCCGCGCGTGGCGACGTCGCTGCTCGGGCCCGACGCCGTGGCCCTGGGCGCGGCGCAGCAGGCGCTCGACCACGTGCACGAGCACGCGCTCGACCTCGTGCTCCCCGCGGGCGGTGCCCCCGCCTGACCGCCGCGGGCGGTCCCGCGGCGGTCAGGCGGTCCAGGCGGGTCAGCGGGGGCTCAGAGCCACTTCTCCGCCTGGTGCTCGGCGATGACGCGGCGCACCGTGCCCGACTTGGTGCGCAGCACGATCGACTCGGTGCGCACGATCCCGTCGATGTGGCGCACGCCGTCGAGCAGGCCGCTGTCGGTGACGCCGGTGGCGACGAAGAACGCGTTCTCGCCACCGACCAGGTCGTCGACCTCGTAGACGTGGTCCATCCGCAGGCCCGCGGCCAGACCGCGCTCGCGCTCGGCGTCGTCCTTGGGGGCGAGCACGCCCTGCATGAAGCCGCCGAGGGCCTTGACGGCGCACGCGGTGGTGACGCCCTCGGGGCTGCCGCCGACGCCCACGCACATGTCGATGCGGGTGCCGGGCCGGGCGGCGTTGATGCCGCCGGCGACGTCGCCGTCGAGCAGCAGCCGCGTGCCGGCGCCGGCCTCGCGGATCTGGCGGACCAGGTCCTCGTGGCGGGGCCGGTCCAGGATGGCGACGACGACCTCGCCGGGCTCCTTGCCCAGCGCCGCGGCCAGCGCGCGGATGTTCTCGCCGACGGGCCTGCGGATGTCGACGACGCCGCGGCCCTCGGGGCCGGTGACGAGCTTGTCCATGTAGAAGACGGACGAGGCGTCGAGCATGGCGCCGCGGTCGGCCACCGCGATGACGGACAGCGCGTTCTGGCGGCCGGCGGCGGCCATCGAGGTGCCGTCGACGGGGTCGACGGCCACGTCGCAGGCGGGACCCTCGCCGTTGCCGACCTTCTCGCCGTTGAACAGCATCGGCGCCTCGTCCTTCTCGCCCTCGCCGATGACGACGACGCCGTCGAAGGAGACGGTGGACAGGAACGCGCGCATCGCGTCGACGGCGGCCCTGTCGACGGCGATCTTGTCGCCCTTGCCGATGAAGGGGACCGCGCGGATGGCGGCGGCCTCGGTCGCGCGGACGAGCTCGAGGGCGAGGTTGCGGTCGGGGACCCCGGTGACGGGCGCGGGGCCCGGGTCGGGGCTGGTGGCGGGCGGGGTGGCGTGCGTCACTGCGTCGTTCCTCCGTCTGCGGCGCCCGGCCTGGTCTGCCGGGTGTCTGGCGCCAGGCTGTCAGGCGCGTCGCACGGCCGCCAGGTGCGGGGGGTCAGGTCCACCGTCCCGGGAGCCGCCCCGGGAGCCGCGCCGGGGAGCCGTGCGAGGTGCCGACGGTTCACCGGGGGCTGTATGGTCCCGGGATGCCCGCCGCCACCGCCACCTCCGCGGAGGCCCTCGCGCGGTTCGGCCACGCCCTGTCGGACCCGACGCGCGCCCGGCTGCTGCTGGCGCTGCGCGACGCCCCCGGCTACCCCGCCGACCTGGCCGACCGGCTCGGCACCACCCGGCAGAACCTGTCGAACCACCTCGCGTGCCTGCGGGGCTGCGGCCTGGTCACCACCGCGCCCGAGGGGCGCCGGGTGCGCTACGAGCTGGCCGACGAGGCGCTCGGCCACGCCCTGGACGACCTGCTCCAGGCGGTGGGCTCGTGAGCCACGGGCACGGGCACTCCCACGGCGCCGGGGGTGACCGCCGCCGCCTCGCCCTGGCGCTGGGCATCACGCTCGTGGTGCTCGTCAGCGGCGTGGTCGGGGGCCTGCTCACCGGGTCGCTGGCGCTCCTGGCCGACGCCGGCCACATGCTCACCGACGCCGCCGGCCTCGGGGTGGCGCTCCTGGCCAGCAGCCTGGCGCTGCGTCCCGCCACCTCCGCCCGCACCTGGGGCCTCGGACGCGCGGAGGTGCTCGCAGCCGTGCTCCAGGCGGCGCTGCTGCTCGCCGTCGGCGTCCTCATCGCCGTCGAGGGGGTCCGGCGCCTGGTCGACCCGCCGGAGGTGGCCTCCTCCGGGATGCTCGTCTTCGGCGCGGTCGGCCTCGTCGGCAACGCGCTGGCCCTGTGGGTGCTCACCCGCCCCGAGCGGCACCAGCACGACGAGGGCGACCACGACCACGGGTCGGGCCCGATGGGCATGAACCGCCGCGCCGCCGTCCTGGAGGTCGTGAACGACGCGCTCGGCTCGGTCGCGGTGCTGGTGGCGGCCGGGGTGATCGCCCTGACGGGGTGGACCCGCGCCGACGCCGTCGTCTCCCTGCTCATCGGGGTGCTCATCGTGCCGCGCACGCTGCTGCTGCTGCGCGAGGCCACCGACGTGCTGCTCGAGTCCGTGCCCAAGGGGCTCGACCTCACCGCCGTCCGCGAGCACCTGCTGGAGCAGCCCCACGTCCTCGCCGTCCACGACCTCCACGCCACGCAGATCACGAGCGGGCTTCCGGTGCTGACGGCGCACGTGGTCCTCGACGACTCCTGCTTCGTGGACGGGCACGTCCCGGAGGTCCTCGACCAGCTCCAGGCCTGCGTCCGCGGGCACTTCCCCGTCAGCATCACCCACTCCACCTTCCAGGTGGAGCCCGCCAGCCACGCAGACCACGAGCACGGGGTGCACGCATGACCAGAGCCAGGCCCCTGTCCCGGTCGAGCAAGCTCGGGCTGCTCGTCGTGAGCACGACGGTGGCGAGCGTCCTCTCGGTGGCCTTCGTCGGCGGCTCGACCCTCGCCACGGGCGCGCCCGTCCTGGTGCGGTGGGACAGCCACCGCCTGACCCCGGCCCCCGACGCGGTCGGCGGCACCGCCACGGGGTTCGGCGCCAGCACGGCGGCGGCCGAGACCGTGCAGCTGGTGGAGTTCGTCGACTTCGAGTGCAGCCGGTGCCGCGGCGCCCACCCCTTCGTCGAGCAGCTGCGCCGCGACTACGCCGGTCAGGTCGACTTCGTGGTGCGCTACTTCCCGCTGCCGGGTCACGTCAGCTCCACGCACGCCGCCATCGCCGTCGAGGCCGCCGCCCAGCAGGGCGCCTTCGAGGAGATGGCCGACCTCCTGTGGAGCACCCACGACCAGTGGGGCGGCTCGAGGGAGCCCCAGACGGCGCTGTTCCGCGCGTTCGCCGGTGACCTGGGCCTCGACCTGGCCGCCTACGACGCCGCCGTCGCCGACCCGGCCACCGAGGCCCGGGTGCGCAAGGACTTCGAGGACGGCGTGGCGCTCGGCGTCGCCGGCACGCCCACCTACTTCCTCGACGGCGAGCTGGTGCGCCCGCTCGACGAGGCGCACTTCCGCGAGCTGCTCGACGGGGCCATCGCCGCGAAGGACGCGGCCTGACGGCGAGGCCGGACGTTCAGGGTTGACGCAACGTCAAGGTAGGATCTCGTCCTCGTGAGCTCCTCCACCCTCGCCCGGCCCGGCGACACCACCGGCCGGGCGCCGCGCAGGCCCCGCCGGCCGTCCTGGCTGTCGCCCCGAGTGCTGCGCACCGAGGTCCTGGCGGGCCTGGTGGTGGCCCTCGCGCTCATCCCCGAGGCCATCTCCTTCTCGATCATCGCCGGGGTCGACCCGCGCGTCGGCCTCTTCTCCGCGTTCACGATGGCGGTGACCATCGCCCTCGTCGGCGGCCGGCCGGCCATGATCAGCGCCGCCACGGGGGCGGTCGCCCTCGTCGTCGCCCCGCTCGTGCGCGAGCACGGCTACGACCACCTCGTCGCCGCGGTGCTGCTCGGCGGTGCCGTGCAGGTGGTGCTCGGCGTGCTGGGCGTGGCGCGGCTGATGCGCTTCGTGCCGCGCAGCGTGATGACGGGCTTCGTCAACGCCCTCGCCATCCTCATCTTCGTCGCGCAGGTGCCGTACTTCGTCGGCGTCCCGTGGGCCGTCTACCCGACCGCGGCCGTCGCGATCCTCATCATGGTCCTCCTGCCCCGGGTGACCACGGCGGTGCCCGCGCCCCTGGTCGCGATCGCCGTGCTGACGGCGGCGACGGCGCTGGCGAGCCTGGCCCTGCCCGACGTGGGCGACCAGGGCGCCCTGCCCGAGAGCCTGCCGTCGCTGTTCTGGCCCGACGTCCCGGCCACCTGGGACACCCTGCGGATCATCGCTCCCTACGCCCTGGGCATCGCCATGGTGGGGCTGCTCGAGTCGCTCATGACCGCCAAGCTGGTCGACGAGATCACCGACACCCCCTCCCGCAAGGGCCGCGAGGCCTGGGGGCAGGGCGTCGCCAACCTCGTCACCGGCGCCTTCGGCGGCATGGGCGGCTGCGCGATGATCGGCCAGACGATGATCAACGTCCGCTCGGGCGCCCGCACCCGGCTCTCGACGTTCCTGGCCGGTGCGTTCCTGCTGGTCCTGGTGGTGGGCCTGGGCGACGTCGTCGCCACCATCCCCATGGCCGTGCTCGCCGCGGTGATGGTGATGGTCTCGGTGGCCACCTTCGACTGGCGCTCCGTGCGCCCCTCGACGCTGCGGCGCATGCCCCGCTCGGAGACCGCGGTCATGGTCGTGACCGTGGCCGTCGTGGTGGCCACGCACAACCTCGCCATCGGGGTGCTCGTGGGCGTGGTGGTCGCGGCGCTGCTCTTCGCCCGCCGCGTGGCCCACCTCGTGACGGTGACCCGCGCGCTGGAGGACGACGGGCGCACGGCGCGGTACCGGGTGGAGGGGGCGCTGTTCTTCGCGTCCAGCAACGACCTGGTCTCGCAGTTCTCCTACGGCGAGGACCCGGCCGACGTCGTCGTCGACCTCTCCGGCTCGCACGTGTGGGACGCCTCGACCGTCGCGGCCCTCGACGCCGTGGAGGCCAAGTACGCCTCGCGCGGCAAGCGGCTGCGGATCGAGGGGCTCAACGAGGCCAGCGCCGACATGCACGGCCGCCTCGCGGGCCACCTCAGCGCCCACTGACCTCCCCCGCCCCCCGCGGGGGTCAGAGGGGGGTGCGTCGCAGCCGCAGGGCGTTGCCGATGACGCTCACCGAGCTCAGGGCCATCGCCGCGGCGGCGACCACGGGCGAGAGCAGCACGCCCACCACCGGGTAGAGCACGCCGGCGGCCAGCGGGACGCCCAGGCCGTTGTACGCGAAGGCGAACCACAGGTTCTGCCGGACGTTGCGCATCGTGGCCCGCGAGAGGGCCCGCGCCCGCACCAGGGCCCGCAGGTCGCTGTGCAGCAGCACCACGCCGGCGCCCTCGACGGCCACGTCGGTGCCCGACCCCATCGCCACGCCGACGTCGGCGGCCGCCAGGGCCGGGGCGTCGTTGACCCCGTCGCCGACCATCGCCACCACGCGGCCACGAGCGCGCATCTCGGAGACCACGCGCGCCTTGTCCTCCGGGCGGACCTCGGCTTCGACGCGGTCGATGCCCAGGCGGCCGGCGACGGCCTCGGCGGTGGCGCGCGCGTCGCCGGTGAGCACCACCAGCTCGATGCCCTGCGACCGCAGCGCGTCCAGCGCCGCCGGCGTGCTCTCGCGCACCGGGTCCGTGACCGCGAACAGGCCGGCGGGGTCGCCGTCCACCGCGACGAGCACGGCCGTGCCGCCCTCGGCGCGCAGCGCGGCCACCTCGGCCTCGAGGGCGCCCACCTCGACACCGCTCTCGGCGAGGAAGGCCGGGCTGCCCACCAGGACGCGCCGCCCCTCGACGACGGCGCTCACGCCGCGGCCGGCGGGCGCCTCGAACCCAGCAGCAGCCGGGACGGCGAGCCCGTACTCCGCGGCGGCCGCCTCGACGGCGCGCGCCAGGGGGTGCTCGCTGCCGCGCTCGACGGCGGCGGCCCAGCGGAGCACGTCGTCGCGCTCGAAGGCCCGCTGGACGGTGACCAGCTCGGCGCTCGGGGCGCCCTGGGTGAGGGTGCCGGTCTTGTCGAGGACGACGACGTCGACCCGCTCCAGCAGCTCCAGGGCCTCGGCGTCGCGCACGAGCACCCCGAGACCCGCTCCGCGGCCGATGCCCACACCGATCGACATCGGCGTCGCCAGCCCGAGGGCGCACGGGCAGGCGATGATCAGCACCGACACCGCTACCACGAGCGCGTGGGGCAGCCGGGGCTCCGGCCCCGCGAGCGCCCAGACGAGGAACGCGACCAGCGCCACCGCGACCACCACGGGCACGAACACCGACGAGACGCGGTCGGCCACGCGCTGCACGGGCGCCTTGGAGCGCTGCGCCGCGGAGACCGCCGCGACGATCCGGGCCAGCACGGTGTCGCGCCCGACGCCCTCGGCGCGCATGACGAAGCCGCCACCGGAGGCGGTGGTGCCGCCGACCACGGCGTCGCCCTCGCCCTTGGTCACGGGCATGGGCTCACCGGTGACCATCGACTCGTCGACGCTGGAGCGCCCCTCCACCACGACCCCGTCGACCGGGACGCGCTCGCCCGGGCGCACGCGCAGCAGGTCGCCGACCGCCACCTGGTCGAGCGGCACCTCGACCTCGTCGCCAGCCGACGGGGAGTGACCGCAGGCGGTGCGGGGCGCGACCCGCAGAGCCGTCGGAGGGGCGAGGCCCAGCAGCGCGCGGACCGCGCCGGAGGTGCGCTCCCGCGCCCGCAGCTCGAGCACCTGGCCCACCAGCACCAGCGCGACGATCACCGCGGCGGGCTCGAAGTAGGTGTCGGGGGTGCCGTCCTCACCCCGCAGCGCCGGCGGGAAGGCGCCCGGCGCGACGGTGGCGACGACGCTGTACAGCCACGCGACGCCGACGCCGAGGGCGATCAGCGTGAACATGTTGAGGTTCGCGCCGCGGCGGAACGGGTGCACGGAGGCCCACCCGCGCTGCAGGAAGGGCCACCCCGCCCACAGCACCACCGGGGTGGCGAAGGCCAGCTGGAGCCACGCCGACACCGCCGGCGGCACGACGTCGTGCACCGCCGGCACGAGGTGGCTCCCCATCTCGAGGACGACGACGGGCGCCGCCAGCAGCGCGGCGACCCGCAGGCGGCGGGTCATGTCCACCAGCTCGTGGTTCGGGCCCGCCTCCCGGGTGACCTCCAGCGGCTCCAGGGCCATGCCGCACCGAGGGCAGGTGCCGGGGCCCTGCTGGCGGACCTCGGGATCCATGGGGCAGGTGTAGGTGGCGGTGGGGTCGCCAGCGCCGTGTCCGCCGTGGTGGCCGTGGTGGCCGTGGTGGCCGTGGTGGCCGTCGTGGCCGCCCGGGCCGGCGCCCCCCTCGAGGAAGCGGTGGCGGCAGTGTTCGGAGCAGAAGGCGTACCGCTGCCCGTCGCGCTCGGCGGTGATCGGCCCGTCGGGGTCGACGGTCATGCCGCAGACCGGGTCGAGCCCGGTCGCGGGTGCCGCGGAGGTGCCACCGTCGGTGCGCATGCCTCCAGGGTACCCCCGGGGGGTACCTGGGACGAGGGGTGAGAGCTCGACGCCCCCTCGCCCGTGGTCGTGGGCGTCCGCCACCCGGCGGAGCGGTGACACCCCCGCCCCCGGTATGGCACAGGGCCACCCCGTGCCAGTAGGAGTGGCACGGGGTGGCCCTGTGCCACTCCGGCAGTGGTGCAGATCCACCCACCCGAGGTCGCCGCTGGCCGCCGTCGCCCCCGAGGGGCGGGCACGCCGCTGACGGCGCGGGCGACCGGGTCAGCGCGGGACGACGACCGCCTCCACCTGCCCGGACTCCGCCGACCGCGCGGCGGCCTCGGCGATCGCGAGGCTCGCCAGGTTGTCCCGGCCGCTCGTCTCGGGGGCGAGCCCGCCCGCGACGGCGCGGGCGAACTGCCGCAGGCCCGCGGCGCGGCCCCACAGCTCGGGCACCTCCAGCTCGACCGGCGTCGTCACGCCGTCGGCGTCGCGCACGACCACGGAGTCGGTGGTCGGCGGCACGGCCTGGCCGTGGGTGCGGCTGGTGAAGGCCAGCTCGCCGCGCTCGCCGCTGACGCGCCACTCGCCCGCCCACGGGGTCGGGGTGCCGCGGGAGAGCCAGCTGCCCCGGTAGCTGACCACGAGGCCGCCGCTGGTCTCCAGCGTGAGGACGCCGACGGGCGCCTCGGCGAACTTGCTGAAGCCCGGCTGCGAGGTGACGGCGTGCACGCGGACGACGTCCTGCCCGGTCACCAGGCGCAGCAGGTCGAAGTGGTGGATCGCCATGTCGAACAGCAGCGGCTGCGGGAACCGGTAGTGGGGGTGCGTGGCGGCGGGGGCGTCGTTGGCCCACTGCCGGAAGTCGACGTCGATGCCCGTGACCTCGCCGAGCGCCCCCTCGTCGAGCAGGCGGCGCACGGCCCGGGGCGCCGGGTAGTGGCGGTAGTTCTGGCTGACCTGCAGCACCAGGCCCAGCTGCTCGGCGCGCTCGACAGCGGTGACCGCCTCCGCGGTGGTCGGCGCGAAGGGCTTCTCCACCAGCACGTGCAGACCCGCCTCCAGCGCCTCGAGCGCCAGCGGCACGTGGAAGCCGACCGGGGCGGTGATGAGCACGGCCTCGGGGGCGCGCTCGCCGCGGAGCTGGTCGAGCAGCTGCGCCAGCGAGCTCGCGCACCCGGCGTCGGGCAGGTCGTGCTCGGTGCGGAAGGCGTCCAGCACCGCGGTGTTCGGCTCGACGACGCCGACGCGGTCCACCTCGGGCACCCGCGGGACCGCGTTGCGCTCCCAGTCAGATCCCCAGCCGCCCAGTCCGATGTGCGCGAGTCGCATCCCCAGAGCCTGGCGCAGGCCCTGGCGCGGGGCGCGGGCGGGCCGCTACCGTCGCCGTCGTGACCCGCGCGACCCGCTGCTGGTGGTGGCTGCCCTCCTAGGGCGGCGACTCACGCACGCGCACCCCGCGCCGGCACGGTCCCCAGCCCCCACCGGCTGACGGACCCCGCGCGAGAGGCGGAGACGGCCCAGCCGGCCGACCTCCCAGGAGCCTCCCGTGGTCCTCTTCACCACCTACGGCCAGCGCCACGTCCTCGGCGCGCTGCGCGCCGACCTCTCCGACCTGCTCCACGCCGCCGCGACCGCGGCGCTCGACGCGCCGCCGGGGCGCCACCAGCGGTTCGTGCCGCTCGACGCGCAGGACTTCCCCATCCCGCCCGGCCGCACCGCGCGCTACACCCTGGTGGAGGCGGTGGTCGTCGAGGGCCGGTCCGTCGCGGCCAAGGAGGAGTTCTACCGGCGGCTGTACGACGGCGCCGCCACCCTCGGCATCGCTGCGGTGGACCTCGAGGTGGTGCTGCTGGAGGTGCCTGCGCACGACGTCGCCGTGCGGGGGCGGTCGCTCGCCGCGCACTCGTGACCCCTCGCGGGCGCCTGACCCCGCGGGTGCGCCGCCGCCCGGCTCAGAGGGGTGCGGTGCCCTCGGCGACCTGCGCGGGGTGGTGCCGCGACAGGAACGTCCGCAGGTTCTTCGCCGCCACCGGGTCACCGGCGCGCACCCCGCGCGAGAGCATCCGCCGGGCCTCGACGATCCGCCCCCGCCGCTCCAGCAGCAGCCCGAGGTTGTTCCAGGCGCGGGGCTCGCCGCCCTCCGCGAGCGCCCGCAGCACCGACTCGGCGCCGTCGAGGTCGCGGCGGTCGTCCTGGAGCAGGAGGGCGAGCCGGATGGCGCTGGTGGTGTCGCCGTCGGCCCAGCCGGAGCGCAGGAGGGGCTCGGCCTCGTCGAGGGCCCCGCGGCAGCGCAGCAGCCAGCCGAGGTCGGAGCGGGCGTCGACGTCGTCGGCGGCGCCGCGGCGCAGCAGGTGCTCGACCTCGGAGCCGGGGGGCAGGTCGCGCAGGCGCTCCTCGTGCTCGGGCGAGGGGCCGGCGAGGTCGGCGAAGAGCCAGGAGCCCAGCGCCGCGGCCGCCTCGGCGTCTCCGGCGGCGACGGCGTCGCGCAGCAGGTCGCGGGACTCCTCCGCGGTGCGGCCGAGCTCGGGGCGCTCGCCGTGGAAGCGCCACAGCTCGGCGAGCCAGCGCACCGCCCTCGGGTCACCGAGCTCGCGGGCGCGCAGGTAGGCGCGCTCGGCGCCGGCCCAGTCCTCCAGGTCCTCCAGGGCGAGGCCCCAGTTGAGGACGGCCATCTCGTCGCCCGCCTCGACGGCGCGGCGGTACGCGTCGGCGGCGCCGGCCGGGTCGCCGAGCTCCAGGCGGGCGTTGCCCAGGCCCAGCAGCGCGTCGCGCTCGCCGAGGTCCGCCGCGCGCTGGAAGGCGGCCGCGGCGTCGTCGTAGCGGCCGGCCGCGGCGGCGTCGACCCCGCGGTCGTGCCACTCGGTGGCGGTGGCCTGCGCGTCGTCCTGCACCCCGACACTCTGCCGGACGCCGCGCTCCGCCCCTCTACGGTGCGTGACGTGCGGGTCGAGGTCAGGTACACCAAGTGGGACGGCGCCGAGCACTGGCACGTGCCGGCGGAGCGCCTCGGCGAGGACGAGCACGGCACCTGGCTGCACGTCGCCCCCGGTCAGCGCACCTGGCGTCCGGGCGCGCAGTTCCGCCACCGCCGGGCCTCGGTGGTGTGCGTCCCCCGCGACGCGTGGTGGGTCGCCACGTTCTACGACGCGTACACGCCGGGCCGCGTGGAGGTCTACGTCGACGTGGCCACGCCCGCGAGGTGGGCGGTGGAGGACGACGGCGAGGGCGCCCAGCGCTCCGTGGCGCACGTGGTCGACCTGGACCTCGACGTCGTGCGCCCCCTGGACGGCACCACCTTCGTCGACGACGAGGACGAGTTCGCCGACAGGACGGTGTCGCTGGCCTACCCGCCGCACGTCGTGACCGCGGCGCGAGCCGCCGCGGACGCGCTGCTGGTGGACGTCGAGGGGCGGGCCGCCCCCTTCGACGACGCGACCTGGCGCACCTGGCTGAGCCGGGGCGCCGCTGGGTGAGCGCGGGGTGAGTGCGGGCGCCAGCGGGACGGGGGTCAGACGGTCTGCATCGGGCCGGTGCTGGCGTCCTCGTAGGAGCGGCGCTGGCGGGGCAGCGCGCTCGCGGCCTCCGGGACGTCGACCGAGAAGGGCCGCTCCACCTGCGCAGCGACCGGGCGCACGACGGCGGCAGCGGCCGGCGCCTCGGCGTCGCGGCGGGCCGCAGCGCGGCGGTCGAGGACGATCCGCACCACACCGACGGCACCGCACAGCGCCGCAGCTGCCAGGACGGCGGCGCCCACGGCCACCGGCACGGCCGCGACGGCGAGGAAGAGCGCCGCCTCGGCGCTCACCACGACCGAGGCGCCGACCAGCGACCACGCGCTGAACACGCGTCGGACGAAGGGGCGGTCCGCGCTGAGCGCGCCGCGGGGGGCAGAGCCTGCGTCACCAGCCATCGCCCCAGTGTGCTGCCGGAGGGAGCGGTGACGGCGGCGACACGCGGGAGGGGTGGACCGCGGGGGCACCCCTCCTCCCTGGCGACCGCCCCGTGGCGCGCCTAGCGTCGTCCGCGTGAGCACGCGCACCCTCGGAAGCGACCGCAACGGCACCGCGCTGGAGGTCTCGGCCCTCGGCCTGGGCTGCATGGGCTTCAGCCAGTCGTTCGGGCCCAACCCCGGCACCCGCGAGGAGATGGTCGCCGTCATCCGCGGGGCCGTGGAGCGCGGGGTGACCCTCTTCGACACCGCTGAGGTGTACGGCCCCTTCGTCAACGAGGAGCTGGTGGGCGAGGCCCTGGAGCCCGTGCGGGACCAGGTGGTCATCGCCACCAAGTTCGGCTTCGCCATCGACGAGACCTCGCGGCAGCACGGCGGGCCGGGCGGCACGGACAGCCGTCCGGAGCACGTCCGGGAGGCGGTGGAGGGCAGCCTGCGCCGCCTGCGCACCGACAGCATCGACCTGCTCTACCAGCACCGCGTCGACCCGGCCGTGCCCGTCGAGGACGTCGCCGGGGTGGTCGGCGAGCTCATCGCCGAGGGCAAGGTCGGGCACTTCGGCCTGTCGGAGGCCAGCGCTGCGACGATCCGCCGCGCGCACGCCGTCCAGCCCGTCACCGCGCTGCAGAGCGAGTACTCGATCTGGTTCCGCGACGTCGAGGCCGAGGTGCTGCCGACCCTCGACGAGCTCGGCATCGGCCTCGTGCCGTTCAGCCCGCTGGGACGCGGCTTCCTCACCGGCGGCGTCAGCGCCCAGAGCACCTTCGGCGAGGGGGACATCCGCGCCGGGCTCCCCCGCTTCACCCCCGAGGCGCTCGCCGCCAACCAGGCGCTGCTCGACCTGCTCGCCGAGATCGCCGCGGCGAAGGGCGCGACCACGGGACAGATCGCCCTGGCGTGGCTGCTCGCGCAGCAGCCCTGGGTGGTGCCCATCCCCGGGACCCGCCGCCTGAGCCGGCTCGAGGAGAACCTCGCCGCCGCCGACCTCGAGCTGACCGCCGACGACGTCGCTGCCATCGACGGGGCGTACGCGCAGGTCGAGGTCCAGGGCGAGCGCTACCCCGAGCACATGGCGCGGCTCACGAACGGCTGACGCCCCCGCCCACCCCGTCGTCCCGGGCCTGCTCCTGCGCCTGCTCCTGCTCGGCCCACCAGGTGGCGTAGGGACCGGTGCGGGCCAGGTGCCGGGTGAGGTCGGGCGCGCCGTCGTCCCACCAGACGGGGCCCCGCTCGCCGAGCGCCTCCTTCGCCGCCTGGACCCGGGCCCGCGCGGTCTCGCGCGCGTCGTCGTCCCCGGCGCGCAGCGCCGCCCCCTTGGCGCTGCGCGCCGACATCAGCTCGTCGACGAGGCGCTGGCGCTCGTCGGGGTCGAGGGAGGGGTCGCTGCGCCGCCACAGCCGGCCGCGGACCACCAGGTAGCGGCCGTCGGGCGTCACCGGGGTCTCCACCCCTCGACGCTACGGCGTGTGACGAGTGCGTTTCGGCGCGCCCGAAGGGCGGCAGCGCGGTCGACGATCTCTCATGGCCCTCCTCGACCAGTCCGTCTCCGCGAGCCCCGGCCCCGCCAGCCCCGCATCTCCGAGACCGTCCCGGCCGGCCGACCAGGTGCGGGTGGTGCACCTGCCCGCCCAGCGGCGCTTCGTCCTCGAGGTCGGGGCGCGGCGCGCGGGGTTCACGGAGTACTTCGAGGCCGAGGGTCGGCGGGCGTTCGTGCACACCGAGGTCGGCCAGCCGTTCACCGGGCGCGGGCTGGCGAGCGTCCTGGTGCGCGCCGCGCTGGGCACCACCCGCACCGACGGGCTGCAGGTGGTGGCCCTGTGCCCCTACGTGCGGCGCTGGGTCGAGGGGCACCCCGGCTACGAGGACATCGTCGTGGCGCCCCGTCCCTGACCGGTCCCGACGCCGAGGGGCCCACCCGCCGCTGCCGCCAGGGCGGCGCCCGCGGCGCCGGTGCGCTCAGGCGGCCTCGCGCAGGGCCGCGTCGTCACCCCGGGCGGGTGCGAGGTCGGGTACCTGCCGTGCCGGCAGCAGGGCGGTCAGCGGAGCCGGCCTGCGCTCGGCGCGGGCCACGACGGCGGCCACGAGCAGGCAGGCGACCAGGGAGCAGCCGACCCACGCAGCGAGCAGGAGCAGCACCGCACCCATGTCAGCCCTCCCCCGCCGAGGCTCCGCTGCCCCGGTGATCTCCGCACAGTAGCCGTCCGCCGGGGCACCGCACCCCGGCCGAAGGGCCCTTGACCGGAGCCCCGCCGCGGGGTCGTCAGCCCCGGCGGGCGCCTCAGACGTCGCGGACGGGCGTCGCCCGCTTCTGCAGCGCCGGGATCAGCACCTCCGGCTGCATGACGGCCTCGACCTGCTCGGCGGTCATCAGCCCGCGCTCGACCACCAGCTCCGGCACGCTGCGCCCGGTGGCCAGCGCCTGGGCGGCCACCTCGGTCGCCGCGGCGTAGCCCAGGTGCGGGTTCAGCGCGGTGACGATGCCGATGGAGCGCTCCACCACCCCGCGCAGGTGCTCGGTGTTGGCGGTGATGCCCACCACGCACCTCTGCTCGAGCACCCTGCACGCGGCCGTCAGGTGCGTGACGGACTCGAAGAGGTTGTGGGCGATGATCGGCTCGAAGGCGTTGAGCTGCAGCTGCCCGCCCTCGGCGGCCATCGAGATCGAGACGTCGTTGCCGACCACCTCGAAGGCCACCTGGTTCACCACCTCGGGGATCACCGGGTTCACCTTGCCCGGCATGATCGAGCTGCCCGCCTGCACCGGCGGCAGGTTGATCTCCGAGAGGCCCGCCCGCGGCCCCGAGGAGAGCAGCCGCAGGTCGTTGCAGATCTTCGACAGCTTCACCGCGGTGCGCTTGAGCACCCCGGACAGCTGGACGAACGAGCCGACGTCCTGGGTGGCCTCCACCAGGTCGAGCGCGAGGACCACGCGCACGCCGCTGATCTCGGCCAGGTGCGCCACGGCCAGCTCGGCGTAGCGCCGCGGTGCGTTCAGCCCGGTGCCGATGGCGGTGCCGCCGAGGTTGATCTCCCGGATCAGGGCTGCGGCCTCGGCGAGGCGGTCGGCGTCCTCGGTGACCATCACCGCGTAGGTGGCGAACTCCTGGCCCAGGGTCATCGGCACGGCGTCCTGCAGCTGGGTGCGCCCCATCTTCAGCACCCCGGAGAACTCCTCGGACTTGGCCGCGAACGCTGCCGCCAGGCTCTTCATCGCCGTGTGCAGGCGCTC
This sequence comes from Actinomycetales bacterium, assembly GCA_022701985.1. Classification (GTDB taxonomy): domain Bacteria; phylum Actinomycetota; class Actinomycetes; order Actinomycetales; family Quadrisphaeraceae; genus Quadrisphaera. Next base: position 19,925 of record JAKONK010000179.1, read on the forward strand.
GATGGCGAAGTGCATCGCCACCTTCACCGCCGTCGGGTAGACGTCGTTGGTCGACTGGCTGCGGTTGACGTGGTCGAGGGGGTGCACGCGGGCGTAGTCGCCCTTGGCGCCGCCGAGCACCTCGATCGCGCGGTTGGCGATCACCTCGTTGGCGTTCATGTTGGTCGAGGTGCCCGCGCCGCCCTGGATGACGTCGACGACGAACTGCTCGTGCAGCTCCCCCGACCGCACCTCCTCGCACGCCGCCCGGATCGCCTCGGCGACCTCGGGGGTGAGCAGCCCCAGCTCGGCGTTGGCCTGGGCCGCGGCCTGCTTCACGCAGGCCAGCGCCACCACGAGGTCGGGGTGGGTGCTGATGGGACTGCCCGAGATGGGGAAGTTCTCCAGCGCCCGGAGGGTGTGGACGCCGTAGTAGGCGTCGGCGGGGACCTCGCGGTCTCCGAGGAGGTCGTGCTCGAGCCGGGTCGTCTGCGCTGTCGACACGGCCGCGAGCCTAGCCAGCGACGCCCTCGGGCAGCCCCGGCTGGGCCCCCTCGTGCTGGACCGTCAGGGCGGCCGCGGCGCTCGCCGCCTCGACCGCCTCGCGGGGGGTGGCACCGCGCGCGAGGTGGGCGGCGAGCACGCCGCAGTAGGAGTCGCCGGCGCCGGTGGTGTCGACCACGTCGTCGACGCGGGTGCCCGCCACCTCCACGTCTCCCCAGCGCGAGCCCTCCGCCCCCAGGGTGACCAGCAGCGACGGCGCCTCGAGGCCCGCCGCGGCCAGCTGCGCCCCCTCGTGCTCGTTGACCACCACGGGGTCGCACAGCGCCAGCACGTCGGCGTCGAGGTCGGCGTACGGCGCGAGGTTCAGCACCACCCGCGCACCGCGGGCGGCGGCGCGCCGGACCCCCTCGGCGACGACGGCGAGCGGGAGCTCCAGCTGGGCGAGGAGCACGTCGTCCGGGGCGAGCCCGTCCAGCGGGGCCAGGTCGTCGTCGGTGACGCGGTGGTTGGCGCCGGGCGAGACGAGGATGAGGTTGTCGCCGTCGGCGTCGTTGCAGACCACGGCGGTGCCGGTGCTGACGCCCCCGACGGTCCGCACGCCGGCGACGTCCACGCCGAAGGCGACCAGGCGCTCGACGTACTCGCGGCCCGCTGCGTCGTCGCCGACGGCCCCCACCAGCGCCGTCGCCGCCCCGGCGCGCGCCGCGGCCACGGCCTGGTTGCCGCCCTTGCCCCCGGAGCGGCGCTCCAGGTCGGAGGCCATCACGGTCTCCCCGGTGCGCGGGTGGCGCTCGACGTGCAGGTGGAGGTCCTGGTTGAGGGACCCGAGGACGACGACACGACCCATGCCGGGGAGCCTACGGAGCCAGCAGCGGGACTCGAACCCGCAACCGCCCGATTACAAGTCGGGCAGGTTACGCTGGCCGCCAGGAGTGACGCGGCAAATACGCTGCTCAGACGCCCAATGTCCAACTCAGTCCACCCCCGTCTAGCCTGGTTTTGGCTACAGTGACGGCTACAGTCGGCCAGGAGGAAGCAGATGCCCAGCAAGACGATCCGTCGACAGCGTGGAGACGGCGGCCTGTACCAGCGCGCAGACGGCATGTGGATCGGCGTCGTGGACCTCGGCTACGGCGGTGACGGCAAGCGGCGCCGCAAGACCGTCTCTGCGCGACGGCAGGCCGATGCGCTGGCGAAGCTGCGACTGATGCGCCGCCAACTCGACGAGCACGGCGACCTGCCCACCAAGTCCATGACAGTCGGGGCCTGGCTCGCGCACTGGGTGGAGAACATCGCGGCACCCCGCCTGCGGCCCAACAGCCGAGAGCAGTACCGCTCAGACGTGCGCCTGCACATCACCCCGGCCGTAGGGCGCTACCGGCTAGACCAGCTCGCCCCCCGACACGTGCGCGAGATGGGGCAAGCGATCACCGACAAGGGCCGTTCGTCAACCACGGCGCTGCGCTGCCACCGAGTGCTGTCCAAGGCCCTGTCGGACGCGGTGCGCGAGGGCCAGGCAACCCGGAACGTGGCCTCCCTTGTGGACGCCCCTACCCGCGCCGTTGCCACCCGTGGCGCACTGACCGCCGAGCAGGCCGTGACCCTGCTGCGCTCGGTCGCCACTGACCACGACGCCGCATCCCGGTGGAGTGCAGCCCTGCTCACCGGGGCGCGCCAAGGCGAGCTGCTCGGCCTCGAGTGGGACCGCAGCGGCCTCAGCGATGGCGTCATCGACCTCTCCTGGCAGCTGCAGCGAATCGCCTACCGCCACGGCTGTGTCACCGGCGCTGCTGCGCCGACGTGCGGCGCGGCGCGGGCAGCGTCATGCCCGCGCCGCCACCTCGACGTCCCACACGGCTTCGATTGCCGTCAGATCAACGGCGCGCTGCACCTGACCCGCCCCAAGACCAACGCCGGCGTGCGCCTCGTCCCACTCACCGAGCCGCTGGCGTCGGTCCTGGCCGCCCACCAGCGGGCGTGCGCCGCCAAGGGCAGAGAAGTCAGTGCGGGACTGGTGTGGACGCGCCAAGGGCGCCCCTGGGACGCGCCGGCGGACTCCGCAGCCTGGCGTTCAGCACTGGAAGCGGCCGGGCTACCCGCGGTGCCCCTGCATGCAGCTCGGCACACCACCGCGACGCTCCTATTGGAGGCCGGGATCGACGCGCATACGGTGACGGCGATCCTGGGGCACTCGCAGGTGACGACCAGCCGGGGCTACCAGCACGTGTCCCGAGTCCTTGCCGCAGAGGCGCTCAGCCGGCTCGGTGAGCGTCTTCACCTAGATCCCGCTCCGTCTGCAGCGTGAGAGCCACGTCGAGCAGCCACCTAGGCACATCTAGGTGGTCTGCCACACGCGCAGGGTCATCGGGGTGTACGAGCAGTTCGGCCTCAAGGGCACCTGGGTCGATCAGCCGGCCAGCGGCCAGTTCATCTGCCCTGCGCTCCGCTCGGGCGTCCGCGCGCCAGTCTCCTGTGAGCACATCCTCATGTTCGGCGTGTGCGAGCTCGTGGGCTAGGACGGCGCGCTCCTGACGCGCAGTCAGTCCTGGGCGCAGGTAGATGGTCCTTCGCTGCGCGTCGTAAGCGCCCCAGCGACCGACCTGGAGCGGTCTGATGATGACGCGGACGCCGAGCTGGACGGCGTGTCGCATGGGGTCGTAGGCGGCGCTGCCACAGTCCCGGGGCATAAGGGTGTTCGTACTCCCGTTCGAGTCGAGGTCCGCCGACAGTAGATCAGCGGCATCGACCCCGCCTCAGGCAGACACGTCCGGGTCAGTCCCTGCGACGTCGGCACCCGCCGGGTCAACGTCCTTCGCGGCCAAGCCGTACCTCTCACTGGCCGGGCGACCGGGCTCGATGACAGGCCGGTGGAGGCGTTCCTCGCGGGTCTCGCCCAGGCGACGGAGCAGTCGATCCTGAAGGGCTGCAAACAGCTCTTCCGGCTCCGCGTCGGAGAGATCGGCCGGCACTTCGCGCAGGCCCGCCTCCTCTTCGGTGATGAAGCCAGCAGCGGCAAGCGCCTCGACGGGGCTGCGACGGAGGGCCCGAGCGACCGTGACGACTGCCTGGGCATCAGCGGGCTTGCCCTTGCTCCAGCGGGAGAAGGCAGATGCCTCAAGGCCCGTCATGCGCGCCAGCTCGGCATTCGTGGCCTTCTGGGCGTGCCGCTGGATGTAGCGCCACCACGAGGTCTCGGTCATGAGGACACCTTGAGGAAAGGTCTTGCGCGAAAGCAATCTGGTTCATACGCAAGGAGTAGTTGCGCAGCAACCAGTCACCGGCTACCTTCGTGTTTGTGAGCCAGGCAGTCTGGTTCACGAACCAGAAGAGGTGAGATGGCCACTATCGCACTTCGCAACGACCAGCTTGCTCTGGTCCGCCAGGCCCATGGACTGCGCACCGACCGCGAGTTCGCCGCCGCGATCAACATGGACGCCGGCGTCATCAGCCGCGTGCAGCGCGGCATCAGCGCTCCCGGTCCCCGCTTCGTCGGGTCCGTCCTGTCCCGCTTCGAAGGGCTGAAGTTCGAGGACGTCTTCCAAGTCACCGCCGAGGCCGTGTCAGCCGAGGTGGCCTCGTGACCGAGCCGGGCGCCTTCACCATCGCCGGTGCCGCCGCCTACTCCGCCGTGTCAGAGAAGACGGTCCGCCGTGCCATCGGCAGCGGTGACCTGCCCGCCAAGTACCCGACCAGCCGTCCCGTGATCCTGCGCGCCGACCTGGACGCGTGGCTACAGGCGGCTCCCGACCAGCCCCGGAGGGCGTCATGAGTGCTGCCGCCATCACCACTGCCGCCCTCGCCTGGGGCGCCCTGGCCATCGTCGCCTCGCTCGCGGTCGGCCGGGTCATCCGTCGCCGCGACGCTGAGGCC
>JAKONK010000186.1 GCA_022701985.1 Actinomycetales bacterium
AGCAGCGCCTGCTGCACGCCCTCGCCGGAGACGTCGCGCGTGATCGACGGGTTCTCGCTCTTGCGGGCGATCTTGTCGACCTCGTCGATGTAGATGATGCCCGTCTCGGCCTTCTTGACGTCGTAGTCAGCGGCCTGGATGAGCTTGAGGAGGATGTTCTCGACGTCCTCGCCGACGTAGCCCGCCTCGGTGAGGGCCGTGGCGTCGGCGATGGCGAAGGGCACGTTCAGCATCTTCGCGAGGGTCTGCGCCAGGTAGGTCTTGCCGCAGCCGGTGGGACCGATGAGCAGGATGTTCGACTTGGCGATGTCGACGGGCTCCTCGACCTTCTTGGCAGGGTCGGACGCCTGGATGCGCTTGTAGTGGTTGTAGACGGCCACGCTCAGGGCCCGCTTGGCCTCGTCCTGGCCGATGATGTACTGCTCGAGGAAGCTGAAGATCTCGCGCGGCTTGGGCAGCTCGACCAGGCCGAGCTCGCTGGCCTCGGCCAGCTCCTCCTCGATGATCTCGTTGCACAGGTCGATGCACTCGTCGCAGATGTACACCCCCGGGCCCGCGATGAGCTTCTTGACCTGCTTCTGGCTCTTGCCGCAGAAAGAGCACTTCAGCAGGTCCGCGCCATCGCCGATCCGTGCCACGTGGGGGGCCTCCTCGAGTCGTCCCGCACGGTCGCACGGGCTGGGTCCATGGAACACCACTGACGGTCACCTGTCAGCGGGACGAGCTCAGTCGGGGCGGTGCCCGGCGGGCATCCTGCCGGGCACCGCCCCCGGGCTCAGGCGGAGGCGAGGGCGCTGGCCTTGCGGCTCTCGAGGACCTGGTCGACCAGGCCGTACTCCTGCGCCTGCGCGGCGGTGAGGATCTTGTCGCGCTCGATGTCGGCCTTGACCTGCTCGACGCTGCGACCGGTGTGCCCGGCGAGCGTCGTCTCCAGCCAGGAGCGCATGCGCAGCACCTCGGCGGCCTGGATCTCGATGTCGGACGCCTGGCCGTAGTCACCGCCCGGGCTCGCCGGCTGGTGGATCAGCACGCGGGCGTTCGGCAGCGCGAGGCGCTTGCCCGGGGCGCCGGCAGCCAGGAGCACCGCCGCGGCCGAGGCCGCCTGCCCGAGGCAGACGGTCTGGATGTCGGGGCGGATGTACTGCATGGTGTCGTAGATCGCCGTCATCGCGGTCATCGAGCCGCCGGGGCTGTTGATGTACAGCGTGATGTCGCGGTCGGGGTCCTGCGCCTCGAGCACGAGGAGCTGGGCCATGACGTCGTCAGCGGACGCGTCGTCGACCTGGACGCCCAGGAAGATCACGCGGTCCTCGAACAGGCGCGTGTACGGGTCCTGGCGCTTGAAGCCGTAGGCGGTGCGCTCCTCGAACTGCGGGAGCACGTAGCGCGACGACGGCGCGCCGTGGGGGAAGGCTGCGGTGGACATCTGTGCTTCTCCTCGCTCTGCGGTCTACCGGCTCAGGCGGCCGACGACGAGCCGGTGCCGCCGCCCTCGGGCACGTCGGAGGCGCTGGCGATGACGTGGTCGATGAAGCCGTACTCCTTGGCCTCGGCCGCGGTGAACCAGCGGTCGCGGTCGTTGTCCTTGTTGATCTGCTCGATCGTCTGGCCGGTCTGGTCCGCCGTCAGCTGCGACAGCGTCCTCTTCATGTTGAGGATCAGCTCGGCCTGGATCGCGATGTCGCTCGCCGTGCCGCCGATGCCGCCGGAGGGCTGGTGCATCATGATCCGCGCGTGCGGGGTGGCGTAGCGCTTGCCCTTGGCGCCGCTGGCCAGCAGGAACTGGCCCATCGAGGCGGCCAGGCCCATGCCGACCGTGGCGACGTCGGGCTGGACGTACTGCATCGTGTCGTAGATGGCCATGCCCGCGGTCACCGAGCCGCCGGGGCTGTTGATGTACAGCCAGATGTCCTTCTCGGGGTCCTCGGCGGCGAGCAGCATCAGCTGCGCGCAGATCGCGTTGGCGTTGTCGTCGCGGACCTCGGAGCCCAGCCAGATGATCCGCTCGCGGAGCAGGCGCTGGTAGATGTGCTCGTCGAGGCCCATGGGGGAACCGCCGCCGGTGCGCGCCGTCACGTCGGCTGCCCGGTGTCCGTCAGGCCGGGAATCGCTCACGGGAGTTCGCTCCTGTCCGTCGTTGCCGGTGCGCCTCGTGCGGCGGCCCGGCTGACCTTCGCCGTCGCCCTCGGTGACGGGACGACGACCCGTGTCGACCCTAGCGCCGGGCGCTGACGGGGCAGTCCCGACCTGCGCCGCTGTTCGCTGTCGGCGCACGGTCGCTCCGGGGCGCCCGCGCCTGCGCGCCCCGGGACGGCAGCGGGGTGGCCCCGCTCCCGTCGGACGGGAGCGGGGCCACCCCGCGGGTGGTGCCGGTGGAGCGGGGTCAGCTCTGGGAGCCGGCCCCCTCCGCGCCCTCGGCGGCCTCGGCCGAACCGGCGGCCTCGGCGGCCTCGGTCTTGGGCTTGCGGGTGCGCTTGGGCTTCTCCTCCGCGGCGGGCGCCTCGGCACCCTCCTCGGCGGTCTCGGCGGCAGCGGCCTTCGGCTTGCGGGTGCGCTTGGGCTTCTCCTCCGCGGCGGGCGCCTCGGCGCCCTCCTCGGCGGCCTCGGCGGCAGCGGCCTTCGGCTTGCGGGTGCGCTTGGGCTTCTCCTCCGCGGCGGGCGCCTCGGCGCCCTCCTCGGCGTCGTCCTCGTCGTCACCGAGGTCGACGGCGTTGCCGGAGGCGTCCGTCACGGTCGCCTTCTCGAGCACGGACGCCAGCGCCTTGCGGCGGGCGACCTCCTGGACCAGCGCGGGCACCTGGCCGGCCTGGTCCATCGCCTGGGCGAACGAGTTCGGGTCCATGCCGTAGGCGGGGGCCTGGGCGACGATGTACTCGACCAGCTCCTCCTGCGCCACGGTGACCTCCTCGGCCTCCGCGACGGCGTCGAGGAGGAACTGCGTGCGCAGCACGCGGCGGGTCTCCTCGGTCACCTCGGTGCGGTGCTCGTCGTCCTCGAGGCGCGACTCGTTCTCGAGGTGGCGGTGCACCTCGGCCTCGACCACGGAGTCGGGCACGGGGATGTCGAGGGTCTCGAGCAGGTGCTCCAGGACCTTGTCGCGCGCCTGGACGCCCTGGCGGAACTCGGCCTGGTCCTCGGCCTTGGAGGCGAGGTCGGCGCGGAGCTCGTCGACCGTCTCGAACTCGCTGGCGAGCTGGGCGAAGTCGTCATCCAGCTCGGGGAGCTCGCGCACCTTCACGGAGCGGACCACGACGGTCACCTCGGCGGCCTCGCCGGCGTGCTCGCCGCCGGCGAGCGTGGTGGTGAAGGAGCGGTCCTGGCCGACCTCGGCGCCCTCGAGCGCGTCGTCGAGGCCGTCGAGCATGGTGCCGACGCCGACCTCGTAGCTGATGCCGGTGGCGGAGTCGACCTCCTCGCCGTCGATGGCGGCGGTGAGGTCGAGGGAGACGGCGTCACCGGTCTGCACGGCGCGCTCGACGGGCACCAGGGTGCCGAAGCGCTTGCGCAGGGCCTCGAGCTGCTCGTCGACGACGCCCTCGGCGACCTCGACGTCGTCGACGGTCACCGAGATGGTGGAGAAGTCGGGCAGGTCGATGGTCGGGCGGACGTCGACCTCGGCGGTGAACTTCAGCTCACCGGCATCCTTGCCCTCGCCGACCGGCACCTCGGTGATCTCGACCTCGGGCTGGCCGAGCGGCCGCACCGAGCTCTCCTGGACGGCCTGCTGGTAGAAGCCCGGCAGGGCCTCGTTCACCGCCTCCTGGATCACGACGCCGCGCCCGAAGCGCTGGTCGATGATGCGGGCGGGCACCTTGCCGCGCCGGAAGCCCGGGACCTGCACCTGGCCGCCGATCGAGCGGTAGGCCTTGTCGAGGCTCGGCTTCAGCTCGGCGAAGGACACCTCGACGGTCAGCTTCACCCGCGTGGGGTTGAGGGTCTCGACGTCGCTCTTCACAGCAGGCTCTCTCCAGGTCTTCCGGCGGGCAGAGATCAGTTCGTGGTGCTCCGTGGTGCTGCGGGCGTCGCTGCGCGGCCGTCGGCCGGAGCTCTCCGGCACCGGCCCTGGGCGGGCCGGCTGGCGCAGGCAGCACCGACCCACGGCGGGCACCAGCGCCCAGCCTATGCCTGAACGGCAGCGGCGGTCGGGGTACCCGGATTCGAACCGGGGGCCTTCCGCTCCCAAAGCGGACGCGCTACCTGGCTGCGCCACACCCCGTGCCCCGCAGGACACGAGCAGGCTACGCGCTCGCAGGCCCTCGCGTGCCGGTAGGCTCGCCCTGCGCCGTGCACCGGTGACCCGCTCGACGGGTCGTCACGCACGGTGATGCGGGTGTAGCTCAATGGTAGAGCACCAGTCTTCCAAACTGGCTACGCGAGTTCGATTCTCGTCACCCGCTCCCCCACCCGCCCGGCGGGCCGCCTCAGCCCTCCGACGGCGCCACGACCACCTCGACGCCCGCGGCGGCCAGGGCCTCCGCCAGCTCCCCCGCCGGCGCGGCGTCGGTCACGAGGACGTCGACGCGGTCGAGCCCCAGCAGCCGCCGCGGACCCGCGGCGCCGAGCTTCGCGGCGTCGGCCACGACCACCACGCGGCGCGCGGCCGCGGCCATCGCCCGGCCGACGTCGGCCTCGCCGGCGTCGGCGGTGGTGGTGCCGAAGCGCGCGTCGACGCCGTCGACCCCGAGCACGGCGACGTCGAGCACCAGCTCCTCCAGGAACGCACGCGCAGGCGGTCCGGTGATCTCCAGGGAGCGGGCGCGCACCGTGCCGCCGCACAGCTCGACGCGCACGTGGGGACGCACGGCCAGCTCGTAGGCCACGTTGAGGGCGTTGGTGACCACGGTGACGCCGGCGCTGCCGTCGGCGGGCACGAGGTGGTCGGCGCGGGCCAGCTCGCGGGCCACCTCGGTGGTGGTGCTGCCGCCGTTGAGGCCCACGGCGTCGCCCAGGCCCACGAGCGCGGCCACGGCGCGGCCGACGGCCCGCTTGGCGGCGGTCCGCTCCCCCGCGCGGTCGGCGACGGTCCGCTCGAAGCCGCCCGCGGCCAGCGAGGAGGCCCCGCCGTGGGTGCGCAGCACCAGCTTGGCCTCGGCGAGGTGGTCGAGGTCGCGCCGCGCCGTCGCCGGGGAGGCCCCGAGCTCGGCGCACACCTCCGCGACGCTGACGCGGCGCCTGTCGGCGAGCAGGTCGAGGATGCGCTCGAGGCGCTCCTCGCGGCGCAGCCTGCCGTCGTCGGCGGGGCTCGCCGGGCCGCCCTCGATCACGAGCCGCTCACGCGGGGCTGCCGGCGGTGCGCACCTCGACCACGGCCAGATCCTCGTCCAGGACGACGACGTCGGCGCGGGCACCCGGTGCGAGCACCCCGCGGCCGGCGGCGCCGACGGCCCGGGCCGGCGTCGAGGTGGCGGCCCTCACGAGCACCTCCAGCGGGACGCCCGCGGCCACACCCAGGCGCACGGCGACGTCGAGGGTGAGCGCCGACCCGGCGATGGTGTCGCCGCCCGCCAGGACGGCCCGGGGCGGCGTCCCGGGCTCCGCGGGCGCCTGGAGGACGACCTCGAGCCCGCCCAGGCGGTAGCGGTCGGGACCGCCCGGCGCGACGGCGGCGGCGGCCATCGCGTCCGTGACCAGGGCGACGCGCCCCGGAGCGGCGGTGAGCAGCAGGGCCGCGGCGCGGGGGTGCACGTGGTGGCCGTCGAGGATGACCTCCAGGACCACGCGCTCGTCGTCCAGGGCGGCGACCACGGGGCCGGGGGCCCGGTGGTGGATGCCGGGCATGGCGTTGAAGGCGTGGGTGAGCAGCCGGGCGCCGGCGTCGAAGGCCGCGGCGGCCTGCTCGCAGGTGGCCTCGGTGTGGCCCACGGCGACGGCGGTGCCCGCCTGCGCGAACAGGCGCAGCGCCTCGTGGGCGCCGGTGCGCTGCGGGTCGAGGGTGACCTGCCGCAGGGTGCCGCGGGCGGCGGCCAGCAGGTGGCGCACCGCGGCCGGGGTGGGGTCTGCGAGCTTGGCCGGGTCGTGGGCGCCGCGGCGGGCGTGGGCGAGGAACGGGCCCTCGAGGTGGCTGCCGAGCAGGAGCCCGTCCGCGCCCCCCGGGCCACCAGCGGCCTCGACGAGGTCGGCGACGCCCGAGAGGTGCTCGGCGAGGACGTCGACGTCGTCGGCCACGAAGCTGACGACCCCGGCGGTGGACCCGTGCGCCCGGTGGGCGAGGGCCGCGGCCAGGACGGCGTCGGGGCCCTCCTCGTGGGAGCGGCCCCCGCCGCCGTGGCGGTGCACGTCGACGAACCCCGGCACCAGCCAGCGGCCGGTCGCGTCGAGCACCTCGACCTCACCGGCGCCGCGGGCGTGCTCGCGCCACCGGTCGCCGGAGCCGAGGGCTGCCACGCGGCCGGCCTCGACGACGAGCCAGGCGTCGTCGAGGGCCGGGGCCCCGGTGCCGTCGAGCAGGCGCGCCGAGTGCGCGACCCAGCGGGCCGGGAGCCGGCTCACGCGCCCGCGCGCGTCAGCAGCGAGGCCGCCGCCGCGTCGAGGAGCACGTGCACGTCGGCGAAGAGCCGGACGGCGGAGGCGGGGCAGGCGGTGCCGACGGGGCCCTCCAGCGCGGCACGGACCGCCTCGGCCTTGGCGGCGCCCGTGGCGAGCAGCAGGTGGCGGCGCGCGGTGCCGATGGTGGCGACGCCCTGCGTCACCGCGTGGTGGGGCACCTGGTCGAGGCTGTCGAAGAAGCGGGCGTTGTCGGCGCGGGTGCGCTCGTCGAGGTCCACCACGCGGGTGCGCGAGGCGAGCGGCGAGCCGGGCTCGTTGAAGCCGATGTGGCCGTTGGCGCCGATGCCCAGCAGCTGCACGTCGGCGCCCCCGGCAGCGGCGAGGGCCGCCTCGTAGGCGTCCGCGGCCGCGTGCGGGTCCGCCGCGGTGCCGTCGGGCACGTGCACCAGCTCGAGCGGGACGCCCAGCGGCCCGGCGGCCTCGCGCTCGACGACGGCGCGGTAGCTCTCGGGGTGTCCGGCCGGCAGGCCCACGTACTCGTCGAGGGCGAACAGGCGGACGCCGTCCCAGCCCGGCAGGCCGCGGGCGGCGAGCTCGGCGTAGACCGGGGAGGGCGTGGAGCCCGTGGCGACGCCGAAGGTGCGCAGGCGGCCGGCGACCAGCAGCTCGGCCACGAGGTCGGCGGCGCGGCGGGCCACGGTGGCCGCGTCGGGCAGCACCTGCACCACGAGCCGGCTCTCGGTGGCCTCGCGGGGGGCGGGGGCGGGGCTCGTGGCGGTCAGCACGGGACTCCTCGTCGTCGGCGCGTCCCAGCGACGCAGCACAGCGGATGACTGATCGTGATCGTATCGGGTCACGATCGATCAGGGAACCACTCATGCGCGTCAGATCCGCTCATGCAGCGAGGGGGCGGGGGCTCAGGGGGCGAGCAGGACGGCCGCCGTCGAGGCGGCCAGCCCGACGGCCGTGACGGCGGCGCCGAGCAGCAGCCCGCGACGCGTCCCGGCGAAGCGCGGGGAGGTGCGGAAGGGCTGCTCGACGACCCGCAGGGTGAGCAGGGCGAGCGGCCCAGCGACCAGCAGCTCCAGGGCCAGCAGCACCGGCCACCCGGAGAGCCCCAGCTGCTCGCCGACGAAGACCACCGGCACGTGCCAGAGGTACCAGGAGTAGGAGGCGCGCCCGGCGAGGCGCACCGGCCGGGCGGCGAGCAGCCGCCCGACGCCCCACCGCTGCGCAGCGGCGGTGTCCAGCCCCGGACCGCCTGCGGCGATGAGGACGACCGTGCCGAGCACGGGGACGAGGGCCGCGGAGCCCGGGTAGGGGACGTCGTCGGTCCACAGCGAGCTGCTCACCACCACCGCGAGCGCCGCCCAGCCCACCGCGGGCGCCCAGCGCCGCAGCAGCCGGGACCGGGCACCACCGCCCTGCGCGAGCGCCTCCAGGCGGGGTGCGCCCAGCGCGAGGAGCGCACCGGCCGCAAGCTGCCAGGCCCTCGTGGGTGAGGACAGGTAGGCCAGCGTCGGCAGCAGCGGCGTGAGCACCACCGAGCACGCCAGCGAGACGACGGCCACGACCCCCGCGGTGACCGCCAGGGCGCGGCGCAGCGAGGTGCCGCGGCGGCGGGCGACGGCCAGGGAGAGGAGCACCAGCGGCGGCCAGAGCAGGTAGAACTGCTCCTCCACCGCCAGCGACCAGTAGTGGAGCAGGGGGCTGGCAGCCGCGACGGGGTCGAGGTCGACGGGGTCGGCCAGGGCCGAGCGCCAGTTGGCGACCTGGAGCGCCGCGGCCAGGCCGTCGCGCCCCGTGCTGGCCAGCGCCTGCGGGGCGAGCGCGGCCGTGGCCGCGAGCGCCGCCACGAGGACGGCGGTGGCCGCGGGGAGGATCCGGCGGGCCCGTCGGGCGTAGAAGGCCGCCAGCCGGACCCGCCCGGTCTGCTCCGCCTCCCGGACGAGGAGGCCGGTGATGAGGAAGCCCGAGATGACGAAGAAGACGTCGACGCCGAGGCGGCCCCCGCCCGAGCCGGGGACGCCGACGTGGAACAGGAGCACCAGGCCCAGCGCGAGGGCGCGCAGGCCCTCGACGTCGGGACGGAAGGCGCCCCGGGCCCCCGCCCCGGTGCGGTGGCGCGGCACCCTCGGCGCCGCTGCTGGCGGTGACAGTCGGCCCACGTCGGATCCCCCCAGTCGACTACTACCATCAAAGTAGTAGTTGCCCGGAGGATCCGTCGGGTCGGAGGCTGGGCCGAACGGGTGACGCCCCGGCCCCGGCGGCGCGGCCGGCTAGGGGGCCCTGCCGGGAACCAGCTCGGAGAGCACCCGGTCGCCGGCCCCCCGGACCAGGTGCGCGGCCGCCAGACCGGGCTCGGCGTCCTGGCCGCCGCTGCGCACGTGCTCGACCACCTCGGCGACGTCCTCCACGGCGTGACCGCCCACCACCAGCAGGGCCGCGAGGCAGAGGGCGCCCGCCACCGCGAGGGGCCGCCCACCGCGGGGTGCGGAGCCCAGCAGCGCCCGGACCCGGCGGACGACGTCACCGCCGCCGCCCGCCAGGGCCACCGCCGCCCAGGCCCCCCGGTCATCCGGTGACCCCGCCCGGACCAGCCCCGCCCGCGCGACCGCGCGCGCCACGAGCGGCCGGTCACCGCCGACCGCCACCACCGCGGCCTCGTCGGCCCACCTCTCGGTGGCGTAGCGCACTGCCGACGGCACACCCACCAGCAGCGGGTCGAGCGCCGTCGACCACGCGGCCAGGGCCCGGACGAGGTCGTGGTGGGCACCGAGGTGGGCGCGCTCGTGGGCCAGCAGCGCCTCCCGCTCCGGCACCGACAGGGCCTCCAGGAGCGCTCGGGACACCACCACGCGACCGCCCCGGCGCGGCAGGGCGAACGCCTCGGCGCCCCCCTCGACCACGACCACCCCGCCGGCCCGCCCCCCGAGCCGGGAGCACAGGGCGTCGGCGGCACGCAGGGCCCTCGCCCGCCGGCGGAGCAGCACCCCGCCCCGCACGAGGCCCGCACCCAGCACGCCCACCGCCAGCAGGGACGCCTGCGGCGGCACCGGCACGTGGTCGGCGAAGCGGGCCGGGTCGTAGCCGAGCAGCGCGGCGACCGGCCCCAGCCGGCCCAGCAGGACCGCCGCGTGCAGCGCCAGCACCACCGCGGTCGTCGCCGCGCAGCCGGCGGCGCACGCGGCCAGCACCAGCGCCGCCGCCCTCGGCGGGCACCACCGGGCGACGAGCGGCGCCGCCAGGGCGAGCAGGAGGCTCGCGGCGACCGGCACCTGCAGGGCGTACAGCACCCCGGCCCCTCAGCCCCGCCGCTCGGCGTCGCGCAGGAGCCTCTCCAGCACCGGCACGTCCTCGGGAGGGAGGTCACCGACGAAGCGCGCCAGGACGGCGTCGCGCTGGTCGCTGGCCTCCAGGGCGCGGCGCATGCGCGCGGCCGCGGCCTCCGCCGCGTCGACAGGGCGGTAGCGGTGGGCCCGCCCGTCGCGCTCGCGGGAGACCAGGCCCTTCTCGTGCAGCCGCACCAGGGTGGTCATCACGGTGGTGTACGCGGGTGGCCCGTCCAGCCGCTCGCGCACCTCGCCCGGGGTCGAGGGGGCGCCCGCCGCGCTCAGCGCAGCGAGCACCTCGCGCTCGAGGTCGCCCCGCGCCCGCCGCTGCCCTCTCGCCTCCACCGACCCATCATGCCTGCTCAGCGGCCCAGTCCTCCAGCGGGACGACGGGAGTCGAGGGGCCCTCCAGGCTCGCAGCGGCGAGCAGCGCCTCGAGGGAGGCGATCAGCTGCTCGGTCGCGGTGTCCACGTCGGTGAGGTTCCCCAGCGCGGCCGGGTCGTGTCCACCGGCGATCCCGCCGGTCGGGGGACGCGCGCCCCGCGGTGCCCGCCATCTCCCCCGGCCGGGTGCGTGCCCGCGACGGACCCCTCACCCTCTGAGACCAGCGCTCCCGCACGACGACGTGGTGCTCCACCCGGTCCGTCCCCGTAGGATCTCCCCCGACCATCCCGAGCGGCTGAGAGACCTGGCTCGCTGACGCCGCAGCAACCACCTCGCGCCCCCCTGTGCGCGGAGGCCGGTGCTACCGCCAGGACCGATGGAGGATCCACGTGTCCAGCGTCCTGCGCACCGCTCCACCCACCGCCGCAGCGCGGACGTCCGCGGACGCCCCTGCCGGCGCGTCCGCCGGCGGCGCCGTGCGCGTCCGGCTCGAGGGCGTGGGCCGCCGCTTCGGCGACCACGTCGTGCTCGACGGGGTCGACCTCGACGTCGCCCCCGGTGAGGTCGTGGCGCTCCTGGGGCCCTCCGGGTGCGGCAAGTCCACGCTGCTGCGCGCCGTCGCCGGCCTGGACGGCGTCGACGGCGGCCGGGTGGTGCTCGACGGCGAGCCCGTCCGCGACCACGACCCCCGCTGCGCCATCGCCTTCCAGGAGCCGCGCCTGCTGCCGTGGCGCTCCCTGACCGGCAACGTCGCTCTCGGGCTGCCGCGCGGCACCGCCAGGGCGGCCGGAGCGCAGCGGGTGGCCGAGCTGCTCGACGTCGTCGGTCTGGCCGGCTTCGCCGGCCACCGCCCCCGCAGCGTCTCCGGCGGCATGGCGCAGCGCGCGGCGCTCGCCCGGGCGCTGGCCCGCCGG
Organism: Actinomycetales bacterium; assembly: GCA_022701985.1. Lineage (GTDB taxonomy): Bacteria > Actinomycetota > Actinomycetes > Actinomycetales > Quadrisphaeraceae > Quadrisphaera. Next base: position 11,118 of record JAKONK010000186.1, read on the forward strand.
CCCGGCGTCCTCGTGCTCGACGAGCCCTTCGCCGCGCTCGACGCCCTGACCCGCCTGACCATGCAGGACCTGCTCCTCGACGTGCTCGCGGCCACCCCCACGACGGTGCTGCTGGTCACCCACGACGTCGACGAGGCGCTGCACCTGGCCGACCGCGTCGTCGTCCTGGGGCGCTCGCCGGGGCGCGACGGCGCCGGGGTGGTCCGCACCACCGCCGTCGACCTGGCCCACCCGCGCGACCGCGGCGACGCCCACCTCGCGTCCCTGCGCGCGGAGCTGCTCGAGCTCCTCGGCGTCCCGCGCGCCTGACGCGCCCGCCCAGCACCGCCCCAGCACCCACCGCTCGCCCCACCGCGCCGACGCCCTGCACCGTCCCCCGCGCCGACCTCTGGAGACACCCATGACCAGCACCTCCGTGCCCAGCACCCCCTCCCGCCGCTCCCTGCTCGGGCTGCTCGCCCTGGCCCCCCTGGGCGTCGCCGGCCTGAGCGCCTGCGCCCAGGGCGAGGACGCCTCCGGCGCGGCGCCCGCTGAGCCCGCGGCGAGCGGCAGCGGCACGTCGGCGGCAGCGGCCCGCACCCTCACGCTCGACTTCGCCACCTACAACCCGCTCAGCCTCGTCGTCCGCGACCAGGGCTGGCTCGAGGCCGAGCTCGGTGGCCAGGGCGTCACCGTGGAGTGGGTGCAGAGCGCCGGGTCCAACAAGGCCAACGAGTTCCTGCGCAACGGCAACATCCAGATCGGGTCGACGGCGGGTGCGGCGGCCCTGCTGGCCCGCTCGAACGGCTCGCCCATCAAGACGATCGACGTCTTCAGCCAGCCGAACTGGTCCGGCGTGGTGGTGGGCCCCTCGTCGACCATCACCGACGTCGCCGGACTGCGCGGCAAGCGCGTCGCCGCCACGACCGGCACCGACCCCTACTTCTTCCTCGTGCAGTCGCTCGAGGAGGCCGGGCTGACCACCTCCGACATCACGCTGGAGAACCTGCAGCACGCCGACGGCCGCTCTGCCCTCGACGCGGGCAACGTCGACGCGTGGGCCGGCCTCGACCCGATCATGGCCGCCGCCGAGGCCGAGGGCGGCGACAAGATCATCTACCAGAACATCGACTTCAACTCCTACGGCTTCCTGAACGCCCGCGAGGACTTCCTCGCCGAGAGCCCCGACCTGGCCCAGGCCGTCGTGGACGCCTACGAGAGGGCCCGGGCGTGGGTGCCGCAGAACGTCGAGGCGACCACGGCGCTGCTCGCGGAGGTGGCGGGCATCGCCCCCGAGGTCGCGACGACGACGCTCAGCCGCACGAAGCTCGACATCTCGCCGGTGCCGGGAGCCACGCAGACCGCGGTCCTGCAGAAGATCGGCCCGCTGTTCGTGGCCAACGGCGACGTGCCCGACCAGGGAGCCGTCGACACGGCCCTGTCGAGCCTGTTCGACACCACCTACGCCTCGCAGGCGGACCCCTCGTGAGCGAGCTCGCCGGGGTCGCCGTGAGCGGCCGGAGCGCACAGGCCCAGGGGCTGGGAGGGTCCGACGACCCGTCGTCGGTCCAGACGCCGAGGAGCGTCCGCGCGGGGTTCGGGCCCCGCCGCCCCGCGCGGGCGGGCACCGCCGGCACGCGGCGCAGGCTCTCCCCGTGGTGGGGCGCCCTGCTCCCGCTGGCGCTCCTCGGCGTCTGGCAGCTGGCCACCAGCACCGGTGCCTACCCGGCCTCGCAGCTGCCCTCCCCCGCCGCCGTCGTCCGCGCCGCCGGCGACCTGTGGGAGCGCGGCCTGCTGCAGCAGCACATCGCCATCTCCGCGCAGCGCGTCTTCGTGGGCTTCGGCCTGGGCGCCGCGGCCGGCCTCGTCGTCGGGTCGCTGGTGGGCCTGTCGCGCTGGGCCGACGCGCTGCTCGGCCCCACGATCGGGGCCCTGCGCGCCGTCCCGTCGCTGGCGTGGGTGCCGCTGCTGCTGCTGTGGATCGGGCTGGGTGAGCCCCCCAAGCTCGTGCTCGTCGCCATCGGCGCGTTCTTCCCCGTCTTCACGACGACGGCGTCGGCGCTGCGCCACGTCGACGCGAACCTCGTCGAGGCGGGCCGGGCGTTCGGGCTGCGCGGCGTGTCCCTGCTCACGCAGGTGCAGCTGCCGGCCGCCGTGCCGGCGGTCATCGCGGGGCTGCGGCTGGCGCTCGCCCAGGCGTGGCTGTTCCTGGTGGCGGCCGAGCTGCTGGCCTCCTCCATCGGCCTCGGCTACCTGCTGACCGAGAGCGTCAACAACGGTCGCACCGACCGGATCTTCCTGGCGATCATCACGCTCGCCGTCCTCGGCAAGCTCAGCGACGCGGTCGTGGGCCTGTTCGAGCGGTGGGCCCTGAAGAGGTGGGCATGACCGACACGACCGTCCCGACCGCTGCTCCGGCTGCTGGGCCGACCAGCACCACCCTCACCACGCTGCTGGCCGAGGAGCGCACCTTCGCCGCGCCCGACGCCGTCGCGCGCACGGCCAACCTCGACGCCGCCACCGAGCGGGCCTGGCGGCTGCGCGGCGAGGCCGACCCGGAGGGCTTCTGGGCCGAGCAGGCCGAGCACCTGCAGTGGGAGACCCCCTGGCACACCGTGCTGCAGTGGGAGCCGGCGCAGCTCGGCGAGGGGGCGGACCCGACCGACCCGCTCGCGGAGCTGTCCGTGCCGTCGGCGCGGTGGTTCGACGGCGGCACCCTGAACGCCGCGGTCAACTGCCTGGACCGGCACGTGGCAGCGGGCCACGGCGACCGGGTCGCCACGCACTTCGAGGGTGAGCGCGGCGACACCCGCACGATCACCTACGCCGACCTGCTCGCCCAGGTCAGCCGGGCCGCCAACGCCCTGACGGCCCTGGGCGTCGAGCCCGGCGACCGGGTGGTGCTGTACCTGCCCGTCATCCCCGAGACGCTGGTCACGGTGCTGGCGTGCGCGCGCATCGGGGCCGTCCACTCGCTGGTGTTCGGGGGCTTCTCCGCCGAGGCGCTGCGGTTCCGGGTGGCCGACACCACGGCGAAGGTGGTCGTGGCCACCGACGGCCAGTTCCGCCGCGGGAAGGCGGTGCCGGTGAAGGCCGCCGTCGACGAGGCGGTCGCGGGGCTCGACCACGTCGAGCACGTGCTGGTGGTCCGCCGCACCGGCGAGGAGGCGTACGCCGGCGAGGCGATCCCGTGGACCGAGGGGCGCGACGTGTGGTGGCACGAGACCGTCGACGTCGCGGAGCCTGTGCACGAGGCCGTGGCGTTCCCCGCCGAGCACCCGCTCTTCATCATCTACACGTCGGGCTCCACCGGTAAGCCGAAGGGGCTGCTGCACACCACGGGCGGCTACCTCACCCACGCCCGGTACGCGCACTGGGCGCACTTCGACGCCCACCCCGAGACCGACGTCCACTGGTGCACCGCCGACCTCGCGTGGGTGACGGCGCACTCCTTCGCCATCTACGGGCCGCTGCTCAACGGCGTCACGCAGGTCATGTACGAGGGCGTTCCCGACTTCCCCGCCCCCGGGCGGCACTTCGAGATCATCGAGCGCTACCGCGCGACCACCTACTACACCGCACCGACGCTCATCAGGGCGTGCATGACGTGGGGCGACGACGTGCCCGCCCGCTCGGACCTGAGCTCCCTGAAGCTGCTGGGAAGCGTCGGGGAGCCCATCAACCCCGAGGTGTGGATGTGGTTCCGCGAGCACGTCGGCGGGGGCACCGCGCCCGTCGTCGACACGTGGTGGCAGTCCGAGACCGGCGCCACCGTGGTGGCCCCCCTGCCTGGGGCCACCACGCTCAAGCCCGGCTCTGCCACCCGCCCGCTGCCGGGGCTGGACGCCGCCGTCGTCGACGACACCGGCGCCGAGGTCGAGCCCGGCGAGGGCGGCTGGCTCGTGGTCCGCAAGCCGTGGCCGGGCATGGCCCGGACGGTGTGGGGGAACCCCGAGCGCTACCGCGACGCGTACTGGCGGCAGTTCGCGGTCCAGGGCTACTACGCCGCCGGTGACGGCGCCCGCTACGACGCCGACAGGTACCTGTGGCTCCTGGGCCGCCTCGACGACGTGGTCAACGTCTCCGGGCACCGCCTGTCGACCACCGAGGTCGAGTCGGCGCTGGTGGCGCACCCGAGCGTGGCCGAGGCCGGCGTGGTGGGCGTCGGTGACGAGCTGACGGGGCAGGCGGTGGCGGCCTTCGTCATCCCCTCGACGCGGTCCGTGCTCGACGACGCCGCGGGGCACGCCGCGCTCGAGGCCGCGCTGCGCCAGCAGGTGGCCACCGTCATCGGGCCGGTGGCGAAGCCCAAGCACGTCGTCGTCGTGCGCGACCTGCCCAAGACCCGCAGCGGCAAGATCATGCGGCGCATCCTCGGCGACCTGCTCGAGGGCAGGCCGCCGGGCGACACGACGTCGCTGTCCGACGAGCGCGCCGTCGACGCCGTCCGCGACGGCATCCAGCTGCAGCGCGACCGCGCTGGCCGCTGACCGCGCGAGCCCCAGACCACGCAGAGAGAGGATGGACGCATGAGCCAGGACACCCCCGGCGGCGCCGCCGTCGACCCGGAGACCGCGGGTCAGGTCGGCCAGCAGGACGCCACCCCGCAGGCCGTGCCCGGCGCGGTCTCCCCCGACCCGCTGGCCGAGCGCCCGAGCGGCGAGCGCACCTGGGGCTTCCGCACCCGGTCGCTGCACGCCGGCGGCACCCCCGATTCCGCGACCGGCGCCCGCGCGGTGCCGATCTACCAGTCGACGTCGTTCGTGTTCGAGGACACCGCCGACGCCGCGAACCTCTTCAGCCTGCAGAAGTACGGCAACATCTACAGCCGCCTGGCCAACCCCACGGTCGCGGCGTTCGAGGAGCGGATCGCCTCACTGGAGGGCGGCATCGGCGCGGTGGCCACCGCCTCCGGCATGAGCGCGGAGTTCATCACGCTGGCGGCGCTGGCCGGCGCTGGCGACCACATCGTGGCGAGCTCGCAGCTGTACGGCGGAACGGTGACGCTGCTCGACGTGACGCTGCGGCGCTTCGGCGTCGAGACGACCTTCGTCGCGGGCACCGACCCGGCCGACTACGCCGCCGCCATCCGACCGAACACCAAGGCCGTCTACACCGAGGTGGTCGCCAACCCGTCGGGCCAGGTGGCCGACCTGGAGGGCCTCGCGGCCGTCGCGCACGCGCAGGGCGTTCCGCTGGTGGTCGACGCGACGCTCACCCCGCCGTACCTGGTCCGCCCGATCGAGCACGGCGCCGACATCGTCATCCACTCGGCCACCAAGTTCCTCGGCGGTCACGGGACGACGCTGGGCGGCGTCGTCGTGGAGAGCGGCAGGTTCGACT
>JAKONK010000201.1 GCA_022701985.1 Actinomycetales bacterium
GCGGGGTCACCGGCGTGGAAGCCGCAGGCGGTGTTCGCGCTGGTGACGACGTCGAGCAGGGCGTCGTCGTCGGTCAGCGACCACCGGCCGAAGCCCTCCCCGAGGTCGGCGTTGAGGTCGACGCGCACCCGGTGATCCTGCCACCGCTCAGGGTCCGGGCCCCGGGCGCCGATGGGACCCGGTGGGGTGGAACGGACGCACCGTCGCGGTGCTCGGTGCGCTGGGGGCGGTGGCCTACCTGGTGCTGGCCGGACCCGTCGGGTCGCTCGCCTGGGCGGGCGCGCCCTACTGCGCCGTCGGGGTCCTCTGCGTCGTCGCGACGGTCGTGGGCATCCGCCGGCACCGGCCGCGGCACGCCGCCGGGTGGTGGTGCGTCGCGGCCTCCCACGCCGTGTGGAGCGCTGCCGATGCCGCGTACTACCTGCTCGTCGCCGTCGGCCGCACGACCTTCCCCACGGCGGCCGACGCGCTGTACGTCGCCGGGTACGTCCCGCTCGTGGTGGGCGTCGCGCTGCTGGTCCGCCGCCGCCAGGCGCGGGGGCAGCGGGGGGCGCTCGTCGACGGCGCCGTGGTCGCCACGGGTCTGGGGCTCCTCGGCTGGGTCCTGTTCGTGGGGCCGGTGGTCACCAGCCGCGGTGACGACCTGCTCGGGCACCTCACCGGGGGGACCTACCTCGGCGCCGACGTGCTGCTCGTGGCTCTCGCCGCCCACCTCGTGGCCATCTCCGTGCGCATGTCCCGCAGCGCGTGGCTCGCGCTCGCCGCGCTCGCACTGCTGCTCGTGGGCGACGCGACGTACGTGTGGGGGGCCGTCCTGCCCGGCTGGGCCTCCACGGTGCTCGGCCTGGGCTGGCTGCTGAGCAACGTCGCCTGGAGCGCCGCAGCGGTGCACCCGAGCATGGCCGACCTCTCCGACCGCGACGCGCCCGCCGCCAGCGGGATGACCACCCGTCGCACCGCCGTGCTGCTGCTGGCGGTGCTCCTCGCACCCGTCACCCTCGTCGTGATGCAGGTCCTCGGCCTGGAGGCCGACTACGCCGTCGCCGCAGCCTCGGCCGTGATGTCCGTGCTCGTGGTGATCCGGCTGGGCATCGCCCTGCGGGCCGCCGCGGCCAGCCTGCTGGCCCGCGAGGAGATGCGGCGTGCGCTGGAGCACCAGGCCACCCACGACGCGCTGACCGGGCTGGCCAACCGCGCGGCGAGCACCGACCACCTCGCCCGCGCCCTCGCCGCGGCCCGCGGCGGCCGGGCGCACGTCGCGCTGCTCTTCGTGGACCTCGACGGGTTCAAGGGCGTCAACGACGCCCACGGCCACCGCGCCGGCGACGACGTGCTCCGCGAGGTCGCCCAGCGGCTGACCACCGCGGTGCGCGACGGGGACGTCGCGGGCCGGCTCGGCGGGGACGAGTTCGTCGTCGTCCTGACCGGCGTGCAGGACGTCGACGACGTGCTCTCCGTCGCGCAGCGCGTCATCGAGGACGTGGCCGAGCCGATCGTCGCCGACGGCCGCGTCGTCGTGGTCGGCGCGAGCGTCGGTGCCGCCGTCAGCGCCGCCGGCTCCGAGCCCGCAGCCCTGCTCCACGAGGCCGACACCGCCGCCTACCGCGCCAAGGCCCGGGGCCGCGGACGCGTCGAGCTGTACGACCAGGGGCTGCGCGCCGCCGACGCCGAGCGCGCGGCGCTCGAGGGGGAGCTGCGCGCGTCGTGGCCCGTCACCGGGCTGCGCCTCGACCTGTCGCCGGTGCTGCCCGCTGCGGAGCCCGCCCCCCGGTCGGCACCCGTCGCCCTCGACGGGCGGGTGCGCTGGCGGCGCTCCGGTGGCCGGGACGTCGAGCACGACACCCTCGCAGCCCTCTCCGAGCGGGCGGGACGCACCGGTGACCTGGGGCGCTGGGCGCTCGACGAGGCGCTGCGCCAGCGGGTCGCGGCGGGGCCGTCCGCACCCGTCGTGTGGGTGCCGCTGCCCGCCGCGCACGTCGTCGCGCCCCACGTGGTCCGCGACGTCGCCGAGGCCGTCGACCTCCACGGCACCGGGTCGTCAGCGCTCGCGGTGCGCGCGAGCGGGCCGTCGGCACTCGTGACGCCGGCGGCTCGCGAGCACCTCGGCGAGCTGCGGGCCACCGGCGTCGGGGTGGTGCTGGAGGGGCTGACCGCCCAGGACACCGGCCTGGGCGACCTGCGCTCCCTCCCGGCCACCGCGCTGCTGCTGCGCGCCGCCGACCTGCCCGACGAGGCGCTGCTGGTGCTCTTCGTGCGCAGCGCCCGCTCGCTCGGGCTCGAGGTGGTCCTCGACGGCGCTCCCCGCGACGACCTGCTGGTCACCGCGCGGGCGCTGGGGCTCCCCGTGGTGCAGCCGGTGGTGCAGCCCGTCGTGCAGCCGGGCGCGGGGCAGGTGGCCGGGCTCAGGCGGCGCTGACGGTGGTGGCCGCGCTGACCGAGTGGACCGAGCTCGCGGCGCTGGCGCCGACCAGCTCCACCGAGCGCACGCGCGCGGAGGGGGTCGGGGCGCCGTGGGCGGTGATGAGCTCGTCGGCCCCGACGCGGGCGGCGAAGGCGTCGAGCTGGGCGACGACGTCGT
>JAKONK010000210.1 GCA_022701985.1 Actinomycetales bacterium
CGAGCGGGCGCAGCGCGCAGGAGCAGCAGGCGGCTGACGTCCTGCGCGCCGCCCTGCGACCCGGGTCCGCGGGCGCGGACGAGGTGCTCGGTCTGGTGCAGGAGACGCTGGCCGCCGCGGTGCGCCGGCGTCACCGCCGTCGGGCGCGGGTGCCGGCGGCTGCCGCCCGCGGACCCCTTGCCGCTGCTCCCAGCCACAGCCAGGGTCCCGGGGTGGACATCGACACCCGCTGGCGCGGCGAGATCACCAGCACCGAGGTCAACCGGCTGCGCGCAGAGGCCTTCGGGACGCGCGTGCACACCGACGAGGAGTCGGACTGGGCGCGTCGCGTGGAGCAGCACTCCCTCGGGTGGGTCACCGCACGGCGCGGTGGCGAGCTCGTCGGGTTCTTGGTCGTCGTGTGGGACGGCGGCGCGCACGCCTGGCTGCAGGACGTGGTGGTGGCCGCCGACGCGCGCCACCTCGGCATCGGCACGGGGATGGTGGCGTGCGCCCGCCGGGAGGCGGCCCTGGCCGGGTGCGAGTGGCTCCACGTCGACTTCGCACCCGGCCTGCGGACCTTCTACGTCGACGCGTGCGGCTTCCGACCCACCGAGAGCGGGCTGGTGGACCTCACGACGGGGTGAGCTCCTCTCCGCGAGGGCGGCCGCGGGCTCAGGACGACGACGAGCGGTGCGGGTCAGCGCTGTCGCCCGGCCCACTCACGGTCGAGCACGGACATCAGCACCTCGTCGTGCCAGTGGCCCGCGTGGAAGGCGACCTCGCGCCGTCGTCCCTCCTCGGTGAACCCCACCCTCCGGTACGCGGCGAGCGCCACGTCGTTGTACGCCCAGGTCCGCAGCTCGACGCGGTGCAGTCCGAGCTCGGAGAAGGCGAGCCGCAGGAGCACGCGGAGCGCGTCGGTGCCCAGGCCCCGGCCGCGGTGCTCGTGGCCGATGACGATCCCGAGCTCGGCGGCGCGCGTGCGCCAGTTCGCACCCCACAGCGTCACGTGACCCACCAGCTGGCCGTCGGCGAGGTCGACGACGCTGAAGCCGACGTCGGGGCTGGTGGGGTCGTTGGCGCTCCACCGGCGGAACTGCTCGCTCACGGCCCCGGCGGGCTGGGTGACGACTGCGTCGCGCTGCAGGGCCGAGGTGTCGACGTGCTGCCACCACCGGTCGAGGACCGGGAGGTCCGCTTCCTCGAGCACCCGCAGGCGGGTGCGCCGGCCGACGAGCAACCCCGCCGCGTAGGACTCGGCGGCGTCGGCGCTGGTGATCTGGTCCACGGGGTCCTCCGGGAGGCGCGGTGGGTGGCGGACGCCCATGATCACGAGGGGTCAGGCGGACGGGGCGAGCTGGGACTGCATCCAGCGCAGGGTCGGCCAGCCGGCGTCGCGGTCGGCGTCCACGAACAGGCGGAAGTCGTGCCCGAGGGGGCGGCGCTCGTAGGGGAACGTGACGCCCTGCTCCGCGAACAGGTCGACCACCTGCTCCACCCGGTCGCCGTTGAGGTCGCCGCCGACCAGGGTGATCGCCGGTTGGTCGGCGCGGACGCCGTCCAGGAACTCCAGGTAGCTGGACGGCTCGCGGCTCATCGCCCCGTCCACCGACCACACCGCGGCGAAGAGGTCGGGGTGCTCCACCCCGAAGCGGAACGCCCCGTGCCCGCCCATCGACCAGCCCACGAGCAACCGGTTCTCGGCGCCCGGCAGCACGCGGTAGGTCTGCTCGACGTGGGGGAGCAGCTCGTCGACGAAGTCCGTGTCGTACTGCCCCTCCCACCGCCCGTCCTCGTTGCTGTCGGGCGTGACGATGACGACGTCACCCAGCGCGCCGTCGTCCACCGCGGCCCGCAGCAGCTCGGCCTCGGGCAGGAAGGTGGCGTTGCTCTGGTCTCGTCCGTGCAGCGCGAAGAGCACCGGGTACTGCTCGCAGCTGGAGTAGTAGTCGGCCGGGAGGCTCACGCTGTAGGGCACGGCGTGGCCGTCGGCGGCCGTCATCTCGGTGTCGAAGCGCAGGTCTCCGCTGGTGGGGCCGCAGGTGCCGGAGGCGGTCGCCGAGGGGTCGGTCGAGGGGCTGCCGGAGGACGACGGCGGCGCTGACGGGCCCGCGGTCGGCTCGTCGGCGGCGCCGGTGCTCCCACCGCTGCGGAAGATGCTCACGGCCAGCGCACCACCGACCAGCGCCGCCACCAGCACGCCGACGACCGGCACCAGCACGGGCCAGCGGCGCCGCCGGGGACCGCCCGCGCCGTCGGGAGCGGGGGCTGCGCTGCTCATGGGTGACCTCTCGTCGGTGGTGCTCTTCGGTGGTGCGTCCGTCGAGTCTGGCCGCTGCCCCGCGGCACGGCCCGCGTGGCGCCCGAGATCCACTCGACCGCCCGGTCGTGGGGCCAGACCTGGTCAGTGGCAACCGGACCGCTGGTCGCCGTGCACCGCCCGGGGAGCCGCTGGCCCGTGCTGGTCGTGTTGGCCGTGCCGCTGGGGGTGCTCGACGCTGCTCGCGGTGGAGGGGGGCGTCATCGCAGCGGTGGCCACGACGCAGCGCTGGGTGACGGCCTCCCTCGTCGGTGGGGTGGCCGAGGGCCCATGATCACGGTGGATGTGGGCTGAACGGATGAACAGGTGACGCTGCGCAGGTGATGGTCACCGCTGGTCCTCGGTGTGAGCGGCCGACGGGCGGACCGTCGCAGCATGAGCCTGCTGACCCCGTCCGAGACGGTCGCTCCCGCGCAGCGCACGCCGCGCGGGTTCCTGCGCCCCGTCCCCGCCCCCGCACCGAGCCCGAGCACCGCGGCGTCCGAGCGCGAGCTGCCGGAGGTCCTCGACGAGCTCGCCGGCGAGGGCTGGACCGTCCTGCACGGACCGGCCTGGCCGGGTCGCTGGACGGCGGCCCCGGCCCACGTGCTGGTCGGCCTCGGCGGTGTCGTCGTCGTGGACGTCGACGCCCGCCCCTGGCGGCTCACACCTGACGGCGGTCTGCGCCTCGGCCGGCGCGACGGCGCCCGCGAGTGCCGCGCGTCCGCCCGGCGCGCGGCTGACGTGGCCTCACTGCTCCACCACGAGCACCACACGGCTGTCCGCGCTGTGCTGTGCCTGACCTCGCAGCCGCTGCCCGCGGCTCCGGTCGCGGACGGCGTGACGGTGACAGGACCACGAGGCCTGGCCGCCGCGGTGCGCCAGCTGCCGGTGGTGCTGGACGCCGTCGACGTGCAGCAGCTCAGCGCCCACCTGCAGTGGCAGCTGCTAGCGCGCGAGCAGCGCGTCGATCGCGGAGCGGCACTGCTCGGGCTCGTCCCGGCGCAGCGACCGGCCAGCGACGACGCGACTCGGCCCGCCGCGGCTGTGCCGGACGACGCTCCGGACGGTGCTGCGACCCCGTCGGTGCCCAGCCCGGTCACTGCGCCGGCCGTCTTCGCGACGCGACGCGAGGCGCTCGCCGCCGAGCGGGAGCGCTCGAGCCGCACCCGCTGACGCGAGCTCTCCACGAGGTCCACCGGGCGGGCGGCGGTGGGGGCGACCGTCGAGGAGACCTGCGCCCAGCTGCTCGACGTGGTCGGGAGCACCCTGACACCGGGCAGAACCCGATGGACGACGTCAGCCGGGGTGGGCCACGCTCGGAGGGTGGACGACCACCACGAGCGCACCCGGTCCGCCTGGGATCAGGCCTCCCAGAAGCACGTGCGAGAGCACGGGCAGCTGCTGGAGGAGGCGCGCCGAGCGCAGCTGACCGGGGTGGAGCGCGACGTCCTCGCCCGGGTGCTCTGCGGCGGCCCGGAGGTGCTCCACCCCCAGAGCGGCCACGGCGTCGACGACGCCGCGCTCGTCCGCGGTGGTGCCCGCAGCGTGCTCGGCCTCGACTACAGCCCCACGGCCGTCGGCGCCGCACAGCGCCGGGCTGACGCGCTGGGGCTGCCGTGCCGGTACGAGGTCGCCGAGCTGCCACCCCTCCCGGTGCCGACGGCCTCGTTCGACCTCGTCTACACGGGCAAGGGCGCGCTCGGGTGGGTGCGCGACCTGCCCGCGTGGGCCCGGGAGGTGCGGCGGGTCCTGCGCCCGGGAGGGCACCTGTTCGTCCTCGAAGCGCACCCGCTGGTCCCGCTGTGGACCTGGGAGCCCGACGAGGTGCGCGTGCGCCCCGACCGGAGCTGCTTCGCCGGCGAGCACGTCAACGACTCCTTCCCCGCGCTCGGCGCCGTGGAGGCCCAGCACACCCTCGCCGAGGTGGTGGTCCAGGTCGTCGGCATCGGGCTGGAGCTGGTGCACCTCGCCGAGCACCCGGAGCCCTTCTGGCGCCCGGGGGGCCTCGAGGCCGCGGCCTGGGACGGCCGGCTCCCCAACACCTTCACCCTGCTCGCCCGCGTCCCGACGCCGGGGGCGGAGCCGTGAGCGGGGTGCGCCTGAGCGGGCAGCTGCTCTGCGCGACGCGCGAGCAGGTGGACGCCGTGGTGAGGCACCTGCCGGAACACGTCACCCTGACGAGGGCCGAGCCCGGGTGCCGCCGCTTCGACGTCGTGCCCCTGGACGACGGGCTGACCTGGCAGGTCGAGGAGGCCTTCGACAGCGCGGCCGCCTTCCAGGCGCACCAGGCGCGGGTGGCGGCCAGTGCCTGGGGCGCGGCCACCGCAGGGGTCGAGCGCCGCTACAGCGTCGAGGGCCTCGCAGGCTGAGCCGGCGTCACCGGTCGAGGGGGAGGTGGCGGACCAGCGCCGGCGGGCGCCCCGAGGGGCCTCGCGGCGAGCGGTCGCCCGACGGGTCGCCGTCGTCACCGCCCCGCGGCGGCAGCGGTGACAGGGAGTACAAGCCGTGGTGCCACATCCACACGTGCGCGTACTTGTCCACGAGGGGCAGCACCAGCCAGGTGCGGACCCACCACGGCAGGTCCTGGGGACTGAAGGCCAGGCCACCGGGCGGGGCCCAGTTCCACCCCGGCAGGACTCCCGGCGGCGGGACGACCCCTCCGGGCGTGGGCACGCTCACCCGCCCAGGGTGGCCGGTCCCACAGCGTGGGTCGAGCCTCCCGAGGGGGAGCGGGCGGCCAGCGGTCAGGCGCCGTCGGCGAACAGCTCGGCGAGCAGCCGCAGCCCCTCCTGCTCGAAGGCGGCGTCGCCGACCAGGTGGGCCCAGCACGCCGTCCCGACCGCCTCCCGGATCCGCACCCGCCGCCAGGTGTCCTCCCGGCGGGGGTCGCCGCCGTACCCGGACAGGAACGCCGCCTCGAGGTCGGGCCGGTCCACCCAGTCGCGCTGGGCCAGCCGGACCAGGTCGCTCTCCGCCGGGCGCAGCGCTGCGCGCCCGAGGTCGATGACGCCGACCCGGGGGCTGCCACCGCCGCCGTCGACCAGCCAGTTGCGCGGGTGGTAGTCGCCGTGGGTGGGCACCAGGACGGCCGGGTGCACGGGCCAGCCGTCGACCTCCTCGGCCACCCGGCGCGCCGTCTCCGCCGGGATCGCGTGCGGCCCGGAGAGCCACCTCCGCGTCTTGGCGTCGGCCGCCGCCTCGAAGCCGTCGTCCTGCACGGTCTCCTGGCGGTGGAGCTGCGCGAGCAGCTCTCCCGCCTGCCGGTGCACGTCGGGGTCGGTGGCCGCAGGGGTGTCCTGCGCCAGGTGCCCGGGCAGCCACCGGGTGACGAGGACGCGCGCGGCGGCGTCGGCGTGCAGCAGCAGGGGGGCGCGGCCGGCCCTGGTCCACGGCCGCAGCCAGCGCCGGTGGGCCTCGACCTCACGGGCGAGGTGGTGGTCACCCGGGCCGCCGGCCTTCACGACGACGAGCGCGCCGCCGTGGCGCACCCGCAGGACGGTGGTCTCGACCAGGCCCCAGCTGAGGTCTGCCTCCACGACGGCTCCGGGCAGCCACGCCTCGACGAGGCGCCGCTGGGCGCCGTCGAGCCCGGGCCAGGGCGGGGTGCCGGCGGTCACCCGACCATCCTGGCCCGCCCTGAGGTGCACCGGACGCCCGCGACCGACACCGTGATCACGGGGAACAGCGGGGCGCGCGACGGGGCTGCACGTGGTCCCGGCGCCGCGCGCCGCTCCCCACCGGAAGGCCAGCTGTGAGCACCCCCACCACGTCGTCGACCCCTCTGCCGGGCGCGCTGCCCGACCGCGCCCCCACCCCCGTGCGCACACCCCCCGAGGGCGCCCACGCGCTGGTGGTCGGCGCGAGCGGCATCAGCGGCTCGGCGCTCGTGCGCCAGCTGGCTGCAGCGGGCTGGCGGGTCACGGGACTGTCGCGCTCGCCCGTCCCGGGGTCACCCGCCGAGCACGTCGCGGCCGACCTGCGCTCCGCGGACTCGCTGCGCGAGGGCCTCAGCGAGCTCGGACCCACCCACGTCTTCATCACCGCCTGGTCGCGCCAGGAGACCGAGGCCGAGAACATCCGCGTCAACGGCGGCATGGTCCGCGACCTGCTCGCCGTCCTCGGGCCGCAGGGCACGCTGCGGCACGTCGCGCTGGTCACCGGGCTCAAGCACTACCTCGGTCCGTTCGAGGCGTACGGGCGGGGCGACCTGCCGGACACGCCCTTCCTGGAGGACGCCGAGCGCCTGCCCGTCGAGAACTTCTACTACGCGCAGGAGGACGAGCTCTTCGCGGCAGCCGCCGCCCACGGGTTCACCTGGAGCGTGCACCGCTCCCACACCGTCATCGGCCACGCGGTCGGCAACGCCATGAACATGGCCTCGACCCTGGCCGCGTACGCCGGCATCCAGCGCCACCTGGGCCGTCCGCTGGTCTTCCCCGGCTCGCGCGAGCAGTGGGACGGCGTCGTCGACCTGACCGACGCAGACCTCCTGGCCGACCACCAGCTCTGGGCGGCGACGACGCCCGCCGCCGCCGACACCGCCTTCAACGTCGTCGACGGTGACCTGGTCCGCTGGCGGCGCCTGTGGCCGCGGCTCGCCGAGCACCTCGGCGTCGAGGCGCAGGGCCCCTCCGACGAGCCCCAGCCCCTGGAGCAGCAGATGGCCGGCGCCGAGGGCGTCTGGGCGGACCTGGTCGCCGAGCACGGCCTGGTCGAGCCCGAGCTGGCGCGCGTCGCCTCCTGGTGGCACACCGACGCCGACCTCGGACGCGAGATGGAGGTCTTCGCCGACGTGACGCGCAGCCGCCTGCTGGGGTGGACCGGCTTCGTCAGCACCGAGCGCGCCCTGCTGCGCCTGGTCGACCGCTACCGCGCCGAGCACCTGGTGCCGTAGCGCCCGGGACCGGTGGCGCCGTCGGGGCTCAGCGCAGGACGACGGCGACCACCGCGACGTCGTCGGACGACGGCGCCGGCAGCATCGCCGCGAGCACCGCGTCGGCCAGCTCCTCGGGGTCGCTGGTGGTGCTCGCGGCGCGGGCCGCCACCTCGCGCAGGAGGGCGATGCCCTCGCCCAGGGGCTGGTCGCGGCGCTCCACCAGGCCGTCGGTGTAGAGCAGGAGCGTCTCGCCGGCCCGCAGGCGGCTGCGCGTGAGCCGCCGCCGGGTGGTGGGCTCGATGCCCAGCAGCAGGTCGGTGTCGGCCGCCTCCAGCAGGCGCACGTCCCCGTCGGCGCCGATGAGCAGCGGCGGCGGGTGGCCCGCGTTCGACCACTCCAGCACCGTCGAGGGCCGCTCGTCCCCGGGCTGCTGGTCGGGGGGCGGCAGCCGCACCACGGAGGCGGTCGCGGGGGTGTCGATGCCGGAGGCGCGCATCAGCACGTCGGTGCGGGTGAGCACCTGGGCCGGGTCGTCGTCGCCGACCATGCCCAGGGTCCTCACGATCGACCGCAGCTGCGCCATGGCGGCCGCGGCCAGGGTGTCGTGGCCCATCACGTCGCCGATGACCACGACGGCGGACCCTGCGGGCTGGGCGTACACGTCGTAGAAGTCGCCACCGACCTGGGCCGCCTCGGCGGCGGCCACGTAGCGGACGGCGACCTTCACGTGCTCGGGCGCGGCGTTGGGCGACAGGTGCAGCAGGGAGCGCTGCAGCCCCGCGGCCAGGTCGCGCTGCTGCCGGTACAGCCGCGCGCGGTCGAGGGCGAGGCCCGCCCGAGCTGCGATGTCACGGGCCAGGGCGAGGTCGTCGTCGGTGAGGGGAGCGCGACCGGGACCCGTGCCCAGCGTCATGACGCCGAGGGTCCGCTCACGGCTGCGCAGCGCGACGGTGGTCATCGACGTGGGGCTCAGCTCGGCCAGCGCGTCGCGGGCCGGGCTCGGGTGCATCAGCCCCGCCAGCCCCTCGGCGGTGTCGAGCTCGGAAGCGCGCTGCGCGTCGTCGTCGCCCAGGCGCGAGCTGCCGGGGCGCGTCACCAGCCCGAGGGTGTCGCGCCCGCGGGTGGTCAGCGCCGCGAGGCGGCCCCGGGCGTGCCGGTCCAGCGCGTCGCGCAGGTCCGGGTCGTGGTGGTGCCAGGCGATGTCGTGCAGCCCGAGGCGCGCCGCGGCCGGGGCGGAGGGCGCGGTGGTGGTCACCACCGGGCCCACCTGCCCGCCGGTGGGCGCGCTGCCCGGGGAGGCCAGCACGGCGTCGTCACCCACGACGGCGAGCACGGCGAAGTCGGCCACGGACGGGACCATCAGCTGCACCAGCCGGTCGCACGCCTGGTGGGCGTCGGTGGTGGCCGACAGCTGCGTGCTGACCTCGGCGAGCAGCTGCAGCCGGCTGTGGGCCTCCTCGGCGGCGGCGCGGGCCGCCCTCTCGGAGACCAGGGCGCGGTCGCGCTCGGCGTCGGCCGCCACCCGCCCCGACACGTCGGTCTGGATGCCCACGTAGTGCGTCACGCGGCCGTCGGCGTCGGTGATGGGGCTCATCGCCACCTGGTTCCAGAAGGCCGTGCCGTCGGCCCGGAAGTTCAGCAGCACCTCGGTGACCGAGCGGCCCGTGTCGAGCGCGTCGCGCATCCGCTGCGTGGTGGCGCGGTCGGTGCCGGGCCCCTGGAGGAAGCGGCAGTTGTGCCCCACCGCCTCCTCGAAGGTGTACCCGGTCACGGCGGTGAAGGCGGGGTTCACCCAGACCAGCGGCAGGTCCTCCTGGCCGGCGTCGGCCACGGTGAAGGACAGGCCCGTGGCCAGCACGGCGGCCTCGCGCACCGCCACCGCGTCGGACGGGGCGGGCTGCAGCTCGGGGGCGGGAGCGGCGGTGTGCGTGCGGGCGTGGGCCGCCTCGGCGCGCTCCTGGAGCTCGTCGCGGTCGCGCACGGGGAGGAAGACGACGAGCGCGTGCCCGCGCAGGTTCGGGGCGCCGTCGAGGGGGAGCGCCACCACCCACAGCGGCTCGCGCCTCTCGCCCAGGTCGCTCGAGCGGGCGGCGGAGACGCCCTGACCCGCGACCGGCTCGAACCTGGCGATCCGCGACAGGGGGTGGGCGGTCTCGTCGAGCGGCTCGCCGTCGAGGTCGCGCAGGTCGGCCGCGGCGGCCCACTCGTCGGCGCTCACCGGCAGGGCCAGGGACGGCGCCATCTGGGCGGCCACCTCGTTGGCGTACAGCACCTGACGGGCCTCGAGGTCGACCATGAGCACCGCCGCCGGCGCCTCCGGCCGCACCTGGGCCACGCCGCGGGGCAGCACACGCCCCGAGAGCGGCGAGGCGGGCGGCGCGCTGCGGCGCTGACCGGGGACCTCGTGCGTCTCGGTCGTCTCGGACCCGTCCACCCTGGAGCTCACCCTCCGCCGTCGTCGGTCTGGTACCTCACCGCTGGTCGAGCACGCGCGGCAGCTGGTCCTGGGGCTCCCGGCCCTGTGGACCTACACCGTAAGCACCACCCGGGCGGAAGACACCCGGGAGGACGGCCCGGCGTCAGGACGCGCCGTCGTCGGGGGGTGCGCCGGGGGCCGTCGCGGAGTCCAGGTCGGGGTGGACCGGGAGCACCGAGGTCAGTCCCATCATCATCAGCGTGGTCGTCAGCTCCTCGGAGGTGCTGACCACCCGCACGGGGAAGCCAGCCGCCTGGGCCCGGCGGTACGCACCCAGCAGCACCCCCAGCCCGGAGGAGTCGACGAAGGGCACCTGCTGCAGGTCGACCACGAGACCGCCGTCCAGGGCGGCCGCGCCCGGTGCGTCTGCTCCCGGGGTGCGGCGCGCCGCCCAGTCGTCGACCTCGTCGGTGAGCGCGGTGGTCAGGTCGGGCGCGGCGAAGACGTCCAGGTCTCCGACCAGCCGCACGACGCGCCAGCCGTGCAGGTCGCCGGCGTCGAGCTGGATGTGCACGTGGGTCCCTCCGGTGGCCGCGTCCGTCACCGTGACATCCCGCCGGCCCGGTCGAAACTAGGCGCTGATCGTCATCGCTGCCCGTCGGCGGCGCGCCACCCCTCCGGCACGGGTCCTGTCAGGAGGGTGCTGCGGCCACCGCCGCTGCGCCGGCCGCCACCGCGGCCCCTGCGAGGCGCAGCGCGTCAGCGCGGCGGAGCCGTCGCACCAGCCGCTCCGAGCGCCCCCGCGCGGCGAGCGCCCCGTGCGCCGGGCCCGCCGTGGTCGCCGTCACGACGACGACGGCGGCGCACGCGCCCACGGCGAGCAGCGACCACGCGTCGCGCGGCCCTGTGAGCAGCACGGCGGCGCACGCCACCGCGAGGAGCCCGTAGACGACCGCCACCACGGGGGTGGTCCGCCGGCGGTGGGCGTCGTGCTCGAGGGCCCACCGCTCCTGCGGCGCGCCCAGCAGCGCCGGGTAGACCAGGGTGGTCACCACGAGCTGGAACCCCAGGTGCAGCGCCGTCGCCGCGAGGAGCAGGACCGTCACCACCGGGGCAGCCTCCCACCCGCCACCCGACCTCCACCCGACCTCCTCCCCTGCGTCCCTGCGCGGCAGGTCCTTGCGCTGCACCCCGGCCGGGCGGACCCTGGCGGTCGACGTCGAGACGAGGGTGTGGGGTGTCCGGACTGGTCGGAGCTGCACGGCGGTGGGTCGGGTCGCTGCTGGGCCGGTTGCTCGGGCCCGCCGACGGCGTGGCCCCCGCCGCCGGCACCCGCCGCCCGCCGATCGCGAGCATGCCGGAGAGCAGCGGCCAGGGCGCCTGACCGCGGAGCGCCCCGACCGCGCCCGCCCGCAGCCCCGCCGGGTGAGACTGGACGCGTGCACCCCGAGCCCGAGGCGGCGGAGGCCCCCGGCCTGCCGCGCTGGGCGCGCCGCGGCCTGCTGGGAGCGGTGCTGCTGTCGGTGGTCGGTCTGCTCAGCGCCCTCCCCGGCGCGGTGAGCGGTGCCCCGGGGTCCGGGGAGACGCCCGCTCCCTACGGGGTGGCCGGGTGCGCGCCCCCGGCGGGCGCGGGGCCCGTCGACGTCTCCGTGACCGCGCGCGCGGTGGACGACGGCGGCGAGCCGCTGGCCACCCTCGGCGGCGCGGGGCTCGACGTCGGGGCCAGCGTCCGCGACCTCGGCGGGTACGCGGCCGAGGGCGTGCCGCCGTGCGACGTCGTCCAGGTCAGCGTGCACCTGCACGACCCGGCCGCCGGCGGCACGGTCGAGGGGTCGCTGCGACCCGGCACCGGCCCGGTGGCGGTCACCGGTGAGGGGGGCGGTGAGCTGGTCGCCGTCGACTGGTCCACCTGGGCCGGCTCGCTCCCCGAGAGCGCCCGCGGTGGCGAGCTGCACGAGCAGGCCGCGTGGCTGGTGACGCTGGTCGACCCGCGGCCCGGCACCTACCGGCTGGTCGGGCGGGTGACCGCGGCGGACCCCGCGGGCGCGTCGGGCGGTGTCGAGGTGCTCGTCACCGTCGTCCCCAGCACCTGACCGGACTCCCGGCGGAGGCCTCGTCAGCCCCGGTCTGGCGCGGGTGACCGCTGGGGTCCGAGCACGGTCCCGACGAACGCGGCGAAGGCGGTGCCCGCGGCGAGCCCGAACGCGAGCCCGACGGCGCCGATGACGAAGAAGCCGGTGGAGTCGGACGCGGCGGCCCACGCCGTTCAGGCCCACCAGGAGCCGACCGAGACGCCGGTGGCCGCGACGACGGGCGACCACCGGGCCGCGAGGACCGCGGTCACCACGCCGACGGTCAGCGCGCAGCCCAGCACCTGCAGCGTCACGTACGGCGACTCGTCCTGGCGGGTGACGACGTCGTAGGACGTCGTGTCGTCCCAGCCGAGCCAGGCGGCCCACACCGCGAGACCGGCGAGCACCGCGAGCCCGAACCGCGACGACGTGCTCGCGGGACGGCGCGCCTCGCCCTCCGGAGCCGTGGCGGGTGCGCGCCGGCGGACGAGCGCGAGCAGCCCCGCGTGGAGCACGAGGGTGACCACGACCGGGAGCGCGGCGGACAGCGTCCCCGTCAGCAGCCACCACGGTGCGCCGAGGAGCACCCGGGTCGCGAAGACGACGCCGTGCAGGGCCCCCGGGCCGTCGGCGGTGACTCCGCCCGGCAGGACGCTGGGCGGTACGACGAGGACGACGACCACCAGCGCCGCGTGCACGAGCAGCAGCGGCGACCACCACCGCCGACCGGACCGCCGGGGGCGCTGCGAGCCGTGAGCGCCGGGGGTGTCCACCTGCCGATCATGCGGTGCTGCCCGGCCCGGTGCGGCGGGCGACGCGCTCGGGGCAGACTCGCCGCGTGAGTGGAGACGACGTCGTCACGGGTCGGGTGCTCTCGGTGAACACCGGCCGCGAGCGCCCCATCGCCGCCAAGGCGGGGACCACCGGCATCGACAAGCGGCCGGTCTCCGGGGCCGTCGCCGTGCGCGCCCCGGGGCCGAAGGGCACCGGCGGCAGCGGCCTCGCGGGCGACCACATCAGCGACACGGCCCACCACGGGGGTGACGACCAGGCCGTCTACGCCTATGCCCGGGAGGACCTCGACGCCTGGGGCCTCGAGCTGGGGCGCGAGCTGCCCGGTGGCACCTTCGGGGAGAACCTGACGACGTTCGGCGTCGACGTCAACGGTGCGGTCATCGGCGAGGTGTGGGAGGTCGGCACGGCCCTGCTGCAGGTCGCCAGTCCGCGGGTGCCGTGCGTGACCTTCGCGGTCTGGCTGGGCCAGGAGCGGTGGGTGCCGCGCTTCACGCAGGCGCGGACCCCCGGTGCGTACCTGCGGGTGCTGCGCGACGGCGAGGTCACCGCGGGTGACGCCGTCACGGTGGTGGAGCGGCCCGCGCACGGCGTCGACGTCCGGACGGTCTTCGCCGCCACTACCACCAGCCCGGAGCTGCTGCCCCTGCTGCGCGAGGTGCCCGAGCTGCCCGCGGAGGACCGCGCCCAGGTGCTCCGCCGGCTCGGGGGCCGGTGACCCGGGCCGTGGACGACGCGCGCACCGACCCCCCGGTCGCCGGTGGGGAGGCCGCCACGGTGGTCGGCTTCCTCGACTTCCTGCGCGAGACCGTGGCGCTCAAGACCGCCGGGCTCGACAGCGACCAGC
Source organism: Actinomycetales bacterium (assembly GCA_022701985.1). Classification (GTDB taxonomy): domain Bacteria; phylum Actinomycetota; class Actinomycetes; order Actinomycetales; family Quadrisphaeraceae; genus Quadrisphaera. The sequence continues at coordinate 13,288 of JAKONK010000210.1, forward strand.
TCCGACGGGCGCACCCGCCGTCGGCGATGACCCTCGGCGGGATGCTCAAGCACCTGGCCTTCGTGGAGCACTACTGGGTCGGGCAGGTGCTCCTCGGCCGACCCCCGAGCCCGCCGTGGGACACCGCCCCCTGGGACGACGACCCCGACTGGGAGTGGCACTCCGCCGCCGATGACGACGCCGCGGCGCTGCGGTCGCTGTGGCGCTCCGCCGTGGAGCGCTCGCGGGCCGACCTGCCGCTGGACGACCTCAGCAGGCTCAGCGCCGTCGAGCGGCACGGCGAGCGGGTGTCGGTGCGCTACGTGCTGGTGCACCTGGTGGAGGAGTACGGGCGCCACGCGGGCCACGCCGACCTGCTGCGCGAGGCGCTCGACGGCTCGACGGGGGAGTGACCCGCCCGCCCTGCCCGACCCGCGGTCAGTCCAGCCACGACCCGGCGAGGGGGCTGAGCAGCACGCAGGCGGCGAGCACCGCCGCCGACAGCGCCGCCACCGCGACCGCGGGGGCCACCTGGCGGCGGGCTCGGCCCTCCCGGACCTTCTGCACCACGTCGACGGCGGCGACGAACAGCCCCACGAACCCCACGAGCGGGGCGGTGGTGGTCGCGAGCCACACCAGCACCTGAGCCGCGCGGTCGTGGGCGCCGTCGACGCGGTCCACGCCGGTGGCGGCCACGAGGAGGGCGCCGCAGCCGAGCACCGCCGTGGCCAGCAGCAGCAGGGTGCGCAGGCGCAGCGGGTCGGCAGGGCTGAGGGCCGGGTCAGCGCTGACCGCGGCGTCCTGGACGCTCACGGGGGCGATGGTGGGTCGCCGCACCACCGCAGCGCAAGGCCGACACCCCGACCCGCCACGGACGGCGCACGCGGCGGCTGCTCGCTACGGTGCCGCCGTGATCGACGACGCCTCCCGCTCGGTGCCCGGCGACCCCGGGGCGCTGGAGCGGTACCGGGCGCGGGCCCGCGAGCTCACCGAGGCGCTGGCCGAGCATGTGGCGCTCGTCGACCGCGGCTCGGTTGGTGGCTCGGCTGACGGGTGGGCGGCGTCGGCCGGCGCGCTGCGGGCCGCCGTCGACGCCTTCTCCCAGGCCGAGCGCGCCCTGCGGGGCTCGTCTCCCCTGGACACCGCGGGTCCCGGCGGTCCCGCCGACGAGGAGGACGACGGCGTGGCCTGGCCCGTCCCCGACGCCTCGCTGGAGGAGGCTCCCGTGGTCACCGTGCTCGGGCGCTGGGACTACGTGGTGACCGACGCCGCCGCCCTCGTGCAGCACGGCCGGGCCGCCCACCTCGCCGTCCACCCCCGCGACGACCACGAGGACGCCGTGCTCCGCGTCCCGTCCGTCACCGCGGCCGTCGACGCGGTGCTGCGGGGTCCGGTTCTGGAGGCGCTGGAGGAGGCCCCGGGGCTCGAGCCGGTGGCGTCGGCCAGCCAGGTGGTGCAGCACGCGGGCTCCTCCGACGAGGAGCTCGAGACCGACCCGTTCGGGCTCACCCGGGGGCCGGGCCCCGCGACCGCCGCGCCCCTGGGCGACCTGTGCGGCTGCGGGCACGTCCGCGACCCGCAGGACCGGCACGTCAGGTTCTCCCTGCCCGACGCAGTCTTCGAGAAGGTCTCCGCGGGCGAGGAGGTGCCGGACCTGTGGATGAGCCACGACGACCCCGACAGCTCCGTGATGCTGGCCGCGCCCGGCCTGGGGTCCTTCGTCAGGGTGCTGCTGCGGGTGCGGCTCGACGACGGCACCAGCCTCACGTACGGCACCTGGCTCCGGGTCCCGCACGACGAGCTGCTGCGCGCGCACGAGGTGTGGTCCGCCCCCGAGTACGTCGACCTCGTGCTGGAGGGGGAGCTGGGGAACGACGTCGCGCCGGGAGGCGTCCTGGGGGCGCACGCGCGCGCCGTCGTCACCGACCCCGACGCCACCCCGAGCATCGACTCCTCGAACGACGGCGTGCTGTCGCGCGTCCTCACCGAGGTGTGGGGCGCGCACCTGCACCCCGGCGCCTGAGCACCCGGGCGTCCCGGGCGGTCGCGCCCGCGGCGGTCAGCCGCAGCTGGCCGCCGTCACGAGCCACCCGCCGAGGGACGACTGCCGGGCGAGCACCTCCCAGCGGCCGTTGACGAAGGTCCGCTCCCGCTCGACGCCCTCGTCCACCGCGGTCCACCCGTCGCGCGGCGCGCCGGGGAAGACGCCGAGGTTCCCCGACCGCGCGTCGAAGGCGGGACCGTCGAGCCACGCCGCGAGAGCTCCTGCGGCGGACGGCTCTCCGGCGAACGTCCCGCCCGTGTCGGCGGTGAAGCTCGTCTCACAGGGACCGGCCGTGCCCGACGCGGGCGCGAAGGGGCCGACCCGCTCCACCTCGCGCCACGACGCTCCGGAGGTCAGGGCGGTGCATCCCGCGAGCACGGCCGCAGCACCCGCAGCCGCGACGGGGACCAGCACCAGTCGCACGGTGGTCGAGACACCCACGACGAGCATCATGGGGGAGGTGGACCGCGTCATCGCCCGCGAGCCCCTGCGTCACAACCCCCTGAACGAGGTGACCGCCTCGGTGGAGCGCGTGGTCCTCGCCGACGGACGCTCCCTGGTCCGCAAGGAGCTGCGCGCGCCGTCGTCGTCCCCACCGGCCGACCCGGCGGGCAGCTGGGCCGCGTCTGACGACCCCGGCCACTGGAACTCCTGGAGCCGCGAGGCGGACGTCCACCGCGACGCCGCGCTGCGCCGCAGCCTGCACGGCACCGGCCTCGAGCTGCCCGCGAGCGAGGTGGAGGACGTCGGCGTGCCGGTCACAGGAGCAGTGCTGTGGATGGAGGACGTCGTCGGCGTTCCGGGGGAGCGCTTCGGCCTCGCCGACCACGCAGCCCTCGCCGCCGGGCTCGGCCGCTGGCAGGCGCAGGGGCCGCTCGAGGCGCCGTGGGCGTCGAGGGGCTTCCTGCGCGAGTACTCCGGCAGCAGGCGCGTCGAGTGGGAGGTGCTCGACGACGACGCCGCGTGGTCGCAGCCGCTGGTGCGCGACACCTGGCCGGGCTCGCTGAGGTCCGGCTGGACGCGCCTGGTCGCAGCTCGCGAGCGGCTGCTCCAGGTGGTCGAGCAGCTGCCGCGCACCCGCAGCCACCTCGACGTGTGGGTGGCCAACGAGGTCCGCCGGCCCTCGGGAGAGGTGGTGCTGCTCGACTGGGCGTTCGCCGGTGACGGCGCGGTGGGGGAGGACCTCGGCAACCACGTCCCCGACGCCGTCTTCGACCTGTTCTGGCCCGCCGACCGCTTCGAGGAGCTGGAGACGACCTGCGTCGAGTCCTACCTCGCCGGGCTCGCCGACGGGGGGTGGCGCGGCGACGCGGACCGCGTGCGGCTCGGGGTCCTCGCGTCGTGCGTCAAGTACGCGTGGCTGCTCCCGCTGCTGCTCGAGCGCGCCGGAGCCGCCGAGCACTCCGCCTACCACCGCCCCGCGGACGCCGAGCACCTCTACGCCCAGCGGGGCCTGGCCCTGTCCCACCTCGTGCGCTGGTGCGACGAGGCGCTCGCGCTCGCGGAGCGCCGGTGACCTGGCAGCGGCGCCTCGCCGAGGAGGCGATTCGCTACGTGCGCGACGAGCCGGGCGTGGAGGCGGTGGAGGTGACCGGGTCGCTCGCCGACCTCGACGGCGCGCAGGTCGATGCGTGGAGCGACGTCGACCTGAGGGTGGTCGTCGCGGCGGGTCAGGTGCTCGACTGCGCGCGGTGGGTCGCGCGCCTCGGCGCGCCGTGGGCGCTCACCACGCAGGCGACTCCCGAGGGGCACGT
>JAKONK010000214.1 GCA_022701985.1 Actinomycetales bacterium
GCGCACATGAGCGGCGCGGCCTCGGCGTCGGTGAGCCCGTCCGGCACCGCCGCGAGCGCGTCGGCGGGGGCCAGCACGTGGTCGGCGTAGCCGCCGTCGAAGGACAGCCCCGTCACACGGCCCTCGACGCAGGAGATGAAGTCGCCCCGGCGGCACGGGTCGCAGTGGTAGCAGGCCCCGCCGAACCAGCCGATGCCGACGCGCTGGCCGACCTGCCACTGGGGCACGTCCTCCCCGACGGCCTCGACGCGTCCGGCGACCTCGTGGCCGGGCACCCGCGGGAACCCGCCCATGCCGCCCACCGCCATGACATCGCTGTGACAGACGCCGCACGCCGCGACGCGCACCAGCACCTGCCCGCGCCCCGGCTGGGGCACCTCCCGCTCCACCAGCTGGAGCCCGGAGTCCTGACCGCTGACCTGGATCGCTCGCACACGACTTTTCTACCTGGACGAGCCGGAGTCGGCTCGCCGAGCCGGACGTGCTGCCGCCGCGCCGCCGTCGGGGCGGTGCGGGTGGGCCGAACGGGTGGCACCGCGCTCCGCCCCCTCAACCACCTCCCCCGAGGTGCCGAGGCCGCGGGGTGACCACTGGACCCACCCAGAACTACGTCGACCCCGACCTGGCGACCCAGCGCGCCAGGCCGGCACTGGCCCTGGCGGTGCGCGTGACCGTCGCCGTCCTGCCCCTCGTGCTCGCGCTGGTCGTCGGCGCGGTGGCCGCTGTGGTCCTGCCCCCGGGGCGGGTGGGCCTGCCGGCGTGGCTGTGGCTGGTGGGCGTCGTGCTCACCACGTCGGGGGTCCTGTTCGCCTGCTCGCGCCTGCTGCGGCGCCTGGCACCGCTGTCAGCGCTGCTGAGGATCAGCCTCGTGCTGCCCGACGACGTGCCCCACCGCTTCGCCCTGGCCCGGCGCCGCTGGTCCCCCGCCGCGCTGGCGAGCTCCACCGACGTCGAGGACGAGGGCCCGTCCCAGCGGCTGCTGGCCCTGGTGGCCACCCTCGCCGCCCACGACAGCAGGACCCGCGCCCACGCGGAGCGCGTCCAGGCCTACGCCGCTCTCATCGGCCGCGAGATGGGCCTGCCCGACAGGGACGTGGAGCGCCTCAGCTGGGCGGCGCTGCTGCACGACGTCGGGAAGGTCCACGTCGCGCCGGAGATCATCAACAAGGCCGGCAGGCCGTCGGAGGAGGAGTGGGCCCAGCTGCAGGGACACCCCCACCACGGCGGCGAGCTGGTGGAGCCCCTGCGCGGCTGGCTCGGAGACTGGCTGGACGGGGTCGAGCAGCACCACGAGCGCTTCGACGGCAAGGGCTACCCCCGCCGCCTGGCCGGTCAGGACATCTCCCTGGCGGCGCGCATCATCGCCGTCGCCGACACCTACGACGTCATCACCTCCGCGAGGTCGTACAAGAAGCCCATGTCGGCCGAGCAGGCGCGCGCCGAGATCACCCGGTGCGCCGGGGCGCAGTTCGACCCGCTGGTCGTGCGGGCGCTGCTCAGCGTGGGCATCTCGGAGCTGCGCAGGGTCGCCGGCCCGGCGACCCTGCTGGCGCTCCTGCCCGTGGCGCTCGCGGCCCCCGCGCAGGCCGCCCCCTCGGTCGGGGCGGTGCTGCAGGCCGCGGGAGGGCACGCCGCGACGGCCGTCCTGGCCGCCGGGGTGGGTGTCACCGGCGGTGTGGTCACCGCCGACGTCCTCGCCGCGCCGCCCGGTGCACGGGTGCTCGTGGTCCAGGGGACCTCCGCCCCGGCTGGCTCGACGGACGCAGCGACCGGTCCGGGTGACGACGTCACCGGTGAGGTGGAGCAGACGCTCGCCGACGGGGCCGTCGGCACCGTGTCCGACGGTGGGTCCCCGGTGGTCGGAGACCGGTCGGCCGGCTCCGCCTCCCCGGGGACCGACGTCATCCCCGAGCCGGGGACCTCGACGGCCGCGCCGTTCGCCACCCCGGGCGCCACCTCGGCCTCCGTCGCCGACCAGACCCCGCAGACCCCGCAGACCCCGCAGACCCCGCAGACCGGTCCCTCCGCGGCGACACCCCCTGCGTCCGACACCGGGCAGCGGTCGACGTCGTCGTCCCTCGCCCCGGCAGTCCCGTCCACGTCGTCGTCGCGCGGCTCGGTGCCGCTGCCCGCTCCCGTCCCGACGGCCAGCGCCAGCAGCCGCCTGCCGGCGACCAGCGGTACCGCCGCGGCTGACGAGGCCGCCAAGGCTGCCCAGAAGGCGGCGGACGACGCCGCGGCACGGGCTGCCAAGGACGCCGCCGACGCCGCGAAGGCCGCTCAGGACGCGGCGGCCAGGGCTGCCAAGGAGGCGGCCGACGCCGCCAAGCGGGCCAGCGACGCCGCCGGGAGGCTCACGGGCGGGCTCACCGGCGGACTCACCGGTGGGCTGACGAGCGGGCTCACCGGTGGTCGCACGACGACCCCCTCGACCAGCCCCTCGAGCTCGTCGGTGGCGTCGCCGGCGCCGTCCTCCAGCTCCTCCAGCTCCTCCGGCTCCTCCAGCGTCAGCGGGCTGGTCGGTGGGCTGCTCGGCGGGACCCGCTGACCCGCGGTCGCCGGTCGCAGCCCTGCCTCAGTCCCGGCCGCCGCGTGCTGGGCCGCGGGCCGCACGCGCGAGCGTGAGCCCGTCCCGCCCGAAGGACCACACCAGCGAGGCCAGCGCACCGGCGGCCAGGAGCACCGCGACCGGCTGCGGGAGGCCGGGGACGGCGACCGCGGCGAGGACGACGCCCTGCACCGCGGCCACGAGCTTGCGGGAGAACCGCGGGGCCAGCTGACCGCGCAGCGGGGCCCACACCGCACCGGCCGCCACCCAGGCGTAGCGCATGCCACCGATGGCCAGCACCCACCAGCCGACGACGGCGGCGGCCGGCAGGCACAGCACCGCGATCAGGGCGGCGTCCACCTCCATGTCCAGGCGGGCGCCCGCCGCGCTGGCCGTCCCGGTGCGGCGGGCCACGGCGCCGTCGACGGCGTCCAGGGCCAGCGCTGGCACCGCGAGGAGCACCACCGGCCACGACGGCCCCAGGTCGCCCTCGAGCACGTCGAGGGCGACCAGGGTCACCACCCCGCCCCCGAGCACCGTCCGCAGGAGCGTGACGCGGTCGGCCGGACCGCTCCACCCGTCGGGGCGCCGGGCCACGCCGAGGGCCGCGACCCCCACCAGCAGGGTGCCCGTCCCGGCCGCCAGGGCCGCCCGGTGACCACCGCCCGGCATCACCGAGGTGAGCGCCACCAGCGCGCACGCGACGGCCGCGGCCAGGGCGGTGAGGAGCGCGTCGCGGGGGGCGGAGCCGTCGCGGGCAGCGCTGGCCGTCACCCCGGCACGGCCCTCGGAGCCGCTCACCTCGCCCACCCCAGGAGCCTCGCGTAACTTCCTCGATCATGCCCGCGCAGGCCGCACACCCCCTCGAGCCGTCCGGGCCGCGCGGCCGGTCACCGCTGCGCGCCACCGCCTACTGGACCACCGGGCCCGGCACCGGCGAGCTCCGCAGCGAGGTGCTGAGCCCTCCCGGTGCGGGCGAGGTGCTGGTGCGGACCCTGCACTCCGGGTTCTCGCGCGGTAGCGAGCTGCTGGTGCACCGCGGCGGTGTGCCGCCCGAGGTGGCCGAGACCATGCGCGCCCCCTTCCAGGAGGGTGGGCTGCCGGGTCCGGTCAAGTACGGGTACCTCTCGGTGGGCGTCGTCGAGGCCGTCGGCCGGGGGGCGGGCGAGGTGGCCGGTGGGGTTCCCGGTGGGGTGGGAGGTGCCCCGCCGCTGCTCGGGCGGACCGTCTTCTGCCTCCACCCCCACCAGGACCGCTACGTCGTCCCCGCGAGCGCCGTCCACCCGGTGCCCGACGCCGTCCCGGCGCGGCGGGCGGTGCTGGCCGGCACCGTCGAGACCGCCCTGAACGCCCTGTGGGACGCAGCGCCCCGGTTCGGCGACCGCGTCGCCGTGGTCGGGGCGGGAATGGTCGGGGCCAGCGTCGCCGCGCTGGCGCGCCGCCTCCCCCTGCAGCGCCTGCAGCTGGTCGACCGCGACCCCTCCCGCGCGGCGCTGGCTGCGGCTCTCGGCGTCGACTTCGCGCTGCCCGAGCAGGCCGTCGGCGGCTGCGACGTGGTCGTGCACGCCTCCGCCAGCGGTGAGGGCCTGTCGCGGGCTCTGGAGCTGCTGGGCCCGGAGGGCGAGGTGGTCGAGGTGTCCTGGTACGGCGACGCGCCGGTGACCGTCAGGCTCGGGGCGGGCTTCCACGCCCAGCGCCTGAGCATCCGCGCCTCCCAGGTCGGAGCCGTCGCGGCCTCGCGCCGGTCGCGCCGCACCAGCTCCGAGCGCCTGCAGCTGGCGCTGGAGCTGCTCTCGGACCCGGCCTTCGACAGCCTGCTGAGCGGTCCGGTGCGCCTGGAGGAGCTGCCGGCGGCCGTCGACGACCTCGCGGCCGGGCGGCGCAGCGCGCTGTGCCTGGTCGTGGACCACCCGACCGCACCAGCCCAGGAGCCGCCGTGTACCGCGTGAGCGTCCGCGACCACGTGATGGTCGCCCACTCCCTGCCCCGCCCCTTCTTCGGCCCCGCCCAGGGCAAGCACGGGGCGACGTACGTGGTGGAGCTGGTGCTGGCCGCCGCGGCGCTGGACGAGAACGGGGTGGTGGTCGACATCGGCGCGGCCTCGGCGGCGCTGGCCTCCGTGCTGGACGAGCTGCGCTACCGCGACCTCGACGAGCACCCCGCCTTCGCCGGCCAGCTCACCACCACGGAGGTCCTCGCCCGCTGGGTGGCCGACCGCGTGGTGGAGGCCTCGCGCTCCGAGGGACCGGCCGCCGGCCTGGTCTCGGGGCTCGACCACCTGGAGGTGGTCCTGCGCGAGACCCCGGACGCCTGGGCCAGCTACCGCACCGACGCCCTGTGATGCTCCCCCGACAGCGCTGTGACGGCTGCTGAGGCGGAGCGGGGCCTCGCCGTCGTCGTCCCGGCGCCGTGGGAGGCCCTGTCCGGGGGGAGCACCTACGACCGGCGGCTCGTCACCGCGCTGCGTGCTGGGGGAGCCCGGGTGCGCGTCGAGGTGGTGCGCGGTGCGTGGCCGCGACCGTCACCGGTCGAGCGCGCGGCGCTGGCGGAGGCGCTGGTCCACCCCGACGGTGCCGACGTCGTCGTCGACGGTCTCCTCGCTGCTGCCGCGCCCGCCGAGGTGCGAGCGGCGGTGGACGACGGCGTGCGCGTGCACGCCCTGGTCCACCTGCCCCTGGCGCTGGAGACCGGCCTGGACCCGGCCGTCGCGGCCGAGCTCGACCGGTGCGAGGCGGCGTCGCTGCGCGCCGCGACCTCCGTCCTGGCCACCAGCAGCTGGGCGGCCGACGAGCTGCGGCACCGCCACGGCCTGGTCGACGTCGGGGTGGCGCGGCCGGGCACCGAGCCCGCCCCGGTGGCCCGGGGCTCGCGCCACCGGGTGCCGCAGCTGCTGCAGCTGGCCTCGGTCAGGCCCGTGAAGGACCAGCTCGGGGTGGTGGCGGCGCTGGGCCGGCTCCGAGACCTCCGCTGGACCGCCGTCCTGGCCGGCCCCGTCGGTGACGCCGGGTACGCGGCGGCCGTCGACGCCGCTGTCGGCGCGGCCGGGTTGCGAGGCCGGGTGCGCCTCGCCGGTCCGGTGGTCGGTGACGAGCTCGAGCGGCTCTGGGACGCCACCGACCTGCTCCTGCTGCCCTCGCGCGCGGAGACCTGGGGCATGGTCGTCACCGAGTCGCTCGCCCGCGGGATCCCGGCGGTGGTCAGCGCCGGCACCGGCGCCGTCGAGGCCCTGGGGGGCGCTCGCGCGGGGGCCCTGCCCGGCGCCGTGGTCGCCCCCGCCGATCCCGAGCAGCTGTCCACCGCGGTGCGGCGGCTCCTGGGGCCCACCGGCGCCGCGGCCCGTGCCGCTGCCGGCGTCGCGCGGCGCCAGCTCGCCCGCGGCGGGGGCTGGGACAGCACGGCCGGAGCGGTCCTGGACCACCTCCGCGCCGGCCGACGACCCGACCGACGACCGACCGACGACCGACCGATGACCGAGCGAGGGACCGACCCGTGAGTGATGGCGCCACCCCGACGCTGACCGAGTGGCTCGCGCTGCGCGGGGGCGCGGACGAGCGCGCCCGCCGGAGCGCGACCCCGCAGCTGCTGCGCCACCTGGGGCTCGGCACCACCGTCCCGCCGCAGGAGCGCCTCCGGGTGGTGGACGTGGGCGCGGGCACCGGCGCCAACCTGCGCCACCTGGCGCCGGTCCTGGCGCGGGTCCTGGCGGACGCGCACCCGCAGCGCCGCGACCCCGCTCAGGACTGGCTCCTCCTCGACCACGACCCCGAGGTGCTGGGACGCGCCGCGGAGCTCCTGGTCGAGGCGCCCGTCGGGGCGCGCACCGCGGTCGCGACCCGTCTGGGTGACCTCGCCGAGGTGGACCTGCGCGACAGCGCCGACCTGCTGACCTGCACGGCGCTGCTCGACGTGCTGCGCGCCGACCAGGTCGACGGGCTCGTGGGCGCGCTGGAGGTGGCTCGGGTGCCGGCGGTGATGGCCCTGACCGTCACCGGTGGCGTGGAGCTGGACCCGCCGCACCCCGCCGACGCCCCGCTGGCACGGGCCTTCGACGACCACCAGCAGCGCGGTGGCCGCCTCGGCCCGCGGGCCGCCGGGCACGCCGTGCAGGCGTTCGGGCAGGCCGGCTTCGAGGTGCTGGTGGTGCCGACGCCGTGGCGGCTGGGGCCCGAGGAGCCGGAGCTGCTGCTGGAGTGGGCCGCGGGGAGGGTCGAGGCCGCGGCGGAGCAGGACCCGTCGCTGGCCGGGACCGGACGCAGCTGGCTGCGGGAGCGCAGCGCCCAGGTCGCGCAGGGCCGGCTCCGCGCGGTGGTGCACCACGTCGACCTGGCGGCACGCCCCCCGGCCGACGCACCCCGGTGAACCGGTGGCTGCGGGCCTCCCTCCAGGCAGCTGCGGGGGTCGGGCTGCTCGCCCTGGTGGTCCACCTGGTGGGCACCGGGCCCTTCCGCCGGGCGCTGGGCGTGTTCACCCCGGACAGCGCGGTCGCGGCCCTGGTCCTGGGCGCCGTCGCCACGTCGGCCCAGGCGCTGCGGTGGCGCGCCGTGGCGGCGGTGCGCTCCGGTGGCCCGTCCCGGGCCGGGGACCTGGACGACGCCGAGGAGGGGCGGCCCATGGGCGCCGGGCGCGCCGTCGGGGAGTGCTACCGCGCCGGGGTGCTCAACGCCGTCCTGCCCGGCGGGCTCGCCGGCGACGTGCTGCGCGCCCACCGCGCCCGCCGGCGCGGGGGGTGGTGGCGCAGCGCCACCTCGGTGGGGGTGGAGCGGCTGGCGGGCACCGCCGCGCTCCTCGCGGTGGGGGCCGCGGTGCTCTCGGTGGCCGCCGGGCAGGCGCGGGGCTGGGCGCTGGCGCTCGCGGTGGCTGCGGGGGTACTGGTGGTCGTGGTGACCCGGGCGCTGGTGGCTGCGCCCGCGCGGGTGCACCTGGCCGTGTGGGGGTGGTCGGTGCTGGGTCTCGCGGCGCTGGTGGCCCTCTTCGCCGTCGCCGCTGCGGTGGTCAGCGGCGGGAGCAGCCCGGGCGCTGCCGGGACGGCGGTCCTGGCCGTGCTGGCGCTGCTGGGCATGTCGCTGCCCGTCGGTGCCGGGGGCTTCGGACCGAGGGAGGCCCTGGCCGCCGCGGCCTCCGACGCCGCCGGCACCACGCCGGCGGCGGCCGTCGCCCTCGCCGCCGGGTACGGGGTCCTGGCCGTGCTGTCGACGGCGCCCGGCGCGGTGCTGCTGCTCGCCGACCTCGCCGGGTCGTCCAGGAGGGGGGAGCGCGGCTGAGACCGCGGTGCGGCCCGGTCAGGCGGTGCCGGTGGCGCGGGCGGCGGCGAGGTCGAGCTCGACCGCGACGTCCTCCCCGAGCACGAACCGCCGCGAGGGCGCCCGCAGCGCGTCGGCCATGAGGTCGGTGCCGGTGAAGCGCAGGCCCGGTACGCCGTCGCCGACCAGCACCGGCGCGGTGGTGACCCAGAGGCGGTCCAGCGCACCGGCGGCCAGGAACGCCGAGACCGTGGTCGCGCCCCCCTCGACCAGCACGCGGTCCAGGCCTCGGTGGCCGAGCGCGCGCAGGACGGCCGTCACGACCCGGGTGCGCTCCGGACCCGCCGCGGGGACGGCGGGGGGCACGTCGATCCCGACCACCTGCACGTGGCTGCGCCCGGCCACCGCCTCGGCGGCGGCCTCGGCCCGTTCGGCGCTGGTGCACCACAGCACGGGCGCGGTGGCGTCGGTGAAGACGCGGGCGCCCAGGGGCGCCCGGGCCCGGGGGTCCAGGACCACCCGCACCGGGTGGGGTCCGGTGCAGGCCCGGACGGTGAGCTGGGGGTCGTCGGCGACGACGGTGCTGACCCCCACGACGACGGCGTCCACCAGGGCTCGCAACCGGTGCAGGTGCTCGCGGTCCTCCTCCCCCGACACGTAGCGAGCGTCACCGGTGCGCGCAGCGGTGAAGCCGTCCAGGCTCTGCGCCACCTGGGCGAGCACCAGCGGCCGACCGGTCGCCAGCGGTGCGTAGCGCTCCCACAGCTGCGACGCCGCGGCGTCCGCGCCGGGGTCGCCGACGGGCACGGCTCCGGTACCGCTGCCGGAGCTGGCGGCGAGCAGCGCGTCCCAGGCCCGCTGCGCCGACCACACCGGGCCCACCGGCGGGAGGTGCCCCATCCGGCGGACCTTGGTCTGGCGGTACCGGGCGCTGTCGGGCCGCGGGGGGACCGGCACGCCCACCACCTGCTCGACCTCGACCCCTGCGGCACGCAGGGAGGCGGCCTTGTCGGGGTTGGAGGTCATGAGCCGGACCCGCCGGATCCCCAGGTGCTCCAGGACGGCGGCGGCGGGCGCGTAGTCGCGGGCGTCGACGGGGAGTCCTAGGGAGGTGTTGGCATCGACGGTGTCGGCGCCGGCGTCCTGCAGGGCGTAGGCGCTGAGCTTGGCCATGAGGCCGATGCCGCGGCCCTCCTGGCCCCTCAGGTAGACGACGACGCCGCGGCCCTCCGCCGCGATGGCCCGCTGCGCGGCGAGGAGCTGGTCGCCGCAGTCGCAGCGCCAGGACCCGAGCGCGTCACCGGTGAGGCACTCCGAGTGCACCCTGACCAGGGGGGCGGCGGCCGCGCCGTCGGGCCGGCCGTCGGGCTGGGCCGCGGGTGCGCCCATCACCAGGGCCAGGTGCTCCTCACCGCGCTCGTCGCGGTACCCGTGGACGGCGAAGACCCCGTGCTGCGTGGGCAGCTGCGTCGTGGCGACGGGATGCACCCGGCCGCTGTCCTGGACCGGAACCTCGATCATCGACACACGGTAAGCAGACGGCCGGTCAGCTGCCCCTCAGCGCACGGCTGGCGCGCGGCAGGCCCGGCCGGGGCTGCCCCGTCAGCTCCCCCACCTGCGCCACAACCCCGTCAAGGTGGGCACGGACACCCGCGACCACGTCGGCGACCGGTCGGGGCGGCAGGTAGGCGGACGCGCCCGCGTCCAGCACCCGACCGACCGGGCCGGAGAAGTGCACGCCGAGCAGGTCGTCCTCGATCTCGGTCACGATGACGCGCGCCCGGGGGAAGCGCGCCCGCAGCACCTCCAGCAGCTGGGGGCTGACGGGGTTCACCAGCAGCACGTCCGTGCTCTCGGGCGCCTCGTGCAGGTCCAGCACCAGGAAGTCGCGCCCGAAGGAGTCGGCCAGGCGCCGGCGGACCTCCCGGGACAGGCGCATCGCGGTGGCCACCACGAGCACCCCCTCGGGCACCTCCACCTGCGGGGGCGGCAGCCGCGGCGCCTCGACGACGTCGCCGTCCAGCACCCGGGGGCGGGCGGTGAGCACCCCGAGGTCCTGCTCGCCGCGACGCAGCACCACCTCGGCCCCGCTCAGCGCCGCCTCCACCGCGCTGCGCGCCTCGGCCGGGAGCTGGTCCAGGTCCAGGGAGGGCACGACCCTGCGGCGTCGGGACATCCGGGCACTGTGGCAGAAGACGGCCAGGGCCACCGGCAGCCGGACATGATGAGCGGGTGCGACCCGCGCCGTCGAGCCTGCTCAGGGCGCCGGAGGGGCGCGACTTCCGGCGGCTGTGGGCCGGCGACTCCGCCTCGCAGGGCGCAGCCGAGGTCGGCGACCTCGTCGTCCCCCTGCTCGCCGTGACGGTGCTCGCGGCCTCACCGCTGCAGATGGGCGTGCTGTCGGCCGCGCAGTCGGCGGCCTTCCTGCTGCTCGGCCTGCCCGCCGGTGCGTGGGTGGACAGGTGGTCCAAGCGCCGCGTGCTGCTGCTCGCGAACCTCGTGAGGGCGGTGGCCCTCGCCGTCCTGCCGCTGGCGTGGTGGGCGGGTGCGCTCTCGCTCCCGCTGGTCGTGGCGGTGGCGTTCGTCGTCGGGGTGGCGACGCTCTTCTTCGACGTCGCCTACCAGAGCTACCTGCCCTCGCTGGTGCGCCCCGAGCGGCTCGGCGAGGGCAACGCGCTGCTGCAGGTCTCGGCGTCGGTGGCGCAGGTCGGTGGTCCGGCCGCCGGCGGCTGGCTCGCCCGGCTGGTGGGGGCGCCCCTGGCGGTGGCGGTCTCGGCGGCGGCCTTCGCCCTCTCCAGCGGGCTGGTCTCGCGGATCGCGCACCGCGAGCCGCCGCACGACCCGGCCCGGAGGCGCCCGCTGCGCACCGAGGTGGCCGAGGGCCTGTCGTTCGTGCTCCACCAGCCGCTGCTGCGCCGCATCGTCGCGACGACGAGCCTGTCGAACCTCGGCGGCAGCGCGACCAGCGCGCTGCTCGTCCTCTACGCGGTCCGCCAGCTCGGGCTGTCCGAGGGCGAGGTCGGCGCGGTCTTCGGCATCGGTGCTGTCGGGGCTCTGGCCGGAGCACTGGGCGTGCAGGCCGTGGTCCGCAGGCTCGGAGAGGGCCGCACCATCGCCCTCGCCCTCCTCCCGGGGGTGGCGGCCGGTGCGCTGGTGCCGCTCGCGGCGCCGCTGGCCGCCGCGGACGCCCTCGACGACGCCGGGGTGGTCGCCCTCCTCGGCGCGTCCGCCGCGGTCCTCGGGGTGAGCGTGGTGCTCTACAACGTCGCGCAGGTGACCTACCGCCAGCGCCTGACACCGGTGCCGCTGCTGGGGCGCATGAACGCCTCGGTGCGCTTCCTGGTCTGGGGCACCATGCCGGTCGGGGCGCTGCTCGGTGGCGTGCTGGGCGAGCGGACCGGGCTGGTCGCGACGCTGTGGACGGCGCTGGCGGTGCAGGCGCTCGGAGTGCTGCCGGTGCTCCTCAGCCCCCTGGTCCGTTCCGGACCGGCCGGGGAGCCCGACGCCGGTGGCGGCTCCGTCTGAGCGGGCGGGTGCTGGCCGGCGCACCTACTGTCGGCAGGCTCCCGACGGCTGCAGAAGCACCGGCCGGTCCGGGTCGCGCCCTGCGGAAGTGCCTCCGGTGACACCCCTGACCCCGACCCTGTCCAGGCCCCTGCCCACGCCCCTGCCTCCGACGCCCCCGGCCGGTCGGCGGTGACCGCCTTCGTCATCTTCGTCCTCGCCGGGGCGAGCGCCCTGCTCGCCGCCGTGCTGCCGCGGGTGCTCGCCGGGAGGGCCTTCAGCCTCCCGATGGCCTTCCTCGGCCTGGGCGTCCTCATCGGGTTCCTGCCCGGGCTGCCCCGGGCGGACCCGCTCGAGCACGAGGCGGTGACCGAGCACCTCACCGAGGTGGTGGTCATCATCTCCCTGATGGGCGCGGGCCTGGCCATCGACCGCCCCCTGGGGTGGCGGCGCTGGCGCACCACGTGGCGCCTGCTGGCGGTGGCCATGCCGCTGACCATCGTGCTGGTCGCCGTCACCGGCAGCGCTCTGGGAGGTCTCCCCCTGGCCGCCGCCGTCCTGCTCGGCTCCGCCCTGGCGCCGACCGACCCCGTCCTCGCCGGAGACGTGCAGGTCGCCGAGCCGAGCGAGGACACCGACGAGGACGAGGTCAGGTTCGCCCTGACCAGCGAGGCCGGCCTGAACGACGGCGCCGCCTTCCCCGGGGTCTACCTCGCGATCGCCCTGGCGGCCCACGGGGGCGTGCTGGGCGGCTGGCTCTGGGGCTGGGCCCTGGGCGACCTGGTGCTGCGCCTGGTGGTCGGGGTGGGCGTCGGTCTGGCGATGGGCTGGGTGCTGGGCCGGGTCTTCTTCCACTCCCGCTTCGACGCCCTGCGCCTGTCCCAGCAGGTGGAGGGCTTCACCGCCCTGGCCGTGACCTTCCTGGCCTACGGCACGGCGCAGCTGCTGCACGGCTACGGGTTCGTGGCCGTCTTCGTCGCCGCGCTGGCCCTGCGCGCGGCCGAGCGCTCCCACGGGGCCCACCAGGTGGCCCACAGCTTCGTGGAGCAGACCGAGCGGATGCTGACCTCCTGGCTCCTGCTGCTGCTCGGCGCCGCGATCAGCGACGGGCTGCTGTCGGGCCTGACCTGGCAGCTGGGTCTGGTGGCGGTGCTGCTCGTGGTCGTGGTGCGCCCGGTGGTGGGCATGGTCTCGACCATCAGGACCGACGGCGGCTGGCGCGAGCGCGCGGTGATCGCCTTCTTCGGAGTGCGCGGCGTCGGCTCGCTGTACTACCTGGCGTACGCCCTGTCCCACGGCGACTTCCCCGAGGAGTCCCTGTGGGCGGTGGTCGCGCTGGCGGTGGCGACCTCGGTGGTGGTGCACGGGGTGCTGGCCACGCCGGTGGTCGGGTGGCTGGACCGGCGCCGCAGCGAGCACGCCCAGCGGGCCCACGGCCGGGCCGAGGGAGATCCCGCGGTCGACGTCCACCTGTGAGGGGGACGCCGACGGTGAGGGGCCCGCACCACCTGCCACCGCGTGGTGGCGAGCGGTGCGGGCCCCTCGCTGGTGGAGCCGGTCGGGCTGGTCAAGCGGTGGTGACGAGGGCCTCGCGGACGAGGGTCACCGTGCCTCCCTCGACCCGGACGGGCACCGGGTCGGTGATCCGGCCGCCGAACTCGCCGTCCGGCCCGAAGTTCTCGAACGCCATGAAGACGGCGTCGTCGGTGCCGCGGTGCTTGACGACGCGCCCCACGTAGAGGTCGTGACCGGTGAGCAGGGTCGCCTCGGACGGCACCCAGGGCCGGGGCCCGGACGTGGTGGGGGTGATCCACACGCCACCGGTCGTCCCGGTGCTGCGGTGCGCATCGGAGAGGTCGCTCGCCAGGCAGTTGAAGACCAGGTGCTCCCGGCCCTCGAGCGAGACGACCTCCATGACCTCCAGCTGGCCGAAGCCCTGCCCGGGCTCGGACAGCGGCGGCTCGAGCGTCCAGCTCCGCAGGTCGGACGACACCGCGGTGCCGATGACGCCCCGGTCGTCGGCCGGGCCGTGGTTGGCGCGGGCGGTGATGAGCATCCGCCACTGGTCGCCGTCGCGGTAGACGAACGGGTCGCGGAAGGCCTCGTCGTGCCACTGGCCGTCGGAGAGCTTCTCGTACCAGCGGGGGTCGGCCTCGAGCACCTGCCCCTGCTTGTGCCAGGTGAGCAGGTCGTCGCTGGTGGCCAGGCCGATCGACTGCACGTTGCCCGCGGGGGTGAGGGTGGCCCCCGTGTAGAAGGTGAACCAGGTGCCGTCGGGGCCCTGCAGCGTGCACCCGGTCCAGGTGGCCAGGTCGTCGAAGGCGGGCCCGTCGCCGCGCACGAGCGCGTCCTCGACTCGCTCCCACGAGGTCAGGTCGTCCGAGACCGCGTGGCCGATGGAGGCGCGGAAGTGACGGGCCTCGGGGTCGTGCAGCGCCCTGGAGGCGTAGAGGAAGAAGAGGTGGTACCTCGAGCCGTCGTCGACGACCCAGAAGTCCCAGACCCATGCCTCGGGGAGTGCGTATGCCACTGGTCTCAGCCCTTCACGCCGGAGGAAGCGATGGAGTTCACGAACGATCGCTGGAAGGCGATGAACAGGACGAGCACCGGCACGGTGATGACGCTCGCGTAGGCCATGAGCTGGCCCCACGAGACGTTCAGCTGCCGGAAGTAGTCGATGCCGACCATCGCAGGACGCACCGCCTCGCTCTGGGTCACCATCAGCGGCCAGAGGTACTGGTTCCACGCCGGGAGGAAGGTCAGGATCGCCACGGTCGCGATCGCCGGACCCGACAGCGGCACGATGATGCTGCGGTAGATCCGGAACCAGCCGGCGCCGTCGATCATGGCCGCCTCGTCCAGCTCCTTCGGGATGGTGTCGAAGTACTGGTAGAAGAGGAAGATCGAGAACGCGTTCGCGATGAACGGGACGATCTGCACCGCGTAGGTGTCCAACCAGCCCTGGGAGAACTCCACGCCGTCGAAGTACGGCAGCAGGTTGACCTCCCACAGCAGCGGCAGGGCCATGACCTCGAAGGGCACGATCAGCGTGGCGAGGATGACCGCCAGCATGACCTTCTGGCCGCGGAAGCGCATGCGGGCCAGCACGAAGGCCGCCATCGAGTTCACGACGAGGCCGCCGACCACCGTCGCCACGGAGATGAAGACGGAGTTGAACAGGAACTGCGCGAACGGCACCCGGTCGAAGACCCCGGTGTAGTTGTCGAGGCCGATGTCGCCCACGGGCAGGAAGGCCCGGACCCCGCCGAGGTCGGCGAAGATCTGGGTGTCGGGCTTGAAGCTCGACACGATCATGAACAGCAGCGGCAGCCCGAAGACGAGCGCCAGCAGGGACTTCAAGACGGTGACGAGCACCGCCCTGCCGCGCCCGGAGCGGTCGGCCCCCGCCACGGAGACCGTGTGCGGCGCCTGGGTGCCGTCGGCGACGCGGGTCAGGACCTCGCTCATCGGGTGGCCTCCTTGTCGCGGGTGAGGTGGCGCTGGACCAGGGACACGGCCAGCACGAGCACGAAGAAGACCAGCGAGATCGCCGACGCGTAGCCGGTCTGCTGCTGCTGGAAGCCGCTGCGCACGGCCTGGAACACCAGCGTCGTCGTGGAGTTGAGCGGTCCGCCCTGGGTCATGATGTTGACCTGCGAGAACAGGCCGAACGCGGCGATGGTGATCGTGATGAGGATGAAGGTGCGCGTCTGGCGCAGGCCCGGCCACGTGACGTTGACGAACTGCTGCCAGCGGTTGGCGCCGTCGAGGGCTGCGGCCTCGTAGAGCTCCTGGGCGATGGTCTGCAGGCCCGAGAGCCAGATGACCATGTGGAAGCCCATCGCCTGCCAGGCGGACATGAGGATGATGGCGATCAGGGCCGTCTTGGGGTTGCCGAGCCAGTCCGGTCCGGCGATGCCGAAGTTCGCCAGCACGGCGTTGATAAGGCCGTTGGGCTGGTACAGGAACAGCCACAGCATCGACACGACGACCATGGAGGTCACGACCGGGAGGAAGTAGACCGTCCGGAAGAAGTTGGTGCCCCGCATCTTCGAGTTGATGAGGACGGCGAGGCCGAGGGCCGCACCGGACTGCACCGGGACGATGACGACGGTGAAGATGATCGTGTTCCGCAGCGACGCCCAGAAGGTGTCGTCGGAGAACAGGTTCACGAAGTTCGTGACGCCGATGAACTGCGCCGGCTCCGGGGAGATGAGCCGGGCGTTCGTGAAGGCCAGGACGAAGGTCAGGCCGATCGGCACGAGCAGGAACGTGATGATGAGCACGGAGGCCGGCAGCAGCATGAGCAGGGCCACCAGGCCGGGGCTCCTGGTGCCGCTCGGCGCCCGCCGCTCGGCGGTGCCGGTGGTGCGGGCCGCCCGGGGGACGACGCCCGCCTCGGAGAGCGGTTCAGCGGTCGGTGTGGTCACAGCAGGGCTCCTCCATCCATGAGCTGGCCGGGGTGACGGGGCGGGCCGCCGCCTGCTGCTGCGGCCCGCCCCGTGGTGCTCACTGGAAGTAGTTGTTCTGCTGCTGGTTGGCGTCGATGTCCTTGGTCGCCTGGTCCAGGGTCGCCTGCGGGTCGGCCCCGTTCAGGATGTCCTGGGCGGCCTTGGTGAACGTGGTGGCGATGAAGGGGTAGCCCGGCGTCACAGGGCGCAGCACGGCGTACTCCTCGGCGTACTGGCGGAAGATGTCGTTCTCCCCGCCGTCCTCGAAGCCCGGCACCTCGGCGGCAGCACCCGGGGTGGTCGGGATGTTGTTGGTGTCCGTGGCCACCTTCGCGACGTACTCGTCCTGCGCCGCGAACTTCAGGTACGCCGACGCCGCCTCGGTGTTCTCGCAGGTGGCCGACATGCCCCACTGCCAGGAGCCGCCGCCGATCTTCGGGCCCTGGCCCAGGTCGACCGTGGGCAGGAAGACGGTGTCGTCGAAGGCCTTGCGCAGCGGGACGGCGGTCCACGAGCCGCTGTAGAGGATGCCGGTCTTGCCGTTGGCGAAGTCCTGCGCCGGGTCGCTGCCCGACTTCAGGGCGATGTCGCCGTTGGCCGCCAGCCCGCGGAACCAGGTCGCCCACTCGACGGCCTCGGGACCGTTGAGCACGCCGTCGGCGCTCTTGTAGTCGTCGCGGTCGATCAGGTCGCCGCCGAAGCTCTGCAGGAACGGGGAGTAGGCGTAGGGCCACCACTCGCCGGTCAGGCCGGTGGCGAAGTCGGCCGGGTACTCGTACTTGCCGGACGCCTTGAGCTTGGCCAGGGCGTCGGCGAACTCGTCCTTGGTCCACGGCTGGTCGATGGTCGGCGTGCGGATGCCGTTCTCGTCCAGGATCGACTGGCGCGAGACCATCACCAGGGAGACGTCGTAGAAGCCGTAGGAGTAGATCTCGTCGTCGTACTTGCCGACGGTGGTGGGCAGGTAGTCGGACAGCTCCTCGTCCATGCCCTCGAGCGGGGCGAGGTAGCCGGCCCAAGCCCAGTTCGGCACGTTCGGGCCGTCGATGTCCATGATGCAGGGCAGCTTCTTGGCGGCCGCGGCGGCGGTGACGGACTGGTTGTACGAGTCCTGGGGGAAGGCCTGCAGGTCGACCTCGTAGTCGCTCTGGCTGGCGTTGAAGTCGTCGACGATCGTCTGGATCGCGCCCAGCTCGCCCGCGTTGCCCGCGTTGTGGGTCCAGAGGGTGATGGTGCCGTCCTCGCTGGACGACGACGTGCCGCCGCCCTTGGCGCAGCCGGTGAGCAGCAGCGTGGTGGCGGTGACGACGGCTGCGCCGAAGGTGAGGCGACGGCGGGTCGAGCTCTTCACGGGGACTCCTTCGTTGGATCCGGGTGGTGGAACGGGTGGTCCGGGCGGGTCAGCGGGCAGGGGTGAGCTGCTCGGTGCCCAGGGGCGTGGCAGGGGTGCAGCGGGGGTGGTGCTCATCACCCGGACGTCTCAGCAGTGAGCGTCGGTCCGGCGAGTGCGCTAAACCCGTTTAGCAGGAGGAAGGTAGCATCGGGTCCACAACTGCTGCAAGGGTTTAGCGCGGCGACTTCGCAGCGTTGCGGGACCGTGATCTGCACACGGCGAGACGAATGGATGAGGCCCCGATGACGAGACGCACGACCATCGCCGACGTGGCCGCGGCGGCGGGCCTGTCGAAGACGACCGTCAGCATGGTGCTCAACGACCGGCCCGGGACGCGGCTGTCACCGGAGACGGCGGAGCGGGTCCGCGCGGTGGCGCAGGAGCTGCAGTACCGACCCAACCTGGCCGCGCGCGTGCTGCGCCAGGGACGCACCCGCACGGTCGGGTTCGTCTCCGACGACGTCACCGTCACCCGGTACGCCTCGGCGATGATCCGCGGCCTGCTCGACGTCGCCGACGACCAGGACCACACGGTGCTCATCGCCGAGACCGGCCACCACCCCGAGCGGGTGGCCAAGGCCGTCGAGACCATGCTCGACCGGCGGCCCGACGCGGTGGTCTTCGGCTTCATGGCCGCGCGGCGGGTCTCGCTGCCGGCCCTGCCGGACGGCCTGCCGGTGGTCCTGCTGAACGGCCGCACCGACCGCCCGACCCCGGTCGTGCTCCCCGACGAGCGGACGGCGGGCCGGGCGATGGCCCGCGTGCTGCTCGACGCCGGCCACCGAGACCACATCGGCCTCGTCGGCTCCTTCCCGGCGGGGCACCTCGTGCCGGAGGTGTCCGTGACCCTCCAGGACCGCTTCGCCGGCATCCACGAGGAGCTCGCCGCCGCCGGCACCGCCGTGGTGGCCACCGCCGACGAGACGTCGTGGAGCGACCCCGAGCACGGGTACCGGGCCACCCGGCGCCTGCTCGCCGGCGGGGCGAGGCTCCGCGCCCTCGTCGCGATGAACGACAACCTCGCCTTCGGGGCCTACCGCGCTCTGCGGGAGGCGGGGCTCTCCGTGCCGGACGACGTCTCCGTCGTCTCCTTCGACGACGACGTCATCGCCTCGTACGTGCGCCCCGCGCTGACCACGGCGCGCATCCCCTACGAGGAGATGGGCAGGACGGCGATGCGGATGGCGCTCGACGGCGAGGTGGAGCCCCAGACGGTGCTCGTGCCCATGCCGGTCCAGCACCGGGGCTCGGTGCTCAGCCCCTGACGGCCCCCTGGGCCGCACCGGCGGTCCCCGCCGTGCCCGAGCACGGCGAGGACCCCGGCGGCGGCCTCCGGACCGGGCCTGCGCTCCCCCTCAGGGCGCGGGTGCTCTCAGGGGGTGGCCAGCTCCACGGTGGCGAAGGAGTGCGCGGGGAGCTCCACCACGAGGGTCTGCGCCCCGACGGGACCCTCGAGCCGCACGCCGGCGGTGTGGTCGCGCGGCACCACGGCGTCCGGCTGCTGGGGGCTGTTGTGCGCCTGCGGCACCTCGGCCGAGAGCAGCCGGGCCGTGGGCGAGCCGCTGGTGGCGCCGCGCAGCGCGAGCCGCACCGTGGCCGGCGCCTCGGCGTCGAGGTTGGTCAGGGAGAACAGCGCTCGCCCGTCCTTGTGGCTCGCCGAGACGGACACGGTGGTGAGGTCGGCGGGCCCCCGCTCGTAGAGGCCGTGACCGGAGGGCCCGTGGCCGCCCAGGCCGCGGACGTCGGGGAGCGTGCGCACGGGGAGGTCACCCAGCAGGTGCACCGGCAGGTGCGCGGCGTCCTGGTGGCCCTTGTTCATCTCGAACACGTGGTAGCTGGGCGTCAGCACCAGCGCCCCCGAGTCCTCGTCCGTGAGGATCATCGCCTGCAGCACGTTCAC
>JAKONK010000216.1 GCA_022701985.1 Actinomycetales bacterium
GGATGTCGGAGTCGGGTCCGACGTAGAAGCCGCCGTAGATGCAGCGGCCGAGGTGCTCGGCGAAGTGGCCGTAGACGTGGCGGCTGATGGTGTGGCCGGGCAGGTCGAGGTCGACCACGCCCTCGACGGTCTGCGGGGTGGACGCGCTGGCGGCGGCGCTGGTGCTCACGGGACTCCTCGGTGCGGCGTTGCGGAGAGAGTGGTTTATCGATAAAACCAAGGGCCTGGCGGACTGTCAAGGCAGAGTGCGAGCAGACTCGGGCACCTGGAGGTGGCGGATGACGACGATGCGCGACGTCGCGGCAGCGGCCGGCGTCTCACCGATGACGGTGTCCAACGTGCTCGCGGGACGCACCAACGTCAGCGAGGAGACGCGCCGCCGGGTGCTCGAGGTGGTCGAGCGCACGGGCTACCGCGTCAACACCGCGGCGCAGAGCCTGCGGCGCGGGCGGACGGGCATCGTCGGCCTGGCCGTCCCCGAGGTGCACAGCCACTACTTCGGCCTGCTGGCCGCACGGCTCATCGCGCGCCTCGCCCCCGAGGGCCTGCGGGTGGTGGTCGAGCAGACGGGAGCGAGCCGCGAGGGCGAGCTGGCCGCCATCACCGCATCCCGCGTCAGCGCCTACGACGGCCTGGTGCTCTCAGCGGTGGGCCTCGACCCCGACGACGTCCTGGCCATCGCCGGCGACCTGCCCGTCGTCGTGCTGGGCGAGCGGCAGGACGTGCGCCGCTTCGACCACGTCGAGATGGCCAACACCGACGGGGCCGCCGCGGCGACGCGCCTGCTCCTGGAGCGCGGCTGCCGCCGGCTGGTGGCACTGGGCATGCCCGACCTGGCCGCCCTCGCCCCGAGCGACGACGACGGGCCCCGCCCCCAGGGCCCCGGCCACCTCGGCGACGCGTTCCGCCTGCGCGCCCTCGGGGTGCGCACCGCCGTGGACGCCGTGCCGGGGGCGCGCGCCCTCGCCGTCAGCGGGGTGCGGAGCACGCTCTCCGGTGGCGCCGAGCTCGCCCGCGAGGCGCTGGCGCGCGAGCCGGGGCTCGACGGCCTGGTCTGCGCCACCGACACCCTGGCCATCGGCGCGCTGCGGGCGCTGGCCGACGCCGGCCGGCGCGTCCCCGACGACGTGCTCGTGGTCGGCTTCGACGACGTCGCCGACGCCGCATACACCGTGCCGTCGCTGAGCAGCGTCTCCCCCGGCCACGACTGGATGGTCGAGGAGACCACGCGCCTGCTGCTGCGGCGCATGGCCGACCCCGCCGCCGCTCCGGAGCGCAGCACCAGCCCGTTCTCGGTGGTCGAGCGGGAGTCGACCCGCCGGCTCCTCCGCACCCCGGACGCCACCTGACCGAGGCCGGGTGCACCAATAGATAGCAGCACTATCGACAGTGGCACTACCGATCGGCTAACGTCGCCGCCGTGCGCATCTCCGAGCTCGCCGAGCGCAGCGGAACGGCCCCGGCGACCATCAAGTTCTACGTCCGCGAGGGCCTGCTCCCACCTGCGGAGAAGACCGGCTACAACCAGGTCTCCTACACCGAGGAGCACGTCCGCCGCCTCCACCTCGTGCGGGCCCTCGTCGACGTCGGCGGCCTGCCGATCGCGCGCGTCCGCGCCGTCGTCGCCGCCGTGGACGACCCCGGCACCGGCCTGCAGGAGGTGATGGGCGCCGCCCAGCGCGCCCTGCCCGGCCGGGAGGGTGCACCACCGCCCTCGCCGTCCTCGCTGGCGGCGGTCGAGGAGCTCGTGCGCGCGCAGGGGTGGGCCGTCCTGGACGGCAACCCCGGTGTCGCCCAGGCCGCCGCGGTGCTCGACGGCTGGGTGGCGATGGGTCGCAAGGACCTCTTCGACAGCCTCCCCGAGTACGCGCGCGCCGCGGAGGTGGTGGCCCGGGCCGACCTCGCCCGGGTCTGGCCCGACGCGGCCGACCGCGACCGCAGCGCCGAGACGGTCGTCGTCGGGACGGTCCTGGGTGACGCCCTGGTCGCGGGCCTGCGACGGATCGCCCAGGAGCACGTCGCCCGCGCCACCCGACCCACCACCCGACCCGCCACCCCCACCGCCACCAGCACCCCCGAGGAGCCGTCATGACCGCGTCCGACCTGCGTCGCTCTCCCCTGGTCCTGGTCGGGGCGGCGATGCTCGTGCTCGCCGTGCCGACCGCGGTCCTGGCCGTCGTGCACCCCGTGCAGATCACGGGCACGAACGGCTGGGTCAAACCGCTGAAGTTCGAGCTGTCGATCGCGCTCTACGCCGTCACCCTCGCGTGGCTGGTCACGCGGCTGCGCCGGGGCCGCCGGCTCGCCGAGGTGCTCGGTGCGGCGGCGGGGGCGCTGCTCGTCGTCGAGATGGC
Organism: Actinomycetales bacterium; assembly: GCA_022701985.1. Classification (GTDB taxonomy): domain Bacteria; phylum Actinomycetota; class Actinomycetes; order Actinomycetales; family Quadrisphaeraceae; genus Quadrisphaera. The sequence goes on from JAKONK010000216.1 coordinate 2,355, forward strand.
CGTCATCCTGGGCGCCGCGGCTCTCGGGACGACCAGCCACTTCAACGTCTCCACGCCCGCCCACACCGCGGCGTGGGCGGTGATGGGCATCAGCATCGCCGCCGTCTGGCTCATCACCGCGGTGGTGGGCGTGCTGCTGTGGCGCAGCCCCTCCGGCGACGCCGCCTTCGACCTGTCGGTCCGGGTCGGGGTGGTCGTCGCCCTGGCCGGCATGGCGGTGGCGTTCCTCATGACCTCGCCGACCGCGCAGCAGCTCACGGACTTCCGCGGGATCGCCGGCGCCCACACCGTGGGGTCCGCCGACGGCGGGCCCGGCCTGCCGCTGCTCGGCTGGAGCACCGCGGCGGGCGACCTGCGCGTGCCGCACTTCGTGGGCATGCACGCGCTGCAGGGGCTGCCGCTGCTGGTGCTGGGCCTGTCCCTCGTGGCGCGCCGCTGGACCGCAGCCGCCGCGGTGCTCACCCCCCGCGTCCGGCTCCACCTGGTGGCCCTCGCCGGTGCCGGCTGGGCGGCGGCCCTGGGCCTGCTGACGTGGCAGGCGCTGGTCGGCCAGTCCGTGGTGGCACCCGCCGGCGCCGTGCTCGCGGCCTCCTCCGCGGTCGCCCTCGCCCTCGTGGGTGCGGCCGTCGTCGTCGTCGCGCGGGCCCGTCGAGCAGCCTGCGGCGCAGGACCGAGCGGCGCTCGGACGGCGCTGAGCCCCACGGCCACCTGAGCGACCCCGCGCCGGGCGGGGGCCCGCGGCGCGAACGGCACCGACCACCGGACGGACGGGGGCTCAGCCCGCCGCGGCCTCCAGCGCCCCGACCACGGGGCGGTCGGCCGGGAGCCAGGCCACGCCCCCGAGCCAGTCACCGCGGTCGAGCCACCGCAGCTCGTCGTGGTCCTCGAGGGGGGCCGGGACACCGTCCACGACCTCCGCCCACCACACCCTCAGCTCGCCGACGCCGGGGAGGGGCCAGGGGCCTCCCCCCACCTCGGCCCCGAGCCGCACCCCGACGCCCAGCTCCTCGCGGAGCTCCCGCACCAGCGCGGCCTGCGGGGTCTCACCGGGCTCGACCTTGCCCCCGGGCAGCTCCCACCCGCCGGCCAGCGACGAGGGTGCGCTGCGCCGGGCGGCCAGCAGGCGGCGGGGCGCCGCGAGGTCGTCGACCAGCGCGGCGCCCACGACCAGCGTCAGGCCGCCTCCCCGCCGGCCCCGGCGCTGCTGCTGGCGCTGTCGGCGAGCGGCAGCGACGTGCGACCGCCGGGGTGGCCGACGTCCGTCGAGGCGAAGTGGCAGGCGATCTGGTGGCCCGCAGCCGCACCGGGCTTGGCCACCAGCGGCGGCTCCTGGGTGGCGCAGACGTCCTGCGCCTTCCAGCACCGCGTGCGGAACCGGCAGCCCGACGGCGGGTCGAGCGGCGAGGGCACGTCGCCCTCGAGCACGATCCGCTCCTTCGCCGCCTCGCGCGCCACACCGGGGTCCGCCGACGGCGCCGCGGAGAGCAGCGCCTGCGTGTACGGGTGCATCGGGCGGTCGTAGATGTCGTCCTTGGGGCCGATCTCCACGACCTTGCCCAGGTACATCACCGCGACGCGGTCGGAGATGTGGCGCACCACCGACAGGTCGTGGGCGATGAACATGTACGCGATGCCCAGCTCGGCCTGGAGGTCCTCCAGGAGGTTCACGATGCCGGCCTGCACCGAGACGTCGAGCGCGGAGACCGGCTCGTCGAGCACCAGGAGCTTGGGGCCCAGCGCGAGAGCGCGGGCGATGCCGATGCGCTGGCGCTGCCCGCCGGAGAACTCGTGCGGGTAGCGGTTGCCGTGCTCGGGCGACAGGCCCACCAGCTGGAGGAGCTCGCGCACGCGCTCCTTGCGGGCGGCCTTGTCGGGCACCGTCCCGTGGATGACCAGCGGCTCGCCGATGATGTCGTTGACCGGCATCCGGGGGTTCAGCGAGGCGTACGGGTCCTGGAAGACGATCTGGAGGTCGCGGCGCACCGGGCGCAGGTCGCGCTCGGACAGGCCGATGAGCTCCTTGCCGTCGAAGCGCACCGAGCCCGACGTCGGCTTGTGCAGCTGCAGCAGCGCCCGTCCCGTCGTCGACTTGCCGCAGCCCGACTCCCCCACCACGCCCAGGGTCTCGCCGGCGTCGAGGCTGAAGCTGACCCCGGAGACGGCCTGCACGTGGTTGACCACGCGCTGGACGATGCCGCCGCCCCGCACGGGGAAGTGCATGACCAGGTCGCGCACGTCGAGCAGGTGGGTGTCGCGCTCGTCGGTCGACGGCCCAGCGGGGGGCGCCGGGTCCTGGGGGCCGCCGGCCGGCCCGCTGGTGCTGGGCTGGGTGCTCACGGGGTGACCTCGCTCTCGGCGCGGAAGAAGCGGGTGGGGTCGTCGGCGGCGAGCAGCTCGTCGCTGTGGTGGCAGGCGCCGAGGTGGTCGGCGCTCACCACGGGCAGGCCCGCGCCGGCCGGGGCAGCGGGGCCGCCCCGCGTGAGCTGGGGCTCGCTGGCGCGGCAGTCGTCGCGGACCAGCGGGCACCGCGGCCCGAACGGGCAGCCCCGGGGCAGGGAGATCAGCGAGGGCGGCGAGCCGGAGATCGGCCGCAGCCTCTCCCCCGCGCGGGTGCCCTCGGCCGACGGGGTCGAGCCGAGCAGACCCGCGGTGTAGGGCATGAGGGGCTCGCGGAACACCTCCGCCGTGGCCCCGATCTCGACGGGCTTGCCGGCGTACATGACCAGGGTGCGGTCGGCCACCTGCGCGATGACGCCCAGGTCGTGGGTGATGAACACGATGGCGGCGCCGACGGCCTCCTTGACGGACATCAGCGTGTCGAGCACCTGCGCCTGGACGGTGACGTCGAGGGCGGTGGTGGGCTCGTCGGCGATGATGACGTCGGGGTCGTTGATGATCGCCATCGCGATCATCGCCCGCTGCCGCATGCCGCCCGAGAACTCGTGCGGGTAGGCCCGCAGCCGCGCCTCGGCCTGCGGGATGCCGACCAGGTCGAGCATCTCCCGGGCGCGCTGCATCGCCGCCCTCGGCGGGACGGCGCTGTGGGACCTCACGGCCTCCGCGAGCTGGTCCCCCACCGTGTAGACGGGGTTCATCGCCGTCATCGGGTCCTGGAAGATCATGCTGACCCGGCGGCCGCGCAGACCGCGCTGCTGGCGCCCGCTCATCCTCAGCACGTCCTCGCCGCGGAAGAGGATCTTCCCAGTGATCTGGGCGCTGCGGGGCAGCAGGCCCATGACCGCCATCGACGAGACGGACTTGCCCGAGCCGGACTCGCCCACGATGCCGAGCACCTCGCGGGGCGCCACGGAGTAGCTCATGCCGCGGACGGCCCTCACCACGCCGTCCTCGGTCGGGAAGGCGACGGTGAGGTCCTCGACCTGGAGGACGGGCTGGTCGTCGGGCCGCTCGGCCCGGTGCCCGGCCGTCTGGGCGGGGCTCACGAGCGCACCCGGGCCTGGCGCGGGTCGAACGCGTCGCGCAGACCGTCACCGATGAAGTTGACCGACAGGGCGATCAGCACGATGAACAGGCCCGGCCACCAGAACAGCCAGGGCCGCGTGGTGAACGCCGCTTCGTAGGTGCTGATGAGCAGGCCGAGGGAGGTCTCCGGCGGCCGCACTCCGAGGCCGAGGTAGCTCAAGGCGCTCTCCGTGAGGATCGCTACGGCGATGGTCAGCGTGGCGGACACGATGATCACGCCGAGGCTGTTGGGCAGGATGTGCTTGAAGATGATGCGGCTGCTGGAGGCGCCCATCGCGCGGGCGGCCTCGACGAACTCCTTCTCGCGCAGGGAGAGGAAGTTGCCGCGCACCAGCCGTGCGAGCGAGGTCCACAGGACCACCCCCAGCACGGCGCCGAAGAGGAAGATCGGCAGGGCACCGAAGCGGCGGCCGAGCACGGCGCCGATGACGATCACCGGGATGGTGATGAAGACGTCGGTGACGCGCATCAGCAGGGCGTCTACCCAGCCGCGGTAGTAGCCGGCGAGGGCTCCGACCAGCGTGCCGATGACGGTGGCGACGATGCCGACGACGAACGCGATGATCAGCGAGCGCTGCGCGCCGCGCATGGTCAGCGCGAAGTAGTCGATGCCGATGTTGTCCTGGCCGAAGGGGTGGTCGCCCCAGGCGAGGCCGTCGCCGTCGAGCCACGGCACCAGGTCGAGCGTGGGGCGTCCGCCGTTCTCGATGGCGGTGACCTGCGTGTAGCTGTAGTGCCACCAGCCGGGGACGGGACCGAACCCGATCGAGGTGAACGACAGGAGCACCACGAAGAGCAGCACGGCCATGCCGACCAGCGCCCCGCGGTGGCGCAGGAAGCGGCGGCGGACCAGCTGGCCCTGCGAGAGGGCGACGACGGCGAGGCCGGAGGCGTCTCCGGTGTCGCCGGCGGCACCGGGGCCACCGGGCTCGCCGGCGGTGGTGCGGGGGTCGGTCGTCGTCATGAGAGTCGGATCCTCGGGTCGAGGTAGGCGTAGACGAGGTCGGCCACGATGTTGAGCAGCAGCACGGCTGCCGCGGCGACCACGAAGAACGCCATCACGGGGGGCGGGTCGACGGTGTAGATGCCCTCGATGAAGAGGGACCCCATGCCCCGCCACCCGAAGATGCGCTCGGTGATCACCGCGCCGCCGACGATGGCGGCGAAGTCGAGCGCCACGAGCGTGGTGACGGGGATCAGGGCGTTGCGGAACGCGTGGCGCATGATCACCGTGCGCTCGGTCAGGCCCTTGCTGCGCGCGGTGCGCACGTAGTCCTGGTTCATCGTCTCGAGCATGCTGGAGCGCGTGTAGCGCGTGTACTGCGCGAACGAGATGAGCACGAGGGTCACGCTCGGCAGCACCAGGTGGGTGAGCGAGTCGAGCGTGGTCTCCCACAGCGTGCCGGTGAAGTTCGGCGTGTTCGAGCCGATGGTCGCGATGGGGCGCCCCAGCGAGCTGGAGACGTACGCCGGCCAGGCGAACATCAACCAGTCGACGAAGCTCAGCGCCGCGACCACGGCCGCAGACAGCACGGCGGCCCGGGCGGCGCGCCCGCGGTCGATGCCGCCGACGCCGAACCCGACGCCGCCGGCGAGCACCAGCGTGAGCACGAACAGGCCGATCAGGAACGGCCAGGTCGGGTCGCCGAGGACGCCCACCGTGGAGACGTACACGATGATCCCGACCACGGCCCCGGCCAGCGAGGCGATGAGCACCCGGCGGTTCGCCAGGCCCGAGACCAGGGCGGTGATGCCGACCGCGGCGGCCAGGCCGAGCACCGAGACGCCGGCCGGGCCGAGCGTCGGCCGGGCCAGGAAGTCGGTCTGCGAGAGCACCAGCAGCACGCCCAGGACGACGACGGCGCCGCCGGCGAACGACGCGCCCCGGCGCGCCCAGGTGCGGCCGCCCACGAGGCTGACCGCGAGCAGGCCGCCGAGGACGGCCAGCACGACCATGACCGGGAGCGGGACCACCGGGTCGCCCAGCCAGTCGTTGAAGGCGATCGCCCCGAACTGCTTGAGCAGCACCGCGGCCCAGAAGATCGGCAGCGAGAAGAAGACGAACGAGAAGAACGTGATCGTGTAGTCGAAGCTCGTGTACTGGCGCAGCGCCGACACGATGCCGACCGCCACGCCGGTGACGATGGCGAGCACGGTGGCCAGCACCACCAGGCGCAGCGTGCTGCCCAGCGCCAGGCCGAGCAGCGGCTCGATCGCCTGGCCGGTGCGGTTGACGCCGAGCGTGCCCTGCCCCCACAGGAAGCTCAGGAGGCCGCCGAGCCAGTCGAAGTAGCGCTCCACGACGGGGGTGTTGAGCTGCATGATCTCGGTGCGCGACGCGATGCGGGCTGCGCGGTCACCGGGGTCGGTGATGCCGTACAGGTCCTCCAGCGGGTCACCGGCGTTGGCGACCAGGAGGTACATCATGAACGTCGCGACGAAGAAGACGCCGATCGAGATCAGCAGGCGCCTCAGGACGTAAGCGACCACGGGCAAGGGCCCCTTCCACAGCGGGGAGAGCGGATCAGCAGGTCAGGGCACCTCGGGCCCTGCGCCCCCGGGGACAAGCCTGCGCCTGGGGGCGGTCAGCGGGCGCACCGGGGGGTGCCGCCCGCGCGCAGCGCCGGCCGGCGCCCTCCCCGGGGAGGGCGCCGGCCGGCGCGTGCGGGACTACTGCTGGGCCACGGTCCAGGTGTCGTCGTTCCAGGTCTGCTGGCTCTGGGCCGGCTGGAAGGACGGGCCGGTCACGTTCGTGGAGTTGGCCTGGAGGCCGGGGAACGTGAACAGCGGGATGGTGGCCAGGTCGCTCCACAGGACCGACTCGATCTGGCCGATCGTGGTGTCCTGAGCGGCGACGTCGGTCTGGGCGAGCAGCTGCGTGGTCAGCTCGTCGACCTGCGGGTTGGAGTACTTGCCGTTGTTGTTGCCGCCGCCGGTGACGTACGTCGACGCCTGGCCGGAGACGAGCGGCGAGCCCGACCACGCGAAGAGCGCGACGTCGAAGTTGCCGTTGGCGAGGCCGCCGCCGAAGAAGTCCTGCTGGCCCGCGTCCTGGACGTCGAAGCCGGCCTGGTCGCAGGAGGCCTTGATCAGGGCCGTGGCGTCGGTGCGGCGCTGGTTGGGCGACTGGTAGCCGATGCGGACGGGGGTGCCGGCCGCGCCCTTGCTGTCCAGGATCTGCTTCGCGGCAGCGATGTCGGGCTGGTCGTACTGGCCCTGGTAGGAGGCGCCGACGACCTGGTCGTAGCCCTCCTGGAAGGACAGCTTGTAGCGCGAGTTCAGCACGGTGGCGTCCGCGTTCACCGGCTTGATCAGGTTGTCGACGATCTGCTGGCGGGGCACGCACAGCGCGAAGGCCCTGCGCAGGTCGGCGTCGGCGAAGGCGCCCTCGAAGTTGAAGTCGAGGTGCTCGAAGGTGTACTCGTCGCCCTGGTCGATCTTGACCGAGTCACCGATGGCCTGCAGCTGGCTCAGGATGTCCTGCGCGGGCTGGGGGCGGGCGACCTGGATCTCGCCGTTCGCGAGGGCCTGGGCCTGGGCGGTGGCGTCGATGAAGCGGATGACGATGCTGCTCGCCTTGGCCGGCGTGCCCCAGTACTGGTCGTTCGCGACCAGGGTGATCGACTGGCCGGCCTGCCAGGAGTCGATCTTGTACGGGCCGGACGACAGCCAGTTGTCGGTGTCCACGGTGCCCGGCGTGCCGATGAAGCCCGTGTTGTAGAACTGCGCGAGCTGGTTGACCTGCTCGCTGTTGTTGCTGGTCAGCGCGCCGATGAGGTCCTCGACGCCGGCGCCCTGCGCCACCTTGTGGGCGGGGAGGATCGAGCCCGCGCCGAACATGCCGGCCCAGTCGGCGAACGGGGTCGCGTAGGAGAGCTCGACCTCCTTGTCACCGGCGGCGCACTGCGGGGCGTTCATGTCCTCGTAGCCGGTGGTGCCGGCCGAGGAGAAGCCCGAGAGGGGGTTGCCCTCGGCGTCGGTCTCGGTGGAGGTGAACTTCCCGGAGTTGGCGGCCCAGGTGAGCATGAAGTCGTCGCAGTCGATCGGCTCGCCGTCGGACCAGACGGCGTCGTCGGCGAAGGTGTACCTGATCGTCAGCGGGTCGTCGCTGGTCTTCTCGACGGTGCCGAACTCGCTCTCGTCGAGGACGCCGCCGTCGGGGCCGAAGTCCCAGAAGCCGCCGAGCACGTTGTTCAGGACGACGACGTTCTGGACGGCGTTCTGGTCGGCGGTGTTGTTGTTGTAGCTGTTGAACTCCTGCTCGTGCGCGGCCGTGATGGTCGCGCTCGTGGTGCCGGCGGAGCTGCTGGCACCGGTCCCCCCCTCACCCCCGCGGTCGGCGGAGCATCCGGAGAGGACGAGCGCGCCGCCGGCCAGGAAGGCCAGTGCGGCGGTGGTTCTGCGAGAGGTGATCACGTGGGAGGGCCCCTTCGTCGGGCGTCTTCGCACGGGAGACCGCCGCAGGTCGTGCGGCGGCTTCCCCCTGGACCCGCTCACTCCACCCCGGGGTGTCCCCCGCACGCAAGGCGCGGGAGGGCCCCAGCACCCGCCCGTTACCGGATCGCAACCCCGCGGCCACCGACCGCGGCACCGCGATCACGCGCGGTGCGCCCGCCTCCCGGCCCGCGCGCGGGCCCGGCCGCGCAGCACCTCGACCGCCACCGGCAGCACCGAGACGAGCACGATGAGGATCAGGATGACCTCGATGTTGTCGCGCACGAACGACAGGCCGCCCAGCAGGTAGCCGAGCGTGGTGACCCCCGCCCCCCAGAGCACGCCGCCGACGACGTTCCAGCTCACGAAGGTGCGGTAGTCCATCCTGGCGACGCCCGCGACCACCGGGACGAACGTCCGCACGACCGGCACGAAGCGCGCCAGGAGGACCGCCCGGCCGCCGTACCTGTCGAAGAAGGCGTAGGCGTCGTCCACGTACTGGGGCTTGAAGACGCGCGCGTCGGCGCGGCGGAACACGGCCGGGCCGAGCCGGCGCCCGATCAGGTACCCGCACTGGTCTCCGAGGACCGCGGCCAGCGGCACCAGCACCAGCGCGAGCCACAGCGGCACCGTCAGCACGCCCGTGGCGATGAGCAGGCCGCCGGTGAACAGGAGCGAGTCACCGGGGAGGAAGAAGCCGACGAGCAGCCCCGACTCCACGAAGACGATGACGAGCAGCCCGACGAGGCCGAGGCTGCGCAGGAGGGTGTCGGGGTCGAGCCAGTCGGGGCCGAGGGCTGGGATCACGCCGGCCAGGCTAGGCGGGGCGGGGGCCCCCGGGTGCGGCTTCACCGGGTCACCCAGGCCGCTACCAGCGAACTCCCGGGGTGGGAGGGCTCACGCCGCAATCGTCCGATTCGCCGGACAGTGACCGCTCGCGCACGTAGCGTCGCCGCCGTGTCTCGCTCTGCACGCCACCGGGCTCCGGTGCGCCCCCTCGTCGACGTCAGCGCCGTGACCCGTGTGGTGGTGACCACGGGCGCGCTCGCCGCCGTCCCGGTCATCGCGACCGCCGGTGCCGCCTCCGCCCAGGTGCCGGGCACCTCCGCGGGTGGGACCCCCGCGGTGAAGGCAGCGGCCTCGCTGTCGGTGGCCGCCGCGCCGCTGCCCGCCAACGGCGCACTCGGCACCAGCTACACCGTGCGCTCCGGGGACACCGTCTCGAGCATCGCCCGCGCCGCCGGGTCCTCGACGCAGGCCGTGCTCGACGCGAACGGCCTCGGGTGGAGCTCCACCATCTACCCCGGCCAGGTGCTCGCCCTCCTGGGCGGCGCCCCGGCGCCGGCGGCGTCGGCCCCCGCTCCGGCTCCGGTCTCCTCGGCCGCCGAGACGGCCGTCTCCGTCGCCAAGCAGAGCGTGGGCCTGGCCTACCGCTTCGGCGGCACCAGCCCGACGACGGGCTTCGACTGCTCGGGCCTCGTGCAGTACGCCTACGGCAAGGTCGGGGTCGACCTCCCCCGCACGTCGTCGGCCATGCGCAGCGCCGGGTACGCCGTGTCCGAGCCGCGGGTCGGTGACCTGGTGCTGTTCAACAGCTACGGCCACGTCGCGATGTACGCCGGCGACGGCAAGATCATCGACTCCCCCCGCACCGGGGAGAGCGTCTCGGTCCGCACCCTGTGGACCGACGACGTGCAGTTCCGCCGCGTCGTCTGAGG
>JAKONK010000221.1 GCA_022701985.1 Actinomycetales bacterium
TGGTGCCCCAGCTCGCGGGTCTGCCAGTAGAGGTCGTCGATGCCTCCCCAGGCCTCCGCGCCGGGGGCCGCGCCGATGGCGCGCACCGCGGCGACGTAGCCCTCCAGCGGCCGGCGGGTCTTCTGCCCTGCCGAGGCCCAGAACTCCTCGCTGGCGAACAGCACCCTCAGGACGGGCAGCACCTGCGTGCCCCCGGCGGAGTAGGCCGCCGCCATGTCCGCCACCAGCGGGGCCGGGGGTGCGTCGGAGACGAACCGGACCGCCAGCTTGCGCGCGACCGTCGTCGCGGTCGCGGGGTGACGGGCCAGGTGGCGCAGGAAGTCCACCGCCACGGCCTCGCCCTGGGCGGCGGCGTGGGCAGGGGTCGACCAGCCCATCACCGACGCTGCGGAGGTGTCGTGGCGAGCGGCGTCGTAGGTGTAGCCGCCGTCCTCGTCGACCGTCATGCCCGTGAACACCCGCGCTGCGGCCTTCACCCCGGCCTCGCCGTAGCCGGCGTCCACCCCGACGGTGTGCAGCTCCATGACCTCGCGGGCGTAGTTCTCGTTCGGGGCCTTCTTCGAGGAAGACGCGTTGTCCAGGTAGCGCAGCATCGCGGGGTGCTTGGCCGAGGCGATGAGCATCTCCTCGAAGGAGCCGAACGCGTGGCGGCGGATGACGTCGCGGTCGTAGGTGTGGCGGTTGTCCCACACGTCGGAGCTGGGGCAGGTGGTGTTGAGGTGGTTGGACCAGAAGTCGCAGAGCACCTCGAACAGCTGGCGCCGGCTCCAGGTGTAGCGGGCCAGGGTCGCCATGCCGAGCTCATGCATGGTGCCCCAGCTGCCGTTGCCGTCCGCCGCCCTGACCTGGGCGGTGGTGCGCTGGGGCTTGGGGAAGCGGGCCGCGTACCCGTCGCAGGTGGCGTCGTCGATGCCGTCGGGGGCCAGCTGGGCGTCGAACCAGGCCTGCGGGTCGCGGGTGACCTCCGCCACCAGGCCGGGGGTGGCGCCCCAGGTGGTGCGGCGCAGCAGGTGGCGCACGCCGGCGGCGTCCAGGGGGGTGGGCAGGGAGGCGCCGGGGACGTAGCGGCGCACGCGGGCGTGCAGGGTGGTCAGCTGGGAGCTGAGCGCCATCGCGGTGGCACCTCCTGCTCGTCGGGCGGGGTCGTCGGGACCTCGGGCGGGCGCGCGGCAGGCCGGCCGCAGCGAGTGCGGCCCGAGTCGTGAGGATCCGAGGTCACGCTAGGTGGCGGCGTGCCACGATCGCAGGACATTCCGTGCGTGCGGGGAGCTTCTTCTCGAGGGGGTGGCTCGCGTGGCGGGCTCGGACAGGCTCGGCGGCGAGGACCGCTACGCCACCGCGGCGCTGCTCGCCCGCGAGGTGGCCAGCGCGCTCACCGCCTCCGGCGGCGCCCCGGGGGGCGTGCTGCTGGCCAGCGGTGAGGACGCCTCCGGCGGCATCGACGCGCTGGCCGCGTCGTCGCTCGCCGGTCACCTGTCGGCGCCGGTGGTCCTGACCCAGCGCTCGTCGCTGCCGGCCGTCACCCAGGCGGTGCTGCGCGACCTGCTGGGCCTGCTGCCCCCCTCCGGCCGCGTCGTGCACGTGATGGGCGGCACCGCCGTCGTCACCGCCGACGTGCAGCGCGCCGTCGAGGCGCTCGGCGCCCGCGTCGTCAGGGTCGCCGGGGAGGACCGCTACGCCACCGCGGCTGCCGCGGCCAGGCTGGCCGCGCCCAGCGCCAGGAGCTACGCCCTGCTGCCGGGGGGAGCCCGGCGCACCGCCGTCATCGCCAGCGGCACCAACCCCGCCGACGCCCTCTCCGCGGGGCCGCTGGCCTGCGCGGCCAGGGTGCCGCTGCTCCTCACCGCCCGTGACGCGCTGCCCCCGGTCACCGCGAGCACCCTCGCCGAGCTCGGGGTCACGCAGGTGGTGACCCTCGGCGGGTCCGCCGCGATCTCCTCCCGGGTGCTCGACGCGCTGGCGGCCGCCGGCGCGGCCGTCCTGCCCGTGCGCGGGACCGACAGGTTCGACACCGCCGCGGTGCTGCTCGCGCTGGCCTGCGCCCCCGAGCTGGGCAGCTCCGCGCAGGACGGCGACGTGGGCGGCTTCGGCCTGCCCTTCGACAGCGCCGGCTCCGGGTACCTGGCCAACGGCGTGCGGTTCCCCGACGCGCTGGCCGCTGGACCGCTGGCCGGGCTGCAGCGCCGCCCGCTCTTCGTCACCGCGCCCGACGCCCTCAGCCCGGCGACGGCGTCGCTGCTGCCGGGGACGGCGGCGCGCTCGCTGGTCGCGGTGGGTGGCCCGAACGCCGTGCCGCAGGCGGTCCTGGCCGCCGCCGCTCGCTGACCGCCTGGAGGACGACTCCTACGGAAGAGCGTGATTCCGTAGAAGCGTCTACGGTGACTGCGCATGAGGCCTTCTCGGAAGACCCTCCTGGTGCTCACCGGCGCACTGGCCGCCGGTGTCCTCGCCGCCTCGACGGTCGGCCCGCACCCGCCGCGGCTGGGTCCCGAGCGCACCGGTGACCCGGCGCTCGCCGCCCGCACCCTCGACGCGCTCGGCGGTCCTCAGGGGCACCGCAGCGTCGCGGTCGCGTGGGTGGAGGACGGCGCGGTGACCACCGCCGGTCTGGGGACCACGGGACGAGGCGGTGGGCCCGTCGACGCCGACACCCCCTTCGAGACGGGGTCCGTGGCCAAGGTGCTCACCGGCGCGCTGCTCGCCGACGCCGTCGACCGCGGCGAGGTCCGCCTCGACGAGCCGATGGGGGCCCTGGTGCCGGGGACCGCCCTCGCCGGCAGCGGCACGGCGACGCTGGCCGAGGTCGCGTCCCACCGCTCGGGCCTGCCCCGCCTCGACCCCTCGCCGCTGGCGACCGGGCGCGCGGCCCTCGCGGGTCTGACCGCCGGCACCCCGTACAGCGGGGACGCCGACGCCGTGCTCGCGGCCGCCGGACGCGCCGGTGCACCGGGCGGCGCCGAGCCGGTGTACTCCAACCTCGCCTTCGCCGCCCTCGGCGACGCCCTCGCCGTCCGGGCGGGCACCACCTACGAGCAGCTGCTCGCCGAGCGCCTCACCGGACCGCTGGGCATGACGGCGACGACGGTCGCCGAGGACCCCTCCGAGGTGCCTGCGGGGGCCGCGCGCCCCGTCGCCGGAAACGGCCGCGAGCAGGACCCGTGGACCGCTCCCGGCTGGGCGCCGGCCGGTGTCGGCACGCACTCGACCGCCACCGACCTCGGCGCCCTCGCCGCCGCGCTGCTGGACGGGACGGCTCCCGGCGCGTCGGCGCTCGACCCGGTCGCGCCCTCCGAGGGCGGGCGCCAGAGCGGGCTCGCCTGGACCACCGACCCCGCCGACCCCGGGCGGGGGCTCCCACCCGTCACCTGGCACGACGGGGGCACCGGGGGCACCCGCACGTACGTCGGGCTCGACCGGGAGGGCGGGCGCGCCGTCGTCCTGCTCGCCACGGGCACCGAGGGCGTCGAGGCCGCCGGTGAGGCGCTGCTGGCCGGGGCGGCGGGGGGTCGGCCGTGA